>DATEZD010000240.1:0-48169 GCA_035255865.1 Candidatus Udaeobacter sp.
CAAGCGCGGCCACTGCTCGCGCCACCCGACCGAATAAACCAGGGCGAACATCAGCAGCCCGCTGAGGTACAAAGAAGCATAAAAGCTGAATTTTGTTGCCGGCCCGTAATCCATTCCAAGGATGAAATGGAACAACGCGCCCGCGTAGTAGCCAAGCGGCGCGTAAAACGTAAAGAACGGATAACCATAGCCGAAAGCCCAGTCGGCCTGCCACGGGGCATGAAACGGGCCGTTCGTCCTCCACGCGTTGCATAACTCATACACTCGGACGACAGGGAACAGCTGGTCGTGCCCTGACCACATGTACATTCGCAGAGTCGGAAAAATCAGCGCGAAGGTGATCGCTGTATAAACGAGAAGCGAGAGTGTGATTGGATTGCGAACGAACGCTCGCCAGTGCCGGATTGCGAATCTGTCCAAGGAGGTCGAGGCCACGCTCAGTTCCTTAGCTACGTAGCTCGAACGATCGCGCAAGGCTTACCTTCGTCTCGCAAGGTCCAGAAGGGTAGAAGCGACCGTGGAGATTTTCTCTTTGGGGAGCTCCGGATAAAGCGGCAGAGAGAGACATTGCTGACACAGCCGTTCAGTGACAGGCAGGTCACCCGGTTTGTAACGCAGATACGCATAGGCCTTTTGCAAGTGAACAGGAACAGGGTAGTGAACGGCCGTCTCGATACTGGCATCCTGCAAGGCAGCGCGCACCCGGTCGCGTTCCGTAGTTTCGATAACATAACAATGCCACACGCATTCTGAATCGGAAAAGTGCGCAGGCAACTTGTAAGTAGAATCCTTAAGTAATTCGGTGTAGTATGCAGCGCGCTCAGCGCGCGCTGCGTTCCAGGCATCGAGTCGCTTTAGCTTAATGGCGAGCACTGCCGCCTGGAAGCTGTCCATCCGATAGTTATAGCCGATCTCGTCATGCAGGTATTTCTGGCTTTGCGCGTGGTCGCGCAGGGAACGCGCGCGCTCTGCGATGGCTGCATCATTGGTGACTAAGGCACCGCCTTCGCCATACGCCCCCAGGTTCTTGCTCGGATAAAAACTGAAACACGCAATTTGTCCGAATCGGCCAACGCGCTTGCCGCAGTAGCGCGCTCCGTGCGCTTGGGCAGCATCTTCGATGATGGGCAACCCATGTCGATCGGCAATCGCCTTGATACGATTCATCTCTGCGGGCATGCCATAGAGGTGGATCGGGATAATTGCTTTTGTTCGAGGTGTGATGGCAGCTTCAAGCTTGGTGGGGCACATCGTTCGACGCGCAGCGTCGATATCTACAAAAACCGGTGTCGCGCCCACGTAGCTGATGGCCCAGGCAGTGGCTATGAAAGTCATGCCAACCGTGATGACTTCATCGCCTGGCCCGACATTAAGGCAGCGTAACGCAAGATGGAGCGCGCTGGTGCCACTGTTGAGGCTCACACAGTGATTGACTCCACAGTACGCTGCGAAGTCCGTTTCGAAATCTGCTGTGGCTGGGCCTTGAGCAAATCTGGCCGATTCGCAGATTTCGCCCAAGGCAGATAACACTTCGGGGCGAATGCCGTCGTATTGCGCTTGAAGGTCAAAGTAGGGCACGCGTTGCATATTCGATGTGTTCAAGTTGAAGAAGCCGTCCGTTCAGGCTGGCTGATCCTTTTGTCGATCAATGTAGGCACAGTAAACAATATCGCCACCTATCTGGGCGCACTCACTAGGCTCACAATCCATCAGGGATCGAAAATATAGCGGTGAATAAAAGAAATGAATGTGCAAGTCGAGAGTAAAACGAAAAAAACGCTGTTGCGGCACAATTAAAAAAAGCTGGTTCTTAGCTACCCTTTTAAGTTCATGCAGCGCGGCGCCTAATCGGCGGACATGCTCCAACGTGTGGAAACAGGTGACGATATCGAATGAGCGATCACCAAATGGCAAATTCTCAACATTCCCTTGAACATAGTTAGCAGCCGAATCGGCAGTCGGTTTCTCGTAAATGTCACAGCCGGTAACTTCGAGGCCAAGACCCAGGAATTTCTCGATGCAGTGCCCGCGGCCGCAGCCAACATCGACGAGCGACTTGTTTTTGCCAATATCGATCCTTTGCAGAACCCATTTCAAACTCGCTTCAGAACAGTCCGTTGGTCGGATGTTGGCCCGGCATTTGAGGGTTTCGTAAAAGGTAATAAACTCCTCGTCGCTCATGGAATGAACGACTTCTTTAAATCGTATGATGGAGTCTAGATCTTCGGAACCGTTGAACCAGTAGCGATAAAAAGGATACATGAAATAATAGTTATCCCTGATGGCCAGCGGCAGTAGCTCGTCCATGCAGTAACGCATGGTGTTCGTTAAACTCCGCTTCATAAAGTGTGCTGAAATGCTTGGAATGGTTAAGAACCGTGCCGGGTTTGGGGGGCAACTACCGGTTTAAACGTATTGTGGCGTCCAATTCGGCCAACTAATCTGAAACAATCGCGAAGTGACGCAACAACATTGCGCAGTGTTGCCCCTTTTGCCTTGCCATGAGCGCGGGGTAAAAAATCAATGGGCACGAACTCAATAAGATAACCACGCTTATGCGCTCGAATGATTCTTTCCGCGTCAGCAAACGGACTGCGTGAGATCACATCACAGGTAAAGACGTCACGCACTCCGAGTTTGACGCTCCCGGCATCGCGCGTGCCAAGGCCAAAGAGCATTTTGGGAAGCAGATTGAATGCATAGGATACGAACCGGCGACGCAGGGTGTAGATGGCGTTTCGGTTTTGCCGAACTCCGACGACCAAGTCAGCTCCTGCTTGAAGCGCCGGAAACATTTTTAGCAAAATATTGGCCGGCCACTGCCCATCTGATCCTGTAAAATAAATATGCGTCCCCCGCGCATTGAGATATAGATCGGTTTGAGATTGATAGATTCCCTTGTTTTGCGCGTGCCTGACCAGCCGGATCTGGTTCGTTTGTTGTGAAAGCCGCTGGATCACAGCAGCAGTATCATCCTGGCTGCCATCGTCGAGACAAACAATTTCCCAATCATCCAGCGAGTCTGCCAGCTTTGTAATCGCGTCGACGTGTTCTCTGATTACTGCTTCGATGTGCGGCCGCTCATTGTAAGCAGGCATCACAATGGAAAGGAATATCGGAGGTTTCATTCAGTCGTTGTTTTGCTGGTCAGTTCTCGCGCCGGATTGCCTGCTACTACGGCTCCATCATGTACGCTGCGCGTTACCACGCTGCCAGCACCTACTATGGCACGCGCGCCGATAATTACTCCGCCAAGGATCGTGGCGTTGCTACCAATACTGGCTCCCCGCCGCACGAGCGTTGGCTGGACTTTCCAATCGGCTTCGGTTTGTACCGCGCCGTCCGCGGCCGTAGCGCGGGGATACTTATCGTTGATGAACTTGACTCCATGCCCAATAAAAACTTCGTCTTCGATTGTCACACCTTCGCAGATGAAACTGTGGCTTGAAATCTTGCAGCGTTGTCCGATTGACGCCCCCTTCTGCACTTCCACAAATGTCCCGAGCCGCGTTTCATCTCCGATTGCGCATCCGTATAGGTTGACGAAGCTGTGAATGGTCACGTTTCGCCCAAGCCGCACATCCGGCGCGATGACGCAGAATTGACCTTTGATTGCCACTTGTCCTCCCAAATCGCAATATAAGCTTCGGTTCCTCAGATTGCGGTTGGATGACCTCCGTTTGCAATTGAAGCACTCGCGGCCTCGAGAATTTTTACGACCTGCAATCCGCTTTCACCATCTGAATTAGGATTCCTCTGGGTGCGGATACAATTCACGAAGTGCTCGCATTCGACCGACAATGCTTCACGCACATCCAGCTTGGGCGACCAGACATCGCCCATGCGGTAGTCCACCAGCGCCTTGTAAATTCCCTCCTGCGATCTGACTTGGATCCCCCGGTCGTAAACGCGCACTTTTTCGCTCGGTTCCATGTCGTCGTAAACAAGCATTCGACGACTGCCGCCGATCAAATTTTGCCGCACCTTTACGGGAGAGAGCCAGTTAACATGAAAATGGGCTATAAAGTTGTCGGCAAAGTGTAACGCGAGGTAGGCCACGTCCACCAGCCCGCGTCCGGTATGATCGGCTCCTACTGCGGAAACCGACTTTGGCCTGTCTGCAATCAGGTAAGTCAAGATAGACACGTCGTGAGGAGCCAAATCCCAGATAACATCGATATCATGTTGGAATAACCCAAGGTTAACCCGTACGGAATCGAAGTAGTAAAGCTCGCCCAACTCACCGGCATCGATTATTTCCTTCATTCGGCGAACGGCTCCGGTATAAACAAACGTGTGGTCGACCATCAGAATGAGATTCTTTTTCTCTGCTAGTTTAATAAGCTCGTCGGCCTCTTTAACTGTGCGGGTCATAGGTTTTTCTACCAGCACATGCTTGTCAGCTTCCAACGCCCGCTTTGCCAGTTCATGATGAGTGAAGACGGGAGTAGCTAAGACGACCGCATCTATTTCTTCGTCGCTTAGGATTTCGTCAGCGTCACCGGAGACTTGAACGGTTGGGTACCGTTTGCTCACGGCGTCGCGCCGCTCCGGGCGCAGATCGACGCAACGCTTGACCTCTGCACCCTCCGTCTCGTGGAAGTTGCGAAGCAGGTTGGGTCCCCAATAACCGTAGCCGACCAGACCCAGTTTTATGTTCGTGTTCTCCATTTCAAACAGGCATCATCGCAAGTTCTGACGCATTTCGCACCACGTTCGCGATCCAAGTCAATTTTGCTCGGATATCCTCAGTCATCACGAGTGACTGTCAATGTTGCGAAGCGCCTGGAGCGTTTTTTAGCATAGAGGCGGAACTCGTAAAGAGAGTCGAATTGTATCCAATCAATTTTCATAACACCGGACGGACCGCGGCCGATCAAACGTTCATCTTCTCGATCTATTTTTACATAAAGCTCACCGATGGTTCCATCGCCCGTGTCCCATGTGATTTGCGTACTTGCCACAGGCTTATCCGGATCGCCGGTTGGAATTGGGTTCGGCGTAGCGGATAGGAGGGGTTTTCCGCGCGTCGCCTTTTGAGTCGAGTGGCGTCGCCCGCCATCACACGCGTTCAAGAGCATGCAGCAAACTGCAATTCCAAGCGTCAAAGACAATATTTTCTGCACCCAGGCTCTATCGTAGAATCCGTGGCGAGCATCGTCAATCCGCTTACGGGAACAAACTCCTTCGATATTACCGTGTAACGACAACCTTCGCAAGAAGGCGGCGCGAACCATCGGCTGTGTAGAGTCGGAATTCATAATGGCTCCCGGCGGTAATCCAGTTCGCCTCGGCATAACCGGTCGCTCCGCTGGCAAAGCGATGCTCGGGGCCGGCATCTTGCGAAACGTAGACGTTGCCATCTTCGCCGTTGGGCGTTGCCCAATAAATTTTCGTTCGGCCAAGGCCAGACCCCGCTGGGACGGGGTTAGGATCGGCGGCAATCGTGGCAGTCCTTTCGACTGCTCCCAAGCTGGCGGTTTGCACGGGAGCCGCCTGTGGCTGCGAGTACAGCCGAAGTTCATAACGCATCCCCGGTTTGATCCCATCCACGAACGCGACACCTGTTGGCCCGCGAGCAAAAACTTCCTCGGCGCTTCCATTGTGTGTCAATGTTACCTGACCTTCCGAGTTGCAACAGGTATTCCATGAGACGACAGCTCGGCCGGATTGGCTGGCAGGCACGGAAACGGGATTTGGAGTAATAAAGAGCTCCGGTTCACAATCATTTGGAATGTTCGTGAGAGAATAATCATCAACCCAGATCTTTCCGCTCGCTGCCGCGGCGCGGACAACTGCGTACTTACTGCCGCTGGGTGCCCGAACAGTCATACTCGGCTGGTGCCACCACTGTGTCGAACTCACATCGGCATGGACGATTGCAGGAACATGAAGATCATTCTTGTTTTCGCCCTGCCAGTCTAGTTGCAGAAGTAATTTCCCGCCTTTCGAGGAGTCGGCCCTTTCACGAACAGTGAGCCTGTAGCATTGACCCGATTCTACAGGAACGGGCACCGATAACAGAAAATCTTTTCCTGTTACAGCGCAAGCAGCCCTGCCGCCGCCACAGTATTCGCCCGTCCGGTCGACTTTCGGTTTGCCAACAATCTTCCACCCGGGGAGAAACGTTGCGCTGCCTTGTTCAAAGCTTCCGTTAGTAAGCAGCTCGCTGCTGCCCTGAGATCCGCTGCCCAGCTGGTAAACATGCACTCCGTCCAGAAGAGCGACTTCTTTCAAGCGCGGACTTTTCTTAATCGCCGATTTCAGGGTGTCCCATGTTTGATAGACATTCCAAAATGAACTTCCCTCGCGATAAAGATTCTCGTCCACGAGCACATACTTGGTACCCCAGCCATGAAGTAGGTCGAGAGTTATGGGTGATGGGAACGCGCTCAGATCACTCCAATACACGAGATTTGGGGGATTTTGAGAGCTTCCCATGATGATAGCCTTGCCAGTTAACCTGCTGACATAGATGGCGGGTCCACCGTAGCCGTGTCTTGGTATCGGGTACTCAATGAATGCAAAATCGCTCGGTTGCTCTGAAAGCCACATATCGACTAGGCGCGGGCTGACGGCGCTCATTGCTGCCGGTCGCGGGAAGAAATCAATAACGACGAGCCCCATTACAATTGCGGCTACTCCCACTCGCACGAAGGCGGGCGCGTGAAACTGCTCTTTCATCCAATCCAGCAGACGAGTCAAGCCCGCGGCGGCGAGAAGACCTATCGAGAGCTGAACAAAGAATCCCAGTCGGGCCCAGCAGCGGAGGTTATTGAACCCGGGAAGTTGTCGTAGAAGTCTGCCTGGCGCCCAAAGAGATGATAGCGCGACGTCATTCGTTGATTGGCTAAGGGGTGTTGGATGAGTGAAATAGATTCCAGGTCCAAAGGAAAACAGGAGACAGCCTAGCGCCATCGCGACTAGTGCTATAACGGCTCGACGGCGTCGATGGAAAACACCCGCGGCAGCCAGCAACAGGGCGACGACACCTAGATAAAGTTGCCATTCCGATTGCCATAGCCCGTTTGCTCCATTGCGCCAGAGTTGGCCAACCCTGTCTCCCCATAGAAAATGAGTTGTAGCCGGAATAACGTAGTCGGCTAGCGCGGCGGCGAATGCCTGGGATTCGCCGGGGCCGCGGTAATCCACCACACCTCCGTGGGTCGCTAGATAATAAGGAATCAAAAAGGGCAGAACAAGAGCTAGAGCTACCGCGACCGAAATAAGTCCGAGCTTCAACAGGTGCCAAAGAGCTTTCAGCGATAGTTTCCAATTGATTCGGAACGCGACATAAAATACTGCCGCAATCAAAGTCATAAAGAAGTAGTACCAGGTCGCCCAGGCTGAAAGGCCGAAGAAGATGCCGGCGAGCACTGCGTTCTTTAAGCGAGGCTTGGAGATCAGCCGTTCAAGGTACAGAAAGAAAAACGGTATCCATTCAGTCGAGACGATGGATAAATGACCCGTGGCATGCATCAACCTGTAGGGACAAAAACCAATGATGATTCCGGCAAGAAGCGCGGCGAGTCGACTGGACCATAGTTCGCGTGCCAGAAGGTACGCCCCGAATGCCGTCAAAGGGAAAGATGCCAGAATTAAGAAGTTATAGGTGAACACTTCGCCGAACACGTGCGTTAGCGGCGAGAAGAGAAGCACTGTTCCGGGAGAGAGATCTTGATTCCTGATCAAACTGAAACCAAACGGAACGTACACGTCGGGATCAAAGAAAGGCGACTTGTGAAGATCAAAGAGGGCATGGGCGACGTACCAAAGCTCCCAGAGGAAATGAAAATTGTCTGCTGGTCCTCCCATCACCTTTGTACGAAGGAAGAACGCAGCCGGGTAAGTCATTGCTATGGTCAGAATCACATATAGCAGTAAGACGAGCGGAGTTTCGTAACGGCGCTTCAGCCCGGCTCCTGCGATACGGCTCGCTGAAAGCGTCTGCGAGTTAACCATGTGATTTTGGTAGCAGAGAAAACGTTAGCTCCAAAGCGGTGGGATGTCAGGCATCCAACGCACACGAGCTGCGTAGCGAGGACATTTTTTACTCCGCATGCTTCGGCTTGCTTGGAAGGGTGGACGAGCTGGTTGCCTCAGTCGCCGGATACAGAGGCGGCCCTGACTTAGGTAGCGTCTCGATCACCCGCCGAGCTTCTTGATACACGTCATCCAAGGCTGCCACATATTTGACACGCTCTCGAAATGCAGTCTCCAGTTCGTCGGCTGCAGCAGATGAGTTCGCGCCTGATGGTACGCCTTGATCGATTTCTGTGGAAAGCCGGTGTGCTTCCTCGATGATCGCTGGGTTGATAGTAGCGTCTTCTGATCCAAAATCTGGCGGCACGCTTGAGCTATTGATCCGCTCGGCAAGCGGCTCAAGACATTTGTCCGTATAGGGCTCGCCAATAAAATCAAGCAACGAGCGCATCATCGATTCAGGCTCATCGATCAGGTCTGCGTAACGAATGCGGTGGACGACACTGGGGCCATAGGCGCGCTCGGCAATGAGGCAGGCGCTCACGGTTCGGATCCAGTACCGGTATGCGTCCTCTTCGCTGGCAACCAACTGAAATCCTGCAACGCGATGGAAGTTAACCATCGAGCGCACTACTGCCTGAACGTCGCGAACCATATGGACGAACAACGCTTCAGGGAAAAGCTTCCGCAGCCCGCATATGTGGAAAGAATATTCCGGCGTTCCATCAACCCAGCGTGTTTTGGGTCCGGCGGCCGTGCTGCTGGCTTCGAGCCAACGCCGGTCAAGTTTCAGTTCGATGCACTTGGTTTCGCGTTTTGTTTCGAGATCCTTGCGATGGCACATGATCAGGTCGTTGATGCTGCGACCGAACGCGGCAAAGAACTCATCATCGCGAACATCCATCGCACTAAAAACTGAGTAATCACCGCGTGCCGACCCGATTTGGTGCGCAATCGCCACGTTGACTGCAAAGTCGCCCATCCAATTTGATTCAGGCACCGGAAAAATGTTCGGATGATGACCCAGGCACCAGGTCAGAATGCTCGTTCCCGATCTCGGGGATCCCACGATGAAGATAGGTTTGGGCTGGTGTGATTGCATCGCGCTTTGGTCTTGTAGTTAGATCTTCAACCGGTCAGAGGCTTTCGACGCTCCAGAAGTTGCCGCCCTCCACGATTGCAGGTGAGGAAAAGCGGCTTCGAGCTTCTCCTTATGGTAATAGTACAGATAAGCGTTGGCCTCAACACCTCGAACTCGGAATTAAATGTCAGGAATGCCTGTAGTCGGTCTGATTGTTTCCGTCTGATTCACTCCTAAAGCAAGATTAAGCCGCACCTGTGACAAGCAGTTCCGGCTCTGCAACCGGCGGTGACGTCCCCAAACGTTTCAGATGCTCATCACTAAACAGAAGTTTCAGTTTTTCGCGCGCCGCCTCAGTAGAATAGAGAGCACGTGTTTTCCTGATGCCGTTTTCCGAAAGGCGCTTCCAAAGTTCTTCCGATTCGTATAGCTCAATTAATGCGTGCGCAAAATCTTCGGGCTCGTCAGCGACGAGAATATCCTCGCGATTAATTAGCGGCATTCCCTCGACGGCGAGAGAAGTCGCGACAACCGGCACACCAAATCCCATGCTTTGATTGATCTTGCCTTTGATGCCTGCCCCAAAACGCAGCGGCGCCACAGATAACTTCGCGCTATCAAAGAACGGCCGAATATCTCTCTGCCATCCCGCTACAATGATCCTCTCAGTCGCCAGAGCGACGATTTTCGGAGGCGCCTTCTCACCAATGATGTAGAATTTCGCATCCGGCAGATGTTCGCTCACCAGCGGATAAATCTTCTGCACGAAAAACAGCACAGCATCGACATTTGGCGTGTGTTGGAACCCGCCGATAAAAAGCCAGTCTCGCCGCAGTGCGAACGGAGTCTTCGACCCCGGTATCTCGGCAATCGTTGAGACGATCTCAACAGACTTGTGCGGCCTGGCTTCGAGGAGAAGCCTCTGTTCCGCGTTGCTCACGACCCAAGTCTCATCGGCTTGGTCAATAAGATTGTATTCCAGCTCTTCTTTCTGGCGCGCCTTTTCTCGCGTCTCCGGGTCGCTGGTGATCTGGGCCTCCCGATCGGTGCGAACAAAGTGTAGATCGACAGTATCAAAAACAATGCGACTTTGCGGCGCGTATAGCCGAGTTTCCGCGATATGTTTGCGAGCAAAGTCGCACCGGCTTAAGACCACAGCGTCGAACTCGGAGCCGTGCGAAATGAGGTAATCACGCACTTTTTTGATATAAGGATGGTAAATGATTTCAATCCCACGCTTCTGCAATTCGTCGCCGTACGGCGGGATGTCCGCGAGATTATCGGGAATAAATGTCACGCGATGGCCCAACTGATGAAGGATGTTAAGGATATGAAACATCCGGACTGATCCCGCGTCCTTATCTGGCATTGGAAGATGATGGTCGATGACAAGAATCTTCTTGCCGGAAGAGTTTCGGGGCTGCCGCAAGAAGCTCACGTCGCCGTTGACTGGCTTCGTTGTCAACTCGTCAGCCCACGCCTTTGCGAAATTCGAGCGGTTGATATCCTGATATTTTTTGGCGCCCGCTGAAAGATCAGTGCCGCCCGTTGCCCCCTCGTAATGAATCACCTCGCTTAGCGGCTGATATAATACCTTGTAACCGGTCCGGCGAACCTTGAACGCTAAGTCAGCGTCCTCGTAATAGGCAGGTGCGTAGCGGAAGTCGAAACCGCCCACCCTTTGAAACAGGGCCTTCGGGATCATCAAGGCTGCTGCCGAGCAGTAATCTACCTCGCGCAGGTAATTGTACTCTGGTTTTTCCGGGTCATCGAGCTTGCCGTAGTTCCAGCCCGAGGCATCGTTCCAGATAATTCCGCCTGCTTCCTGTAATCGGCCATCCGGATAAAGAAGTTTTGATCCGACAATGCCGGCTTGCGGTTCTTCGCCAAAGGTGTCCATTAGCGCGTTAAGCCAGCCGCTTTTAGCGATCGTGTCGTTATTCAGGAAAACAAGATACCTACCTCGCGCTTTTTCCGCGCCGCGGTTACATGACATGATGAACCCGGAGTTGGTGTCATTCCGGAGATACACAAGTCCCGGCATCCGCGGAACGGCCTCTGCCGTGGCGTCCGTTGAGCAATCGTCCACAATGATGACTTCAAAACGCTCCGTTCCCTGATGTTTCTGAAGTGAAGCCAGGCACGCCTCCGTAAAACGGAATTGATTGAAAACAGGAATGACGATTGAAACTTCGACCTGCTCGTGGACGGGAAACTCAATTGGCTGAGTTGGCGCGAGAGGTTCAAAGGGCGGGACCGACGATGTCCCAGTGGTGGTCGCCTTATGCGCAGGCGCTGACGCTCCATCTGCAATCAGGGCTTGGAGTTGCTCATCTATCGCAGCAAGCTCGAGATGCTTGGTTCGCAACTTCCGATACGTCGAGAGGACCTTCTCCAAGTGCCCGTAGCCTAACAAGCGCCGCGACTGCTCGGGAGAAAGCTTTGCCTTAAGAGCGGCAAGCGGATTTGCAATCTGCCAACGCAACGAAGAACGAAGTCGGCCTCCTGCTTGATCAGCCTCGTCTAAAAGGCGGCAAAGTCTTTTGGCAGCCTTTAATTGCTGCTGCAAACGGTTTCGCAGGTCTTCTCCCCATGCCTGGCTTTCCGCCAGACTAATATTTTTCTCGCGAAGAAGCTCAGTCATCCGAATAACGCGTTCGCGCAATTCCTCGATTTGACTGTTGTAGCGCGCCGTCAGTTCCTCGACTTGCGCTTTGTGGTGAACTTCGAGTTCCTCGACTTGCGCTTTGTGGTCAGCTTCGGTCTGGGCCAGATGGGCAGTGAGTTCCTTCACTTGCGACTTGTGCCGAGCTTCCGTGTGCGCGAGATGGTCTGTGAGTTTTTCGACTTGCGCTTTGTGGTCAGCTTCGGTCTGGGCCAGATGGGCAGTGAGTTCCTTCGCTTGCGCTTTATGCCGAGCTTCCGTGTGCGCGAGATGGTCTGTGAGTTTTTCGATTTCAGTCTTGTGCCGAGCTTCCGTTTGGGCAAGCAGATCACCGTAAAGATGCTCGATCTGGGCAATTCTATCTGGAACAAAGGCATTCACCCGGCTTACCGATCCAGGAAGTAACTCGGCTTCGTCGGATTTCGCATGGCGGCCGGACAGAGCTTTTGCCATTTGTGCTTTGTTCCTTCTCCTTGGTAATGCTTTGGCAATCAAAGCGCGATACAGCTCGATTACTTCCGCGGAGACGCCGGCGTCGATGAGGGCGTCAATCGTGAAATGGGTATGGCGTCTTCGCGTCGATACGAGCGCAGCGGCATTGCCTACTTTTGTATTGGTCAGGCCAGCAAATCGCGCAATTCGGCGTAATTCCGATTCTGTATCTTTAAAAAACGAATCGTAATCCGTAACGAGTCGCTCCTTCCCACTTGCGGCCTCAATTAGGCGGCGGTTGTAGATTTCCCATAGCCGCAACCCGAACGAGTAAGACGTTCCGTTTCGTTCCCGCATCGAGTGGGCGACTTCCAGCGGATTGCGCACGATGATGAGCGTTTTCAGTCCTGGCAAAACGTCCTGCCAAAACGGTAGCGTCAAACTGTTTCGCGGATCCTTCCAGCCCCAGACATCTGTCGAATCAAATCCTTCGATCAGCAGTCGGGCTTTCATGCGCAGTGGATCGAGGCGCGGATCACTGAAATTCTCGCCGGCCTTGGGCGGCAGGTCCCAGGCGCCGCCAAGTTCATTCAACAATTCATCGTTTACCGCCACGAATCCTAAATGTTCCCAGAACCCCTCGGGATTATCCGCCTGCGGGGGCATCAATGCGCTTTCTGGACCAAGGTACAGCCCGCAGGCGTGCAATAGCCTGGTGAGCATCGAGGTCCCTGAGCGATGCGCGCCAGTGATGCAGACCGCCGTCTGGGTGTGAGCGCTATTTTTCACTCAAAACGCTTAAACAACGATGAGCCGTCCAGTGCGTCAAGCCGATTAGTCATTGCAACCCCATGAGTGATCCGGTGCTTCTGCCGCGCCTTCTTCCGCACATTGTAAAATCTTCGTCGCACAAATCCCAGCTCCATCTAAGTTTCCCACCAATGCAGCGAAGTGACGAGCGCGGGACCGATGAGATCCGTCCGCTCAATTTCGAGTTGAATGTGGCGCCGCACGCCAGCGGCTCCGTGCTTGTCTCGATGGGTAATACGCGTGTGATCTGCGCCGTCACGATCGAAGAGGCAGTGCCGCGCTGGATGAAAGAGCAGGGAGTGACCGGTGGCTGGCTCACTGCCGAATACTCGATGCTTCCATATTCGACGCAGCCACGCAAACCTCGCGACATTACAAAAGGCCGTATCGAGGGACGCAGCGTGGAGATTCAACGTTTGATTGGTCGTTCGCTGCGCGCGGTGGTCGATCTCGAAAAGCTTGGACCGCGTACGATCTGGGTCGATTGCGACGTCTTGCAAGCCGATGGCGGGACACGCACCGCCGCAATTACTGGCGCCAGCCTGGCGCTGGCCATAGCCTGCCGAAAATTTGTCCGGGAGAAAAAGCTCGACGCGCCTCCGATGCAAAAGCTGGTTGCCGGAGTGAGCGCCGGCATTCTAGATGGACAGGCGATATTGGATCTTAATTACGACGAGGACAAGCTCGTCACCGTTGATTTTAATCTTGTGGCCACCGAAGACGGCGAATTCGTAGAGGTACAGAGCTCCGGTGAAGAAGCGACGTTTGCCGGATCACAGTTGGATGAAATGCTCGCGCTCGGCCGCAAAGGCATCAGCGCGCTCATCGGCGCGCAGCGCGGTGTTTTGGCGCGAATCATGGTCACGCCGCCGGAAACAGGTTGATTGTTGATGGAACGCTTCGGTCGCTGCGGCGACCTCGCTTTAGTTGAGAGTTGGACGTTGGACGTCGAGAGTTGCACGTTTTTTGAACGTTTGCCGACTGGCGTTCAGTGAGCTAACGAACCGAAAAATTCACAATGAAGAAAGCGCTCATCACCGGCATCACTGGCCAGGACGGAAGTTATCTGGCTGATCTGCTTGTGGAGAAAGGCTATGAAGTCCACGGCATCATTCGTCGCGCCAGCACGTTCAACACTTCGCGCATCGATCATCTTTATGCTGATCCTCACGTCAATGGTGTGCGACTGTTTCTGCATTACGGAGATCTCAGCGACTCCGTGAATCTCGTAAAACTACTTTACGAATTGAAGCCGGACGAAATTTATCATTTGGGCGCTCAAAGCCACGTGCGCGTGAGCTTCGATATTCCGGAGTACACTGCCGACGTCACCGCCGTCGGCACAATCCGTATTTTGGAAGCCATCCGGGAAGTAGGGCTGCGTTCGCGTTTTTATCAGGCGTCGAGCAGCGAAATGTTTGGGAAGGCGCAAGAAGTGCCGCAGACCGAGAAAACGCCGTTCTGGCCGCGCAGTCCCTACGGCGTAGCGAAGGTCTTTTCATACTGGGCGACCGTCAATTATCGAGAGAGCTATGGTCTCTGCGCCAGCAATGGCATTTTGTTTAATCACGAAAGCCCGCGACGCGGCGAAACTTTTGTCACCCGTAAAATCTCACGTGCCGTCGCCGCGATTAAGCACGGGCTACAGAAAGAATTGTTTCTGGGCAACTTGGACGCAAAACGGGACTGGGGATATGCGCCCGAGTATGTCGAAGGCATGTGGCGAATTTTGCAACTCGACGAGGGAGATGACTTCGTTCTGGCTACCGGCGAAACCCACAGCGTGCGTGAGTTTGTTGAAGCCGCCTTCGCCTGCGCCGATCTTGATTGGAAGGAGTTCGTGAAGCACGACCCACGTTATCAACGTCCGGCGGAAGTAGACCTCCTAGTCGGTGACCCCTCAAAAGCAAAAAAAATTCTCGGTTGGGAACCAAAAGTGCGATTCGGCGAACTCGTCCGCATCATGGTTGACGCGGACATGAAATTCTTTTCCCGTGAAACTCCGAGAAGACATCTCGGTCAGATGCCGTGAGCTACGGTCGCCATCGCTGAGCGCGGCCGGGGCGCCAGCGACGCCCGCGGCAGAGGATCACATTGGACCCGACCATTTGGCTTTGGCAGGGCCGAGTGCGTTATCTCCTACCTGGCGGCTCACGTGTCACGCAGCGGTCGCGTCCTACCGGCGTGAATCGATCGCAGCGAGCTCCGCATCAACCATTTCGCGCACGAGTTGCGCGAAACTTCCAGCCGGCTTCCAACCAAGTGTTTTGCGAATCTTCTCCGCACATCCAACCAGGCGAACCGGCTCGGTAGGACGATCGAACGAAGGATCGTGCTTGACGTATTTCTCCCACGGAAGATCGACAACTGCGAAGGCTGCTTCGACAAATTCACGTACGGAATGTGTCTCTCCCGTCGCTACTACGTAATCATCGGCTGCCTCGTGCTGCAGCATTAACCACATCGCCTGCACGTAATCTTGGGCACGACCCCAATCTCTTCGGCTCTCCAGGTTTCCCAGAACAAGAAGGTCATCGAGATTTCGAGCGATCCGCGCGGCCGCGCGTACGATCTTGCGCGTCACGAAGTTTTCCCCACGGCGCGGTGACTCATGGTTGTAAAGAATGCCATTGCAAACAAACAGTCCGTACGATTGTCGATACACCCGTGCCAACTGCGTTGCGAACGCTTTGGCGCAACCATACGGGCTCGTCGGCCGCAGCGCGGTGTTCTCGGTTTGCGGCGAAGCGGATGCGGCGCCAAAAATTTCTGCGCTCGAAGCATGATAAAATTTCAGCGGCGACGGATGTGAGCGCACCATTTCGAGCAACCGCAGCGTGGCCATGCCCGTCTCCTCGCATGTCGATTCAGGAATTTCGAAACTCAGGCCAACGTGGCTTTGCCCAGCCAGATGATACAACTCTGTCGGGCAAACATCGCCGAGAATTCGACGCAAGGTCGTGCTATCGGAGAGATCGCCATAGTGGAGAAATAACCGTCGACCGTAAATTTTTTCATCGCGCCGTAGATGCTCGATGCGTGATCGTAACAGATTGCTCGTGCGCCGCACGATTCCGTGCACGGCGTAATCTTTCTCCAGGAGCAATTCGGACAAATATGAACCGTCCTGGCCAGTGATTCCGGTAATCAGGGCAACTTTCTTGGATTCTTTCATCTAAGATTGAACCGCGTCCTGCCGAGCTTCGTAATTATCAAAACAAGATAATCACGCAGCCCGTACGGCGTGGCCAAGGATTTCTCATATTGGGCGACCGTCGATTATCGGGAAAGCTACGGTCTTTGTGCTAGCAGTGGCACTGCGATGTCCCTACCGGATTGCGAGGGTGCCGCGAGGAACAAAGCCGGGAATAGCCGACGCCAGGGAGCCATCGACGATAGTTACCGCGGCACCGATTCCCACGATGTCGTATAAATTTATGACGTCGCGCGAGCGCATTCGAATGCATCCATAGCTGGCACGCGTGCCGATCAGCCGTTCCTCCGGCGTGCCGTGGATATAGATATCTCGCGTGAACGCGTTGGCGTTTTGCGGCTCGAGTCCGCGCAACCACAGAATACGCGTCACTATGGGGTCCCGGCCAGGCGAATCCGGCAGAACAATTTCACCAGTGCGCCGCCGATCTTTGAATACCGCACCCGTTGGCGCATTATCGCCAATTTTTTCCGCGATCTCCAATTGGCCCAAAGGTGTGTACCTGCTGCCTCGCCAATCGCCGAGACCGAACTTGGAGGTGGAGACCGGATAAATGGCCATCACATTGCCGCGGTCGAGGAGGGCTAACTTTTGCTCGCGTGTGCTGATCACGAGTTGATGCCGCGTGTCAGGCGCTGCGCAAGAGGAGATAAAAAGCGCAAGAAGCAATGTGGCATAGGCTTCCAGCGCATATCTCATCGGCAGGATGCCGATGCCGCGTGGTTCATTGGTTTTCATTTGCGATTAAACCTGAAAAACTTCTCCGCGGTTTCGGTTGTTGCTTCGGCAATTTCTTCCAACGGAACGTGCCGCGCGTCGGCGATCGCTTCCGCCACGATGCGCGTATGCGCCGGTTCGCAGCGCTTTCCGCGAAAAGGAACAGGCGCCAGATATGGACAATCCGTTTCCACCATGAATTTCCAGAGTGGGATTTGTGCCGCGACTTCTCGCACGGCTGCGCCGTTTTTGAAAGTGACAATTCCCGTGAACGAAACGAGGTGGTCAAGATCAAGAACTTCGTTCGCCTGATCGAGCTCGCCGCCAAAACAATGAAAAACGCCGCGCAACTTGCCGGTGTAAGGCTGCATGATTTTGAGTGTGTCCTCCCAGGCGTCGCGTTGATGGATTACTGCATTGAGCCCAAGCTCCACGGCGAGGTCGAGTTGTTGTTGAAACAGACTCGCTTGCTTCGATTTGTAAGCGCCGTCGCGAATCTGCGCTTCGATTTCTTCATCGGTCTCAGTGCGGAGTGCAGTCATCACCTGGACCTGCTTTTCCTTCGCCACTTCTTCGCTCGGCAGACGATGATAATCGAGCCCCGTCTCGCCGATCGCCACAACGCGCGGGTGCTTCGCCAGTTCGCGCAACGGCGTAAAAACATCTTCGTCCGCCTCTTGCACGTACGTAGGATGAACGCCAATCGCCGCGTAAACGGCCGGATATTTTTCCGCAAGATCGATCGCGCGCCGGCTGCTCTCGATTGACGTGCCGATAGTGATGATGCGCGTTACTCCAGCGTCGGCTGCGCGACGAAGGACGTCGTTGAAATCATTGGCGAACTCGGGATAATCGAGATGCGCGTGGGTTTCGATGAGCATTGATTGATTGTAGGGCGTTTCTGTGAAACGCCAACTCTGGCGGCGTCCGCCGCGGCGGACGCCCTAGAGTTTCACCATTCGAGTATTGTGCTCGCCCAGGTCAGACCGCCCCCGAAAACAACCATTAGCACGTAATCGCCGCGCTTAATCCGCCCGATGCGATTGGCTTCGTCGAGTGCGATGGCTACTGCCGCGGCGGACGTATTGCCATAGCGATCCAGATTCACAAACATCTTGTCGCGGGAAATGCCCAGCCGATCGGCGATGGCTTCAATGATGCGCAGATTCGCCTGGTGCGGGATAACGCAGGCAATGTCTTCGATCGAAAGCCCGGCTTGATCGAGGGCTTTTTTCGCTGCGTTAAGCATGGCGATAACGGCCTGTTTGTAAACTTCCTTGCCGCTCATGTGGATTGTTGCCAAATGCATGTCCGCATTTTCCCGCGTGATAGGGCACCGCGAACCGCCGCCAGGCATGAACAAAATGTCTGTGTACTGGGCGTCGCTGCCGATATGGGTGGCAATTACGCCATGAGCGCTGCCCCGGTGGCGCAAAATCGCCGCGCCGGCGCCGTCTCCGAAAAGAACGCAGGTATTGCGATCGGTCCAATTGGTGATCGATGTCAATTTCTCAGCGCCGATCACGAGAACGGTGTCGTGCGTGTGCGACGTAATGAATTGCTGTGCGATTTCCAAGGCAAAGAGAAACCCTGCACATGCTGCCGCTATATCGAGGCAAGCGGCATTGGTCGCTCCGATCTTCTTCTGAACGAAGCAGGCCGTGGCTGGGAAAAGCATATCGGGAGTTGCCGTTGCCACGATAATGAGATCGATTTCCTTCGGCGAAATCTTGGCTTGCTCCATTGCCTTGAGCGCGGCCTTGGTTGCCATATCGCTGGTGTTTTCATCCTTTGCTGCGATGCGGCGCTCCTTGATGCCGGTGCGCGTGGTGATCCAATCGTCGCTGGTATCAACCATGCGTGAAAGGTCCGCGTTAGTCAGAACCTTTTCGGGCACATAACTGCCCGTACCGATGATTGAGACCGTGCGCAGCGTTTTACCGGAGCGCGGGCTCGAGCGGGGCTGTCGTTTCATGGTAACGGCGAATCTCCTCGACGATATGCGGGTTCACCTGCTGTTCAATGGACTCGGCCGCCACGCGTAGGGCGTTCTTGATCGCCAGCGGCGTGCTCGCCCCGTGCGCGATGATGCAAATCCCGTTCACACCAAGCAGTGGCATACCGCCGTATTCTTCGTAATTCGTTTTGTCTTTGATTACGCGGAACGCCGTCCGCGCCAGATAAGCGCCGACCATATGAATTTTCGAGCGTGTCAATTCCTGTTTAAGCCATTTGAAAATCGCTACCGAAATCGACTCGCACGTTTTCAAAATCACGTTGCCGACAAAACCGTCGCACACTACAACTTCGACAGGGTCTTCGAACAAGTGCCGGCCTTCGATATTGCCGCGAAAATTCAGCGAGCTCTTCTTCAACATTTTGAAGGCCTCTTTTGTCAGGTCGTTGCCTTTGACATCTTCTTCGCCTAACGAGATCAAACCGACCCGCGGTTTTTTGTAGCGAAGAACGTGGCTGGAATAGACCGAGCCCATAATGCCGTATTGCAGGAGATGCTCCGGGCGCGCGTCGATGTTCGCGCCGGCGTCGATCAAAACAAAAACATTGAACTGCGTAGGCAAGACCGCCGCGATGCCGGGCCGGTCGATCCCCTGAAGCGTGCGTAGTTTAATCATGCTCGCCGCGACGGCCGCCCCCGTGTGGCCGGCGCTCACCACCGCGTCCGCATCACCGCGCTTCACAAGATCGACAGCGCGACTGATTGACGAATCCTTCTTTCGGCGAACCGCTGTCCAGGCGCGATCGCTCATCTCCACCACTTGAGTGGAATGCACAATGTCGATGCGTGAATCATTGCAATGATTTTTGCGCAACTCGTTTTCTATCTCGGCGGGATCTCCGACCAGATAAAGCTTTTTGATCTGCCGGTAATCGCGCAGCGCCATGACGGCGCCGGCAACAAGGTTAGGCGGACCAAAGTCACCGCCCATCGCGTCGAGGGCGATCTTCATTAGTGCAAAACTTTGCGAACTTTAGTCGCCGAATGCAAAGTGAAAATTAGGGCGGTGTTAAGGCGTTGAATCGTTTTAGCTTTGTCTTTACCGCTTTAACGGTTCAACGAGTTTACGTGTTACTTGCTTTCGAGCGTCAACACCTGTCGACCGCGGTAATAGCCGCACGATGGGCAAGCGATGTGCGACGGGACACTGCTTCCGCACTGGGGACACTTGTTCAGCTGCCCAGCATGCCAACGGTTCGCTGCTTTGCGCATGCGTAAGCGCATCTTGGATGTTTTGCGTTTTGGGACTCCCATAGGTGCGCGTTACCAAAGCATCCCTTTTTTGAAAAACAAGTCGCGCACGAGTGTTTCGTTAAAAACGTTACAATGTTAAAAAAGGCGCCGTCGTAACTATTCTAACTTTGTAACGATCTTAACGTTTAACTTCAATTGATCCAACGCGCTCCAATCCGACTTGCGCTCCGTATCCTGCTCCACAGTGTAAATCTGTTTCGCCTTGCAAAGGCCATGGCCGTCCCTGTCGCAATGCGGATGCACGGGCAGGTTTAGTAAAATTTCCTCGCGAATAGAGGGCGTAAGATCGACACCCTCCGGCCCGTGCAGCTCCATGTGGACTGCGAATGCAGGCACTCGGATTTGGTGCACGAATTTTTCCAGACACGACACACAGCGCAGCTCAACTGGCTGTGACAGCGAGCCATTCGCCCACAGGGCGCCTCCCGCGACGCCAAGATCGAGATCGTAATGAAGGCGGCCAGCGCAACGAATTCCCTCTGATTCCAGTTCCTGGATTGGGCAATCCTCTTCTCCTTCCAGATGCAGACCCTGAGCCGGAATCTGTTTCAAATGCACTTTCATCTGGACACCTCCATTGCCTTCTTGTCATGTCGAGCGAAGTCGAGGACATCTCCTACTGCCTGCCTCGTCCATGAAACAATTAGAGATTCCTCGACTTCGCTTGGAATGACAATCGATCGTTACTTCATCGAGTAAATTTCCTGCCCAGCGATTTGGCCACACAAGCCGGAACGAAGCTCGAGACATCGCCGCCGAGGCGCGCGATTTCTTTTACAATACGAGAACTGAGATACGTGTATTCCTCCTTCGGCATTAAGAAAATCGTTTCTACCGCGGCATCCAGTTTTCGATTCATCAGCGCCATCTGAAATTCGAACTCGAAATCGGATACGGCCCGCAAACCGCGGATCACCGCTCCCGCGCTCTCTCCCCTGGCAAACTCGACGAGTAATCCCTTGAACTGTGCGACTCGCACGTTGTCGATTTTACCGGCGGTCTCTCGCAGCAAATCGAGTCGTTCCTCCAAGGAGAAAAGCGGCTGCTTCTCGTCGTTGTCCGCGACGGCTACAATGACTTCGTCGAACAGTTTTCGCGCACGGTCAATCACATCCAGGTGACCGTTTGTCACCGGATCGAAACTGCCCGGGTAAATTGCGCGTCGCATCTGCGAAAATTCGCAGAGGAATTCCAAAATGAAAAGCAGATTGGTGGCCCCTGGCCTCCGGGTGCAGGATCTGCCTTGCCGAATTGTATCTCAGCGCGACAGTCCAATGCTCTCATGGCTGATTATTCGTCTTACAAAAACATTGCCGTCGCGACGACGTTTTCGCCGCGCTTCAAGCAGGTTTTTGCCGAAGCGAAGCGAATCCGAGAACGTTTTTCCGCCGATCTTCATCTGATCTATGCGGGCAGGCGAAATGAAGAAACGGCGAAGAAGTTTCACGATGCGCTGACGCAGCTGCAGCTTCCGACCGATTCAACGATTCATTATGAAGAAGGAGAGCCGGCTGATGCTATTTTGCGCACGCTCGCTCGTGAGAAGATCGACATGGTGGTCGCTGGCGCACTGGAGAAAGAAGTGGTGTTGCATCCGTTTCTGGGCAACGTCGCGCGCCGCCTTGTGCGAGAAGCGCCCTGCGCGGTAATGCTTTTCACCAAACCAATGGTGCACCCCAAACCGCTGAGCCGGATCGTTTTCATTGCTGATAGTTCGGACCACGGACTACAGGCTTTGAAGAGAACGCTGCCGCTGGCTGCGGCGGAATCGTGTGAACGGCTTTATGTTATCCGCATTATTACCACGTTTGATGAAGCCCGCGCGTCGATGGGCTCAAGTGGCAGCAAAGGCAAAGACTCCAGCGCGCACGATGAAGAGGAAGAGGCGCTGGAACAATTCGTTCTATCGGCCGGCGTAACGGAAGTACCAATTGAGGTCCGCTGTGTCCGCGGCAATACCGGGTTAGCCGCCTCGGATTTTGTTCAATCAGTGAAAGCGGATTTGCTCGTAGTGCCGCTGCAGAAAAAGGGCGAAGCCAATCTGCCGCTTCCCACCAACATCGCTTGGATTACCGACGTTATTCCGTGTAATCTCTGGGTGATCCGCTGAATTAAGTTGCATGGATTGCGCATGATTTTGTAGAGGCGTTCGCCGTGGCGAACGCCTTCCCTTTGAAGTCGGCGGTTGACACAACCGCCGCTACAACGACGCATGGAGCCTGAATTCCAACCGTACGGTTTGCCGCATCTCACGGTCATTTTTCTGACGCTCGTGTTGCCGTTTGCGCTTGCGGCGCCGGTGCGGCGCACAAAATCTCCGCGGATCGAGAGGATCATCATCGCTGGGCTCTCGGTGGTACTGATCTTGAACTATCTGGCCTATCTGATCTTCATCCGAAGCCGCGGTGTCGTGGATTGGCGGCAGATGTTGCCGATGCAAATGTGCGACTGGGGCATGGTCGTTGTGATCGTGGCGATGTGGACGGGTAATCAGCGCTGGTTCGAAGTGGCGTACTTCTGGGGGATTGGCGGCACGTTGCAAGCCGTCCTCACGCCAAACCTGCGCTTTGGCTTTCCAGATTGGCGTTTCATCAGTTTTTTCACCTCGCATTGCGGCATTATCGTTGGCGTGGTTTTCCTCATGTTGACTCGGCGATATCGGCCATATCCCATGTCGATCGTGCGCGTGTGGCTGTGGTCGGAGTTTTACTTTGTCGTTACCCTGATTGCGGACGAACTGACTGGCTTTAACTACGGCTTTTTGCTGCACAAACCGGAGGCGTTTTCCATTTTAAGTTTTCTCTCCGATTCGCGACCGCTGTATCTTCTGCAAATGCACGGAGTAGCACTGCTCTTTTTTCTCGTGCTGTATGTGCCATTCGCTCTTGCCGACCTTGTGAGGCGAGGGCGAGCGGCCACTGAATAAAAAACGCGGTCATTCCGATCCCGCAGGCGCGGGAGAGGAACCTCCGATTCGATGATTGGTCACGCTCGGTAATTTGAGTAATGTTGCGCGCGATTGTGGGTCCCTCCCCAGCTGCTTGAGAATGCTGCCTCGCTAAGATGATTGGCAGCGCCACAAGTAGCTGGGTCGGGATGACATGCTGAGCAAATTATGAGCGTGAGAACAAAGCCATTGTGCGTTGGCAACGTCATGATCGGCGGCAAACGCCCGGCGTTCATTCTCGGGCCGTGCGTGATTGAGTCAGAGAAGTTTGTGTGGCGGATGGCGAAGAAGATCGCTGAGATCTGCTCTACCCAAGAAGTTGATTTCATTTTCAAGGCCTCGTACGACAAGGCAAATCGAACTTCAGCGCGGTCGTTTCGCGGAATCGGCGTGCGCGAAGGCAGCCAAATTCTTTCGGCGATCGGGCGCGACTTGAAAATACCGGTGACAACGGATGTTCATTCCCCAAAGGAAGCGGAAATTGCAGGCGGAAAGATAGATATGTTGCAGATCCCTGCATTTCTCTGCCGACAAACGGATCTGCTTCGCGCCGCTGCGGAGGCGGGTCGTGCGATCAATGTGAAAAAGGGTCAGTTTCTAGCACCGTGGGACGTGCGCAACATAGCCGAAAAACTGATCGCGTTCGGCAACTCACAATTCTGTTTCACCGAGCGTGGCACCACGTTTGGCTACAACAACCTAGTCGCCGACATGCGCTCGCTATATTGGATGCGCGAAGCGGGATATCGCGTGATCTTTGACGCGACGCATTCGGTGCAGCGGCCAGGCGGGGCAGGGGACTCGACGTCGGGCGACAGTGTCCTAGCTCCGGCGCTGGCCAGGGCGGCGATGGCCACGGGCTGCGACGGAATCTTTATGGAGGTGCATGAAAATCCGGCACGCGCGTTGTCGGATGGGCCAAATCAGATTCCGCTAAAGGATTTGCCGAAGCACTTGCGCATGTTAAAGGCTATTCATGCTGCCGTTTCGTAGCGGCCGCTTCGCACATTGGAGCTGGCTCGTTTGGTCTTTATCAGTCGTGTTGTCCGTTTTGATATTGGCGCCTCAGATGCAGGGTCAGGCGAAGGGCCACAGGAAAAAAGCACGCGCGCCAGCGACGCCGACCGCGTCCCCGGGCGAACAAAGTTTAACGAACATCCCGTTGCCGATCGGCCATGAAGCCAAGGGGCTTGTGTTGCCGGATTTCGATGGCGAAGGCCATCTACGGGGAAGATTTGAAGCGGGAACGGCACACCGAATTGATCAGGAACACATCGGATTTCAACAGCTCAAAATTACGACCTACACCCCTGAGAATCAGCCCGATCTGCAAATCGATATGCGCACCTCGGTGCTTGATTTAACAACCCGGGTCCTCAGTTCGCAAGAACGCACGACGATCCAGCGCGCGGATTTCACCATCGCTGGCGATTCAGTGTATTTCGACACCAATACGAGAACCGGGCGATTGATCGGCAATGTGAAAATGGTGATCACTGATCAGTCACATCTGACTGCCACACCGAACAGCAACGAATGAAAAAACTGGCGGTGTTGATCCTGTTTATCGCCTGCTCGGCGGGGCCGTACATGGAGGGGCAGACTGCGACGGAGTCCCCGGAAGCTTCCCGCGCTGCGCCTGAGAAAAAGCCGAAGAAAACCGCGACTAAAAAAGAAAATACCTCGGCTACCGCGAAATTATTTGGCCACACTGCTACCGGCCTGCAGTCGAACGCACCGACCACAACAGAAATCTACGCAGACGAGGCGTTTTTTGATTCGACAAAAAACATGGGCATCTTTAGCGGCCGGGTGAAGGTAACCGATCCGCGTTTCAATCTTCAATCTGACAAATTGACAGTGCTCATTACGAAAGGACAAAATCAGGGCTTGGAGAAAGCCATTGCCGAAGGAAACGTCGGTCTGGTGCGCGACCGGCCTGATCCGAATGGCGGACCGCCAACGCGCGCCGTTGGCCGGGCAGACAAAGCCACTTATACGGCGGCAACTGGCGATGTTGAATTGAGAGGAACACCGCGGGTGCAGGAGGGATTAAACATGCACGTCGCGACCAGCCCTGATACAGTTATGGTCATCAATCAAAACAGCCAATTGACTACTCATGGACCAAGCCGGACGGAGATTCGTCAACAGCCGAATGAGGAAAAGAAGAGCGGAGCAACTCCTTCTCAGACTTCACCTTCGCAGATCTCGCCAGCTCCGTCTTTGCCGAAACCATGATTAGTCAAACTGCGCCGGTTTCGACTGCCAAGATTGCTTCGCTCGTGACCACGAAAGCGGAAACTGTTCTGACCACTGAGGAACTGGTTAAGATTTATGCCGGTCGAGCAGTCGTGAACGGCATCAACATGCATGTTCGCGCGGGTGAGATCGTCGGACTCCTCGGGCCGAACGGCGCCGGCAAGACCACCAGTTTTTACATGATCGTTGGTTTGGTGAGGCCCAACAGCGGTCGCGTGATTTTTTCAAACACTGATGTGACAGAATATCCAATGTACAAACGGGCCCGGCTCGGAATGGGTTATCTACCGCAGGAGGAATCGATCTTTCGGAAGATGACAGTGGAACAGAACATCCTTGCGATTTTGGAAACACTGGCGCTCAGCAAGGCGGAGCGGCGGAACCGTTGCGATCAACTGTTGCACCAGTTTGGCATTGAGCGAGTCGCAAAAAATGTCGCGCTCACGTTGAGCGGCGGCGAGAAAAGACGTTTGACCATCGCGCGTTCGCTGGTCACGCAACCGAAGCTATTGATGCTCGATGAGCCATTCAGCGGGGTTGATCCCATTGCCGTGTATGATGTGCAACAGATTATCGTAAATCTGCGCAAGTCAGGGCTCGCCATCATGATCACCGACCACAATGTGCGCGAGACTCTCTCAATCGTGGACCGCGCCTATCTGATTTATGACGGCCGGGTGGAGAGCGAAGGCACAAAAGATTTCCTGATTAATGATCCGATCAGCCGCCAGCTGTACCTCGGCGAACGCTTCAAAATGTGACGTGCGCCGCCGCACGTCATTCTGAGCGAGGCGAAGGATCTCGATGCAGATTGGAAATTGCACGGTATTCACGCTAGAAGTTATGTCTGATGGCAGAACGACGCGGGATTCAAACAATCACATCCACAAGCAATCAGCAGAAAAGCGTCCCGGTTGTCACTGTTGAGAGCTTTTACAATTCTCACGCTGAAAAACTGCAGATGAAATTGGAAGGCCCGCGTGTGGGATTCCATCGGAAAATTCGCGAGCCAACCATCAACCGCCCCGGCCTCGCGCTTTCAGGTTTCTATACCTATTTCGCCGAGAAACGAGTGCAGGTATTGGGCGCGGCGGAATATTCTTACCTCAAGAGCTTGTCTTCGACGCTGCGCGTCCGGCGATTTCGAAGGATGTGCGAACACAAGATTCCGTGCCTGGTGGTATCACGCGGATTTCATCTTGCGCCGGAGCTGGTGGCTGTGACCGCAGCGGCAAAAATCGCGGTGTTTCGCACTCCGATGATCACAATGAAGTTCATCAACGCCGCAACGATCGCTTTGGAGATGGATTTTTCGCCGACGGTGACCGAATTCGGCAGCATGGTGGACATCTTGGGTATCGGCGTTTTGATTCGTGGAGCGAGCGGCATTGGGAAAAGCGAATGCGTGCTGGGCTTGATCGAGCGCGGTTATAGTTTAGTGGCTGATGACGTGACGCGGATTACGATGATCGAGGGACGCGAGCTCATGGCGACGGCCCCTGAACTCACCCGCAACCACATGGAGGTGCGCGGAATCGGGATTATCGATGTGGCGAAAGTTTTCGGCATCGGCAGTATTCGAGTCGAAAAGCGCCTCGACCTCGTTGTCACTCTCAAAGACTGGCACGAGGTAGAAGAGGTCGATCGGATCGGGCTCGACCGCGAATTTTACGAAATCCTTGGACTCAAAGTCCCACATGTGACTATTCCGGTCAGGCCCGGCCGCGACATGGCGCGCTTGATCGAGGTCGCGGCGATGGACGAGAAATTAAAGGGATTGGGTCAAAGCGCTGCGGTTGATTTTAACGCGAAGCTGCTCCGAGTGATGGAGCAGAAAGGAGCGAAGTAATGGCCTTATTGTCTCGAAGAGCGACCCGCGCAGCAGCGGTACAGAAGGTCGAGAAAGAAATTGCAATTGTGAATCGGCTCGGACTACATGCCAGGCCGGCCGCCATGTTTGTGCGTATCGCTAGCCGTCACCGCTCGGAAATTTGGGTTTCGAAGGAAGGCGAGGAAGTAAACGGCAAAAGTATAATGGGCCTGATGATGCTCGCTGCCGGGCAGGGGTCAAAGCTGCGTATCCGTTGCGAAGGGCCGGATGCCGACAAAGCAATGGAAGAGCTAGAAGAGTTGATTAACGCCCGCTTTAACGAGGATTGAGCGTCCGACTTGTCTGACTCGCAATGTTTGACATCTGCCTTACTCTCCCAAGTGGATGAGCGGCGACAACGAGCTAAAAGAAATTCGGTTTGAAGGAGCTGGCGTCTCGCCCGGAATCGCCCGCGGCCAGGTCCATGTCGTCCGCGATGAGCTGGATGAAGTTGTGCATTATCGCATCGCCCCTTCCCAGGTGGCGGATGAAATCAGTCGCTTCGAAACGGCCCTTATCCAAACGCGCATGCAGATTCTGGAGATGCAGCAACGCATTGCGGAATCGATCGGGGCAAAAGATGCCGCGATTTTCGATGCGCATCTGCTGGTAGTCGAGGACCGCACTTTAATCGACGAAGTGCTCCGCAAGCTGGAGACCGATCTATGCAATGTGGAATGGATTTTTCAAGAAGTGGCGACGCGTTACGCCGAGACGCTCAATAAGATTGATGATCCGTATTTGCGAGAACGCGCGCTGGATATTCAGGATGTAACAAAACGGGTAATTCGCAACATCCAGGGGAAGGCTCCGAAGACATTTCTTGCCTTGACTGAACGGCACATTTTGGTTGCTCATAATCTTACCCCTTCTGACACCGCAAGCATGAACCGGGCGAACGTGCTCGGAATTGCGACCGATCTGGGCAGTCGCACTTCGCATGCGGCGATCTTAGCGCGTTCCCTCAACATCCCGGCCGTAGTCGGCTTGCACGATATCACAGCAAAACTGGAGACCGGCCAGCGCGTTCTCCTTGATGGGAACGACGGCTTTCTGATCGTTGATCCGACGCCGGAAACACTTGCGCAGTACACAGAGATCGAATCACGAAGAGCCAAAGTCACGGCACAACTAAAAGAGCTGCGCGAGACAACCTCGACTACGCGCGACGGCCGTCACATCGTGCTTTCGGCAAACATCGAACTTCCCGAAGAGGTCGAGGCCGTGGCGGCCAATGGTGCCGAGGGCGTCGGACTTTATCGCACCGAGTTCCTCTATTTGAACCGAACTACTCTGCCGACGGAGGACGAACAATATAAGATTTACCGGCGAGTTGCCGAGCGCGTCCGGCCTAACCCGTTAATTATCCGAACGTTTGACCTCGGCGGCGATAAATTGGCTCCTGGGACCGTAGATATCGCCGATGAGCTGAACCCGTTTCTTGGCTGGCGTGCGATCCGTTTCTGCCTCGAGAATGTCGAAATCTTCAAGACGCAGCTGCGCGCGATTTTGCGTGCCAGCGCCGTGGGAAACATAAAAATCATGTTTCCCATGATCTCCGGGCTGGATGAATTGCGCCGTGCGATCACAATTCTCGGCGAGTGCAAAGAAGAATTGCGCAGTGCCAAAATTGATGCGGCCGAAAAAATCGAAGTCGGCGCGATGGTCGAGATCCCGAGCGCAGCCATCTGTGCAAGCGTGCTTGCACCGGAGGTCGATTTTTTCAGTATTGGAACAAACGATCTGATTCAGTATGCGCTTGCGGTGGATCGCGTGAACGAGAAGATCGCGCACCTTTACCAGCCGACGCATCCGGCAGTGTTGCGTTTGCTCAAGATGATTGCCGATGCGGGCCACGCCAATAATATCTGGGTGGGCGTGTGCGGCGAAATGGCGGGAGATATTGCGCTCGTCCCGCTTTTGCTGGGTCTCGGAGTGGACGAGCTCAGCACCGCCGCGATCCTAGTCCCGAGAGTGAAGCGCGCCGTGCAGAGTCTGGGCATTCCAGAATGTCGTGAGCTGGTGGAGGAAACGTTCAAGCTCAATACTGCATCGGAAATTCTGGCGCGTTGCCTCGAATTGGCGGACAAACGCTACGGCGATTTATTGGGTTGAGCTGTAGCGGCGCTCTATGAGCGCCGGCCCTTTACGAATTTCGGCGGTGATAGATCGCCGCTGCAAAATCACTCTTCCGTTTCCGGGTCCGGCCTCAGTCCCTCTTCCTCCATCTTGCGCAAGACATCGCTCATGTCGTCCACTTCGTCCCAAACATCCTGGCTCACATAGATGGGTGCCTTCTGCTGGGTAGCCATGGCAATGCAATCGCTCGGTCGCCCATCGAGCTCGATGATTTTTTTCTGCTGCAATTCGTTTTGGACCCGGATGATCACCCGCGCGTAGTAGGTGGCATTTTTCAGATCATTGATAATGACTCGATCAACTTTTGCGCCGAGAGCCGTCATCAAATGCGCCATCAGATCGTGAGTAAGCGGACGCTCCTTGGTGATTTGACGCATGAACATGGTGATCGCGCTGCCAACTGTTTGATCGACGTAGATGATGAACACCTTTTCGTTGTTCCCAATAAATACTGCGCACCCGCCGCTTGTCGGTAGAACCGCCCGTACCTGCACCTCGATCACCGTTTTGTTCACGAGCGAACGTTATCCGCAGCGAAATGAAAAACAAGCGGTGCGCTGCATACGTCTCATTCGTCACAAAGGCACATGGGTATTTGGGTCGCATGAAAATTTTCGCTCCGTAGGCTTGAATGTTCGACGCGCTGATTGAATATGCGTTCTGCGGTTTGCAGCCGTGTGACAAATCGAAATGAAAACTGAGTGGGACCTTGAGTCCGCTATCGCCACATACAACGTGGATGGATGGAGCGAGGGTTATTTTGCTGTCAATAACTCCGGCAACGTCGAGGCGAGGCCCTTACAGGAAAATGGCGGCTGCATCGACATTCTGGCAGTGGTCAATGAAGCGCGCGCGAGAAACCTCAGTTTTCCATTGCTCATTCGGTTTCAGGATTTGGTCCGGCACCGCGTCGAATCAGTCAATCGCGCGTTTCAAAGCGCGATCTCTGAGTTCGGTTATCGCAATGAGTATCGCGGCGTTTTTCCCATCAAAGTCAACCAGTTGCGCGAGGTGATCGAGGAAATCGTCGATGCCGGCGAACAATTTCATTTTGGGCTCGAGGCAGGCAGCAAACCGGAACTGGTTGCCGCGCTTGCGATGCATAAAGACACTGAGAGTTTGATCATCTGCAACGGTTACAAAGATCCCGCTTTCATTCGCATCGCGCTGCTTGGCCGCAAACTTGGCAAATCGGTCATGATCGTCGCTGAAAAGCTGGAAGAGTTGGAGCAGATCATTCGCGCATCAAAAGAGGTCGGCGTCGAGCCATACATTGGTGTTCGCGCTCGTTTGTATAGCAAAGGCTCTGGCAAATGGTCACCAAGCGGCGGCGAGAACGCCAAATTCGGTCTTGACACCACCAATCTCGTGGCTGCCAGCCAAATTCTGAAAGAGGCCGGTCTGACACAATCCTTCAAGCTTCTTCATTTCCACGTCGGATCGCAGGTGCCGGACATTTCAACGATTAAACGCGCCGTGCGCGAAGGGGCACGCTATTACGCAAAGCTTTGCAAACTCGGGCATCAACTCGGGTATCTCGATGTCGGTGGCGGTCTCGGCGTGGATTACGATGGATCGCGCAGTGATTTCGATAGCTCGACCAATTATTCTCTCCAGGAATACGCCAATGACGTCGTCTGGAACATCATGGACGTGTGCGACTCCGAAGGTGTCGCGCATCCCATCATTGTGAGTGAAAGCGGGCGCGCCATTGTTGCGCATCATTCCGTGCTGGTCTTGGAAGCGTTTAGCGCCATCGAGAAAACTGCGCCGAAACTCAAGGTCGAAGCCGGCGAGAAAGATCACAAACTGGTGGGCGACATTCTCGAGGTAAAACAGCGCTTAAGGCGCGGAAATCGGCTCGAGAGTTTGCACGACATTCAACAGATTAAGGAGGAAGCGCAGCAAACGTTCGATCTCGGTCTGCTGGATCTCGAATCCAAAGCGAAGATCGATACGGTTTACTGGCAGGTCGCGCATCAAATCGTCAGTATGCATCGTGGCCTGCGCTACGTGCCCGAAGAAGTGAAGGACCTCGAAGTCACCCTGGCCGATCAATACATTTGCAACTTCTCCGTGTTCCAATCGCTGGTCGATCACTGGGCGCTCGGGCAACTTTTCCCGATCATGCCGATCCATCGGCTCACTACGCCGCCGGACCGACAGGGCACCATAGTGGACATCACCTGCGATTCCGCCGGCAAAGTCTCCAAGTTCATCGACCTCCAGGATGTGAAGGAAACTTTGCCGCTCCATCGCATCCCGCCCGGCGAAATGTATTACATCGGCGTGTTCATGGTCGGCGCCTATCAGGATATCATGGGCGACCTCCACAATTTGTTCGGTCGCGTCACCGAGGTGCATGTCTTTCTGGATCCCGATGAAGAATCCGGCTGGTACATCGAAGAAGTGATCGAGGGGAGCACCATCGGCGAAGTGCTCGCCATGACGCAGTGGGACAAAGTCGAATTAATGCGTCTGCTAAAAGCCCAGGTCGATGCCGCCATCAAAACCGATCGACTTAAGCCAAACGATGCGATGAGACTCCTCGACGACTATGAGCGGCTCCTCCAGGAATACACGTACCTCACTCTCAACGGCACCAGACCATCACCGCAACCGGGCAGCTGGCTGCCACTGAGTTAGTTTTTGTAGCCGCCGACCTCTTGAGCGGCGCGGTAGCGCGCGAACGGCTACAGTTGAACGTTGGGTGTTGAGCGTTGAACGTTGAGCGTTGGTTTAACGTATGGATAAACCTCATTCTCAAACCTCGGTTAAGGACGCTTTCCAAAGCACTGCGCCGACCACCGCGATTCAGGTTCAAGGGTGGGTGCGGACTCGGCGCGACTCGAAAGATTTTTCGTTTATCGAGCTGAATGATGGCTCATCGCTACGCAATCTTCAGATCATAGCGAAAAATTCGTTGCCGAATTACGCCGCGGTGCAACGGCTCGGAACCGGCGCATCCATTACAGTGAGTGGTGCGCTGGTCGCCTCGCAGGGCAAGGGACAAAAATGGGAACTCGTCGCGGACAACATCGACATTGTGGGAACGACCGACGATTCCTATCCGCTCCAGAAAAAGGGACACACGCCTGAGTTTCTCCGCGAAATCGCTCATCTCCGGCCTCGCTCAAATCTGTTTAGCAGCATTTTTCGTGTGCGCAGCCGACTTGCGTTTGCCGTGCACCAGTTTTTTCAGGAGCGCGGCTTCGCTTATGTCCACACGCCCATTATCACCGGCAGTGATTGCGAGGGAGCCGGAGAATTATTTCGCGTTACTACGCTTGATCCGGCACCCGCCGAATCGCGAACGACGGGCGGCGAAATTGATTATGCCAAAGACTTTTTCGCTCGGCCGACTTACTTGACCGTGAGTGGTCAGCTCGAAGCGGAAGCGTTGGCGCTGGCGCTGTCGAAAGTTTACACCTTCGGTCCGACGTTTCGGGCGGAGAACTCCAACACCTCACGCCACGCGAGTGAGTTCTGGATGATTGAACCAGAAATGGCGTTTTGCGATTTGAACGGCAACATGAATCTCGCGGAAGAGTTCGTGAAATATTTGATCGCAGGTGCCAGAAAAGATTGCCCCGATGAGATGGAACTTTTTGCAAAGTTTGTGGACAAGGAGTTGCTTGCGCGGCTGGATTTCGTTGCTCAGCGGGCGTTCCAACGGATTACCTACAGCGACGCCGTCGATCTTCTAAAAAAGAGTGGCGAAAAATTCGAGTTCCCAATCGACTACGGCTTAAACCTGCAATCGGAGCACGAGCGCTGGCTGACCGAAAAACATTTCAAATGCCCGGTCACAGTTTTCAATTTTCCGAAGGAGATCAAACCCTTCTACATGCGTTCGAACGACGACGGGAAGACCGTTGCTGCGATGGATTTGCTGGTGCCTGGTATCGGCGAAATCGTCGGCGGCAGCCAGCGCGAGGAGCGGCTCGAAGTGCTGGAGGAAAACATGCTCCGGCACAAGATGGATCCCGCCGATTACAAATGGTATCTCGATCTCCGTCGTTATGGCACCGCGCCGCACTCTGGTTTCGGCCTCGGCTTTGAGCGGATGTTGATGTTCGTTACCGGCGTCCCGAACATCCGCGACGTGATCCCATTCGCTCGCACGCCTGGCAGCGCCGAGTTCTGAGGGCTTGGCGGTAGGCACGCCGCGCTGCGGCATCCGGTCGGCGCAGCGCGCCGACCCTACCAATCACGGCCGCGTTTCGTTTATCCTGGAAAACTCCAACTCGGAACCGCCGGGCTCTTGCAGAACCATCTGGTCACCCGAAATTTGTAGTTGATAAACTGTTGTAGCGAATGGCGTCTCAATCTTAATTCGGTCTTGGTCACCGAATTTGTACCTGCCGCTCACGTCCCCCAAAAGAACAGCGCCATTTGATTTGAATTCCCAAACCGTTGCATCGGAACCAGACATGCGCCATTTGCCAACGATGCTGCTATTCCCGCAGGCGGCTATCGCAAACGCCAAGACCGCTGATGCGATTATTCTCAGAGCAGACTTCGATCGAGAAAACCGGGCTGGCATGGAACTCCGGGCGTAGATTTTGCTCAGAGTGTTTCCTGGGGGCGAGAAAAAAAGTTGGAAGTTTATTTCTTCTTCGACTCGCGCTTCGATTCCTTCGCCACGCGCTTGGAATCGCTCGGTCGGTATTCTTCCTGCTCGGCGGCGGCGAAAGCTTTTTCCAAGCCGACCATGTCTTCACCGGGGCGAAGCGTGTCGAAGGACTCTACTTCCTTGCGTAGTTGCTCCTCAGAATAATTCGCAGCTTTGATCGACAACCCGATTCGGCGCTCGATTTTGTCCACTTTGATGACGCGCGCTTCCACTTCCTGACCGACTTTGAGGACATCTTTCACTTTCGCGACGTGATCTTCGCTCAATTGCGAGATGTGCACGAGCCCGTCGATATCGTCCTGCAGTTGCACGAACGCGCCGAAGCTGGCGAGCTTCGTCACTTTGCCCTTCACCAAATCGCCGATCTTGTATTTTTCATCGATCGTCTTCCACGGATCTTCGGTGAGCTGTTTGATCCCAAGACTGATCCGTTGGTTTACTTTGTCGATGTCGATAACGACGGCCTCGATTTCGTCGCCTTTCTTAAACATTTCGCTGGGATGATTGATCTTGCGGGTCCAGCTCAGATCGGACACGTGAATCATCCCGTCTATGCCCTCCTCCAGCTCTACGAAAGCGCCGTAGGCGGTCATGTTGCGAATCTTGCCTTTCACCTTGCTACCGATGGTGAACTTCTTCTCGATTTCATCCCACGGATTCGGTTCGAGCTGGCGCAGGCCGAGTGAAATTTTCTGTTCTTCTTTATTGACGCCGAGCACTACGGCTTCCACTTCCTGGCCGACGCTGAGGATATCGGACGGTCGCATGATCCGTTTCGTCCACGAAAGCTCAGAAACGTGGATGAGGCCTTCTACGCCCTCCTCGATCTCAACAAATGCGCCGTAAGGAACAAGATTTGTGATCTTGCCTCTGATGCGCTGACCGGCCGGGAAACGCTCCTCGATCTGATCCCACGGATTTTTCTGAGTCTGTTTTAGGCCGAGCGAGACGCGCTCTTTTTCTTTGTTGATGTCGAGCACCATAACTTCCAACTGCTGCCCAACCTTTAACAACTCGCTGGGATGCCCGAGCCGACCCCAAGTCATATCGGTCACGTGTAGCAAACCATCCATGCCGTCGAGATCGATGAATGCGCCGAAGTCGGTAATGTTTTTCACGTTGCCGGTTACGCGGTCGCCTACGTTCACGCCTTCCATGAATCTTTGCCGTTTTTCGCTGCGCTCTTGCTCGATCACCTCGCGTCGGCTGAGCACGACATTTTTGCGATCGTCATTGAGCTTGACGATTTTGAAATCGTAAGTGTTGCCAACGAATTGCTGCAGATCTTTTGGCGGAACGACGTCAATCTGAGACGCGGGCAAAAACGCCTCAACGCCGATGTTCACCATGAGGCCGCCTTTGACCACCGATTTCACCTTGCCCTTGATCAGGCCATCACCTTGGAAAACACTGACGATTTTGTTCCAGTTTTGGCGGTAGGCGGCTTTCTCCTTCGAAAGAACGACCATGCCTTCTTCGTTTTCCAGCCGCTCCAGGAGCACCTCCACCTCGTCGCCGACTTCTAGCGAATCGGCTTCTTCAAATTCAGTCAACGGGATGACGCCCTCGGATTTGTATCCCACATCGACCAGCACCTCGCGCGGGCGAATTTCCAAAATCCGTCCCTTGACGATGCTTCCCTCACGGAAGTCAGGCATCGCCTTCGACATCACGTCCTGCATTTGAATCATAAATAATAAGCCTCCTTCAGGCGCTGCAGCGGCGGTCTATGACCGCCGAAAATTCCGCGAAAAGCGGAGTGCCACAGTAGCCAGATTGACGGCTGAGGTCAAACGGTTGGTGATGTAATCTTCTACGGCGAGCGCGCGTCCCGGCGACGGATCTAATTTAAGGGGAGGACTAATCGCGAGAAGAGGCGACTTATTCGTAACCAAAACAGGGTGTTGGAGGTCTTAAACAGAAAGAGGCGCCGCTATGCAGTCAGATTGTGCACTACGATGTCGAAACGAACCATCTTCGCAGTCATTGGAGCGCTTGTTCTGTTGATCGCATGGTGGAGCTGTCACCAACGGTCTTCCGCTAGCCAACAACAAACTGGAAATTTCGGAGGCGGCGGGCGCCGCGGCTCCATGTCCACCGGCGGCTCAGTTCCGGTCGTCGCCGGAAAAGTCGAACAGAAGGACATGCCGATCTATCTCGATGGGTTGGGCACCGTTCAGGCGTTTAACACAGTCACCGTTCACACTCGAGTGGATGGCGCGCTGGTACAAATCAATTTTTCGGAAGGGCAGGATGTGAAAACGGGCGACTTGCTGGCCGTTGTCGATCCAAAGCCGTACCAAGCCGCGCTCGATCAGGCAAAAGCGCAAGCCGCGTTGGATCAGGTTACCTTGAAGAGGCAAGCGGACCTGCGCGCGAGAAACGTAATAGCGGCGCAGGATTACGATACGGCTGTGGCGAACGCGCAAAAATCGAAAGCCGCCGCCGATGCTGCTCAGGTCAATTTCGATTATTGCTACATCAAATCGCCGATCGACGGTCGCACCGGCGTACGACTCGTCGATCTTGGCAACGTCGTCCACGCTGCGGACCAAAACGGCTTTGTCGTCATCACTCAGATGCACCCTATTTCCGTCATATTCACTTTGCCGGAAACAAACCTGCAATCGATTTTGAACGCCGGCGGCGCCACAGGCGGGCTCAAAGTCACGGCGCTAGATCGAGGCAACACGACAACGCTCGACGAAGGCTCGCTCGCGGTTGTCGATAATGAGATCGACCAGGCGACGGGAACGGTGAAGTTGAAAGCCACTTTTCCAAACAACGATCTCAAGCTTTGGCCCGGAAAATTTGTGAACGCGCGACTGGTTTTGACCACGCGCAAGGATGCAACCGTGATTTCTTCGAGCGTGGTGCAGCGCGGGCCGCAGGGCACTTACGCTTACGTCATCAAGCCGGATAAGACGGCGGAGATGCGCCCGATCAAAGTCGGGCAAACGGAAGGAAACTTCACGATGGTCGAAAGCGGACTGCAGCCCGGCGAGGATGTGGTTGTTGACGGTCAATACAAACTACAGCCAGGCGCGCGGGTGGAGATGACGTCACCGCCGCAACAGGCGCAAGCCAGGCCGACAGGTTCGGCGCGACCGCGAAGACCCGGCAAGTCGTGAGCATTTCCGAACCATTCATTCGCCGGCCGGTGGCGACATCGCTGATGATGGCCGGCGTCATTTTGCTCGGCGTGCTCGGCTACAAATTGTTGCCGATCTCCGCGCTCCCGACTGTCGATTTTCCGACAATCGAGGTGACAACTTATTATCCGGGCGCAAGCGCGGACGTGATGGTCTCGTCGATCACCACGCCGCTCGAGCGGCAATTTGGTCAGATCAGTGGACTCGCCTCGATGAATTCCACCAGTTCGTTCGGAGTGTCGACCATCACGCTGCAATTCGTGCTCGACCGGCCAATCGACGTCGCCGCGCAGGACGTGCAGGCCGCGATCAATGTCGCCGGGGGATTTTTGCCGAAGGACCTGCCGAATCCGCCGAAGTACAACAAGGTCAATCCGGCGGACACGCCGATTCTGACGCTGGCGATTACGTCGGACAGTTTGCCGCTCGATCGCGTGAACGATTTTGCCGACACATTGCTTGCGCAAAAGCTCAGCGAAGTCACCGGCGTCGGTTTGGTCACGATTCAGGGAAATCAGAAGCCGGCGGTGCGGGTTCGAGTGAATCCCGCGGCGATCTCGTCGCTCGGCCTCAGTCTCGAAGATGTTCGAACGATTCTCGGTCAGGCGAACGTCAACGCACCGAAAGGAAGTTTCGAAGGGCCGCGACAAGCGTTCACAATCGGATCAAACGATCAAATTTTTTCCGCCGAAGCCTACAAGCCGATCATCGTCGCTTACAAAAATGGCGCGCCGATTCGGCTCGGCGATGTCGCCAACGTCATTGACGGCGTTGAAAACGAACAGCTCGGAGCATGGGTGAGCACGAAGAATGGTGAAAAGCCCGCCGTGCTGCTCGACATCCAACGCCAGCCCGGCGCGAACATCATTCAAACGGTCGATCGCGTGCGCCGACTGCTTCCGCAATTGACCGCGTCGATTCCGCCATCGGTGCATGTCGATGTTCTGGCCGATCGCACTGAAACGATCCGCGCCTCCGTTCACGATGTTCAGTTCACGCTCCTGCTCACTGTCGCGCTCGTGGTGATGGTGATGTTTTTGTTCCTGCGAAAACTTTGGACCACGGTCGTCACCAGCATCGCGCTGCCGCTCTCGCTCATCGGCACCTTCGGCATCATGTATCTCGCCGGCTTCGGCCTCGACAATCTTTCTTTGATGGCGTTGACCATCTCGACCGGGTTCGTGGTCGATGACGCGATCGTCATGATCGAAAACATCGTGCGTTTCATTGAAGCGGGAGATCCGCCATTGGAAGCCGCGCTCAAGGGCGCGAAACAGATCGGGTTTACTGTCGTTTCGTTGAGCGTGTCGCTGGTCGCGGTTTTCATTCCGCTTTTGTTCATGACCGGAATCGTGGGCCGCCTTTTCCGCGAGTTCGCGATTACCTTGAGCGTCGCGGTCGGAGTGTCCGCGTTCGTTTCCCTGACGCTCACGCCGATGATGTGCGCGAAACTATTGCAACCGGAAAGCGAGGATGAAGAACAGCATCGCGGTGAGTTTTACCGGCGCACCGAGGAATATTGGACGCGCTTTCGAAATTGGTACGAACGCGGACTGCGCTGGGTGCTGGCGCATCAGCGCTTCGTTTTAAACGTCGCCATCGTCACGCTGGTGGCGACGATTCTTCTCTACATGCTGGTCCCGAAAGGACTGCTGCCGCAGCAGGACACCGGCGTCATCATTGGCGTGACCGATGCCGCTGAAAACATCTCTTTCAAAGCGATGATGGAACGCGTGCACGCAGTTTCCGATATCGTCAGAAAAGATCCCGACGTTTCGAGCGTGTCCGCCTCGGTCGGCGCTGGAACGGTCAATGCCACCATCAACACCTCTCGGCTTTACATTGTTCTTAAGCCGCATAACCAACGCGCGAACGCTGAGCAAGTCATCGAACGTTTGCGAAACGCTACGCGCGACGTTGAAGGCGTCTCGCTGTTCATGCAAGCGGCGCAAGATCTTCAAATCGACGCACGCGTGAGTCGAACTCAGTTCCAATACATTTTGCAGGACGCCGACGCGGCTGAGCTCACCGAATGGACGCCGAAACTTGTCCAAAAACTCGGGCAACTGCCGCAACTCGACGACGTTGCCAGCGATCAGCAGATCAACGGTTTGCAGTTGAATGTCGATGTTGACCGCGAAAAAGCGTCCCGCCTCAACGTGCTTACTCAAGCAATCGACGACACGCTTTACGACGCGTTTGGTCAGCGACAAGTCTCGATCATTTTCACGCAGCTCAACCAGTTCCGGGTGATCCTGGAAGTCGAACCGCAATTCCGAGAATCGCCGGATTTGCTCGACAAGATTTACGTTAAGTCCAGCACAGGCCAGCCGGTCCCGTTGAGCGCGTTCGCAACAATGCACGTGAGCAACACGCCGTTATCGATCCCGCATCAGGGACAATTCCCGGCCGCGACGATTTCATTTAACTTGAAGAGTGGCAGCTCGCTCAGTCACGCGATTCCTGCGATCGAAAAAGCGGAGCGCGAAATTGCTTTGCCAAGCACGATCGCGACTTCGTTCACCGGCGCGGCTGCCGAGTTTCGTTCGTCTTTAACCACTGAGCCGCTGCTCATTCTAGCTGCCGTCATTGTGATCTACATCGTGCTCGGCGTTCTTTACGAAAGTTACATTCACCCGATCACGATTCTCTCGACGCTGCCGTCGGCCGGTGTCGGCGCGCTTCTCGCGCTTCTGTTCTGCCGGACCGATTTTTCATTGGTCGCGCTCATCGGAATCATTCTGCTGATCGGCATCGTGAAGAAGAACGCGATCATGATGATCGACTTCGCGCTCGAAGCCGAACGTAAGGAAGGACTGACGCCGGAGGAATCGATTTACCAGGCGTGTCTGTTGCGATTCCGGCCGATCATGATGACAACCGCGGCCGCATTGCTGGGAGCTTTGCCGCTCGCGCTCGAGCGCGGGACCGGAAGCGAACTTCGTCGGCCGATGGGAATCTCGATCGTCGGCGGATTATTGCTTTCACAATTTCTCACGCTTTACACCACACCGGTGATCTACCTTTATCTCGACCGTCTCGGTGTTTGGCTGGCAGAGCGCCGGAACCGCGGTCGAGTTGAACAGGCGGAGCTGCCGCTAAGATCGAGAACTCCGGTACAGCAGTCGCCCGAGTTTGCCTCGGTGAACGGCGAAAATGATCGGCTTGGTTTTTAATTGTAGCGCAAGCGTCTCGCTTGCGATTGGGAAACACGCAAGCCGGAGGCATGCGCTACTTTGAGCATTTCCGAACCATTCATTCGCCGGCCGGTCGGAACATCGCTGCTCGCGGCTGGAGTGTTGTTGTTAGGCGCGGTGGCTTATCATTTTCTGCCGGTTGCGCCGTTGCCGAAAGTCGATTTCCCGACGATCTCAGTGAGCGCGCAAGAGCCGGGCGTTGATCCGGCAACTGCCGCTTCATCGCTTGCCGCGCCGCTTGAACGGCCCTTCGCGCAGATCGCCGGCGTGACAGAAATCACATCTGTCAGCTCGCTAGGCGGATCGAACATCACGATTCAGTTCGATTTGAATCGCGACATCAACGGCGCCGCGCGAGATGTGCAAAGCGCAATCAACGCCGCGTCCGGTGAATTGCCGACCGGGCTCCCGCAACCGCCGTCGTATCGAAAAGTTAACCCATCCGACGCGCCGATCATGGTTTTGGCGATGACATCGGCCGCGTTGCCGCTCTCGGAAGTTTACAATCTCGCCGACCAAATCATCGGCCAGCGCATCAGCCAGATCGAAGGTGTGAGTCAGGTCGTCATCGGCGGCGGCGCGAAGTCGGCCGTGCGCGTGCAGGTGAATCCGGTCGCGCTCGCCTCAATGGGGTTGAGTTTGGAAGATCTGCGCAGCACGCTCTCGCAATCGAACGTCCTCTCGCCGAAGGGTGCGTTCGACGGTCAGCAACAGCGGTTCGTCATCGCCAGCAACGATCAGTTGGCCAAAGCAGATCAATACCAACCAATCATCGTCGCGCAACACAACGGGGCGGCTGTTCCGTTGCGGGATGTCGGCAAAGCGATCGACGGCCAGGAAAATCGTGATCAAGCGGGTTTGTTCAACAACAAGCGGGCAGTGTTGCTGGTGATTTCTAAACAGCCCGACGCGAATGTCGTCCGTACGACTGATCAAGTCCGCGCGATCCTGCCGCAATTACGAACGTGGCTGCCGCCGAGTGTTTCGCTCGACGTGATGAGCGATCGCACCACGACGATTCGCTCCTCGGTGCGCGACGTGCAGATCACGCTCGTCTTCACGATGGCGCTCGTCGTGATGGTGATGTTTATTTTTCTCCGACGTTTCTGGCCGACGTTCATTTCAGGAATCACGATGCCGCTCGCGTTGGCCGGCACATTCGGCGTGATGTGGCTCTGCGGTTACAGCCTCGACAATCTCTCGCTCATGGCGCTCACTGTTTCGACCGGATTCGTGGTCGATGATGCGATCGTCGTGATCGAAAACATTGTGCGCTTCATTGAAAACGGTGAGTCGCCGCTTCAAGCGGCGCTCAAAGGCGCCCGGCAGATTGGTTTCACGGTGATCTCGATCAGTCTCTCGCTCATAGCCGTTTTCATTCCGCTTTTGTTCATGGGCGGATTGATTGGCCGATTATTCCATGAATTCGCGATCACGCTTAGTGCGGCGATTCTGGTTTCGATGGTCGTTTCGTTGACACTTACGCCGATGCTTTGCGGACGCTTCTTGAAAGCCGAAGAGCGTCATCAGAGCCGCACAAAATTTCATCGACTGAGCGAAAACGCATTTAACGCGATGCATCGATTTTATGAGCGCACTCTCAAATGGGTCCTCGACCGTGAATATCTCATGTTGCTGGTAACGGCCGGCGTGATTGTCGCAACGGTCTGGCTTTACGTCATCGTGCCGAAAGGATTTTTCCCGCAACAGGACACCGGTCAGATGATGGGCACCACCGAAGCCGCGCAAGACATCTCGTTCGAAGCGATGAAAGAAAAGCAGGAGGAAGTCGTGAAGATCGTAATGGCCGATCCTGCGGTGCAGGCAGTCGGTTCTTTCTTTGGCGGCGGATTTGGTTCGGCGATGAACAACGCGCGGATGTTTATCAGCTTGAAACCGAAAGGTCACGGCAAGGGCGAACGCGAAGACGATCCACTCGCGATCATGGGACGGCTTCGCCATAAGCTGGCGAAGATTCCCGGCGTGCAATTATTCATCACGCCAGGCCAGGACATTCGCGTCGGCGGTCGAATGTCGAAAGCGCTTTATCAATATGCGCTGACCGACCAGAACGTCGACGAATTGAATTCATGGGCGCCGAAATTGGTGCAGAAACTCAAACAATATCCGCAACTCAAAGACGCGACCAGCGACCAACAATTTCGCGGACTGCAAACAACCGTGGTGGTGGATCGCGACGCGGCCGCGCGTCTTGGACTTCAACCGCAGGCCGTGGACAGCACCCTCTACAGCGCGTTCGGGCAACGCCAGGTGTCGATCATTTACACGCAGCAAAACCAGTATCACGTGGTCCTCGAAGTAGATCCGCAGTTCCAGCTCGATCCAACTTCACTCAACAAAATCTACGTGAAGTCGCCGTCGGGAAATCAGGTGCCGTTGAGCACGATCGCGCACTTTCGGTTGGATAACACGCCGTTGTCGGTCAATCATCAGGGGCAATTTCCGTGCGTGACGATTTCGTTTAATCTCGCGCCCGGCGTTTCGTTAGGCGAAGCGACTCAGATCATCGAGCGCGCGGCGCGGGAGATTGGAATGCCTTTGACGATCCGCGGCAAGTTCGCCGGTTACGCGCAAGTCTTTCAAGCGTCGCTTTCCACCGAACCATTGCTCATTCTCACCGCGCTTATCGCCGTCTACATCGTCCTCGGCATGCTTTACGAAAGTTTGATTCATCCGCTGACAATTCTTTCCACGCTCCCCTCGGCCGGACTCGGCGCGTTACTGGCGATGGAAGTAACCGGCGACGAATTGTCGATCGTGTCGATGATTGGAATCATTCTGCTCATCGGAATCGTGAAAAAGAACGCGATCATGATGGTCGATTTCGCGCTTGAGGCCGAACGCCATCAAGGACTCAGTCCCGAGGATTCGATCTATCAGGCCTGCCTCGTTCGCTTTCGGCCGATCATGATGACGACAATTGCAGCGATGTTCGGCGCGTTGCCACTCGCAATCGGAATGGGTGTTGGCAGTGAACTGCGGAAACCGCTTGGCGTCGCCATTGTCGGAGGGCTGATCGTTTCCCAAATTCTCACTCTGTATAGTACGCCGGTAATTTATCTCTGGCTCGACCAGCTCAGGCAGCGCCGAAAGCACAAACAGCGAGCGGGTTACCTGGCTGAAGCTCCGTCGGCGGCTCCCGCGTGAGCGCCTGCGCTCAGGAGGCCTTGAGCGCGCCGTCGTTCTCTTCATATTTAATTCACGATGCCGATCTTGCGGATGCCGACGTTCATTGCCCTATTGGTTGCGGCGAATCTTGCCAAAGGGCAGGACGAATTGGACAAGGCGCTGGTGCCGAAGCCATCGGCAGAGCAAACCGTGCTCGAAGCGATCAAATCGCCCGATCTGACTGTCGTGCATTTGTGGGCGCCGTGGTGCTCGAACTGTCAGGCTGAACTCAAAAGCGGCGGCTGGACCAAAATTGTTAATGAAAATCCGAAGGTGAGATTTTATCTCGTTTCGATTTGGAATGACGGTCAGGATGGGCGCGCAATGCTGAAAAAGTTCAATATTGCCGACCAGCCAAACGTGACGATCCTTGCGGATCCCGGCCCGCGTGGCGGCGAAAACAAGATCAAACAATTCGCCGATTTGCCGCTTTCGTGGATACCGACGACTTGGATTTACAAAGGCGGCGAGCTCCGTTACGCATTGAACTACGGCGAAGTCCGTTTCCCTGCGCTCCAACAATTTCTCTCGGACAGTGAGTTGGAGTGGTCGCACAAGGGCGAACCGTCTATCGAGTAGGCTTTTCATGAGTGACACTTCCGAAGCGCCGTCGATTGCGCAAAATAAGCAGCCCGCGATTCTGTCGCTCATTGGTGACACGCCGCTGGTGGAGGTGACGCAGTTCGACACCGGCCCGTGTCACCTTTTTCTCAAGCTTGAGAATCAAAATCCCGGCGGCTCGATCAAGGACCGCATCGCGCTTTCGATGATCGAAGCGGCGGAGGAGGAGGAGAAATTGCAACCCGGTGGCACAGTCGTAGAGGCGACCGCAGGCAATACCGGTCTGGGTTTGGCGCTCGTTGCCGGTGCAAAAGGCTACCGCGTCCTGCTGGTGATTCCCGATAAGATGTCGCAGGAAAAGATCTCGCACGTGAAAGCGCTTGGTGCCGAAGTGCGCATCACGCGATCTGATGTGACTCGGGGTCATCCGGAATATTACCAGGACGTGGCCGCGCGACTCGCCGAAGAAATTCCAGGTGCCTTTTACGTGAATCAGTTTGGTAATCCGGCAAACCCTCTGGCGCACGAGCGCACGACCGGTCCGGAAATTTGGGAGCAAATGCGGCACGATGTCGATGCCGTTATCGTGGGAGTCGGTTCCGGCGGAACACTGACCGGTCTGGGGCGCTTCTTCAATCGTGTGAAGCCACGTCGCGGAATCGAAATGATCCTGGCCGATCCAACCGGCTCCATTTTGTACGAATACGTGAAGACGGGAAAGCTGGTCGAATCGGGCAGCTGGGCAGTGGAAGGTATCGGCGAAGATTTCATTCCAGAAATCGCAGACATGTCGCTAGTCACCGATGCGTTTGAGATTGATGACGCAGAAAGTTTCGCGACCGCGCGCGACCTTTTGCATAAGGAAGGAATCTTCGGCGGCTCATCCACCGGCACGCTTGTCGCCGGTGCGCTGCGATATTGCCGGCAGCAAACAAAACCAAAACGTGTGGTCACTCTCGTTCCCGACACCGGCAATAAATATCTCTCAAAAATGTACAACGACTTCTGGATGGCCGAGCAGGGATTTATTCACCGGCCGCCGCACGGCGATCTGAGCGATTTGATCTCGCACCGATACGAAGCAGGCGAAGTGATCACGGTCGGGCCGGACGATTCGCTGCTCACAGCGTTCAAGCGGATGCGCGGGTCGGACGTTTCGCAGCTTCCGGTCGTCGATAAAAACGGACGGGCCCTCGGTATCATCGACGAATCTGACCTACTCGTGAAAGTGCATCGCGACTCGTCGCATTTTAATGATCCGGTCCAAACGGCGATGACGGATCGATTAGAAACGCTGCCGCCAAGCGCCAAAATCACAGACTTGCTCGGCGTGTTCGACCGCGGACGCGTGGCTATTGTGATGGATGATGACAAATTTCTGGGGCTGATTACGCGCACCGATTTGCTTTCTTATCTCCGGCTTCACATGCCGAAATCGGCGACGCCGCCGGACCGAGAGTTCGTCTAGCGTATCCTATAATGAAAAAACAACAGGGCTTTGCCACGCGCGCCATTCACGCCGGCCAGAAGCCGGATCCGACGACCGGCGCAGTCATAACGCCGATTTACGCCACTTCAACATACGTCCAGGAAAGCCCCGGAAAACACAAAGGCTACGATTACGCGCGCTCAATCAATCCGACGCGGCTCGCCTACGAAAAGTGCATTGCTGATTTGGAAAGCGGGATGCGCGGGTTCGCCTTTGCATCCGGCCTGGCGGCGATGGCGACAGTGCTCGAGCTGCTCGACAGCGGCTCGCATGTCGTCGCCAGTGACGATCTTTACGGCGGCACCTTTCGATTATTCGACCGAGTGCGGCGACGCTCTGCGAACCTTGACTTTACCTATGTCGATTTAACCGACGCAAAAGATCTGGAGCGCGCAATCAAACCAAATACGCGCATGGTTTGGATCGAAACGCCGAGCAATCCGCTGCTGAAGCTGATCGATCTGCACGCGATCGCCAAAATCGCACGCAAGCGAAAAATCATTTCTGTGTCAGACAACACATTTGCCACTCCGTGGATCCAACGTCCAATCGAGACCGGCTTCGACATCATCGTGCATTCCGCGACGAAATATTTGAACGGGCATTCGGATCTGGTGGGCGGCGTCGTTGTTGTTGGCGAAAACAAGGAACTCGCTGATCAAATCGCATTCTTGCAAAATTCGGTCGGCGCGATCGCCGGCGCGTTCGACAGTTTTCTTGTTTTACGCAGTTTGAAAACGCTGGCGCTTCGCATGGAGCGGCATTGCGCCAACGCGCTGGAAATTGCGCGCTGGCTCGAGGAACAGGGCGAGATCAAATCAGTCCATTATCCCGGTATCAAATCACATCCGCAGCATGATCTGGCTCGTCAGCAGATGCGCGGGTTCGGCGGCATGGTCACGATCGTTTTGAAAACGGACCTTGCCGGAACGCGGCGTTTTCTCGAGAACACGGAGTTGTTCGCGCTGGCGGAAAGCCTTGGTGGCGTGGAAAGCCTGATCAACCATCCTGCACTCATGACCCATGCTTCCGTGCCCGAGGAACAACGGAAAAAACTAGGCGTCACCAATTCACTCGTCAGGTTGTCAGTGGGCATCGAAGACGTGCGCGATTTGATCGATGATCTAAAGTTTGCCCTCGAAGCGATTTGAATTGTAGGGCGGCTGTGTCAGCCGCCAACGTTTGACACAAACGCCCTACAAATCTGGCGCGTCTCGTTTAAATTTCCGATTCAAATGTCCAACTCATTCGGCCAGCTCTTCCACGTCACCACTTTTGGTGAATCGCATGGCGGCGGCATCGGCGTGGTGATCGACGGCTGTCCGCCGCGGATCGACATCGCCGAAGCGGACATTCAACGAGAACTGGATCGCCGGCGGCCGGGTCAAAGCAAACTCACAACACAGCGGAAAGAGGAGGACCGATGCGAGATTCTCTCCGGCGTTTTCGAAGGGAAAACGCTCGGCACTCCGCTCACGATGATGGTGCGCAACAAGGACGCTCGGCCTGAAGATTACAGAGAGATCGCGGGCAAATTTCGACCGTCACACGCTGATTACACTTACGAGGCTAAATACGGAATTCGGAACTGGCAGGGCGGCGGCCGCGCGTCTGCGCGCGAGACGATCGGCCGGGTCGCAGCCGGCGCTGTCGCAAAAAAGATTTTGTCAGCACTGTATCCGGATTTCGAACTCGTCGCCTACGTGGCGCAAGTTCACGATGTCGTTGCGAAAATTGATCGTGCCACTGTGAAGATGCAGGCCGTTGAAAAAAATATCGTGCGCTGTCCCGACGCTGCGGCAGCGAAAAAGATGATATCGCTGATCGAGCAAGTTCGCGATGAAGGCGACTCCATCGGGGGCGTGATCGAGTGCGTTGCGCGTGGCATCGCGCCCGGGCTCGGCGAGCCTGTTTTCGACAAGCTGGAAGCTGACCTTGCAAAGGCGATGCTGAGCATACCGGCAACCAAAGGCTTTGAGATCGGCTCCGGATTTGCAGCAACGCGGATGCGCGGTTCGCAGCACAATGATCCCTTTCAAATGCGCGAAGGAAAAATACGCACAAGAACAAATAATTCGGGAGGGGTGCAAGGTGGGATCAGCAACGGCGAGGACATTTACTTTCGCGTGGCATTTAAGCCACCCGCGACGATCGCGCTTCAGCAGAAAACCGTTACGACGTCCAAGCGAGAAAGCGATCTCGCGGCTCGGGGACGCCATGATCCGTGCGTTCTTCCTCGAGCCGTGCCCATTGTGGAAGCGATGGCAGCGCTGGTGTTTTGCGATCATGCGCTGCGACAAAACGCGATTGCTGGTCCGTTAAGCGTAAGCCGTTAAAGCGTTGAACCGTTGAAGCGGAAAGCAGTGTCATCCTGAGCGGGGCGAAGGATCTCTCGAGTTACGCTCGATGCAGTGAGCACGGAAAGATCATTCGCTGCTGATTCGGGTTTTTTGTGAGATTCCTCGCTTCGCTCGGAATGACCCTTTTAACGCTTTAACGCTTCAACGGTTCAACAGATATTGGGAGCCGGCATGAATTACATCGCCACCATCGG
>DATEZD010000241.1:0-7192 GCA_035255865.1 Candidatus Udaeobacter sp.
CGTGTCAATGTAATATTCTGCTGCGCCCACGTTCTGGCTGAATGCGTTGTTTGACCAGGCGAAGTTAATGCTGGCGGTTAGCTGTGATGGCACGCCTTGCGGCACTGATGCCGGGTTGGTGACAACGGTGTTGGCATCTGGGCCGTGCGAAGTCAGATAAGGCGTGCGCGCTATCTTCGCCAGGTAAAGAAGCATCTGCCGATTCTCAGGCCAGAGACCCTGCGACGAGCCGCAACCTGGATTATCTATGCACGAGTAGGAGGGGAGGAAGTCCTGGCCGCCTAACTCGGTGGAGAAGGCCGCCATGCCCAACTCGCCGTATGCCCAGTCAATCGAGCCTCCATCTACCGGATACAACTCTTCGATGATCGAGCCATAGGGGTAACCGTTACCGCCCGCGTTCGGCGCGGCCATGTGCGCGGCGATGTTGCGCGTCTCAGCGTAGTTAGGCATCTGCGTGCTAGTCCAGCCCCACGTAAAGAGGTTGACTGCCGCATTGGTGTGGATGTTCTGGTAAACGCCTGTGGCAGTGAGAGGCGCTGGGTCGGTGTCGCCGGGGCCGCGCTGGTCGGCCACGAGGGTACGAATCTTGTTGACGATAGCCATATCCTCCGGGTCCGATCCCGCCGACGTCCCTCGATAGGTCTGTTCGCACACTAAACCGCTCGAGCCGCCGCAGCAGCCCCACTTGAAGGGGAAGTTGCGGTTGTTGTCTACGCCGAAGTGGTCAAATGCTGTGGGAGGCCAGGAGCACCCGCCGCCTCCGACGTTGTTGCCGTTCTTGCGGTAGTAGTACGGGCTGTTGCCGCCGCCTCCCGCCTCGACGATGTGGTGGCCGTCGGGGTTGACTTCGGGCATCAGCCAGATGTCGTGATAGTCCACGAGCCAGCGAACGTCGGCATTGGCATCGTAGTTATTGAGCAGGTAGTCAATCATGCGCATGACGACTTCTGGCGTAGCGATCTCGCGGGCGTGTATATTGCCGTCCGCCCAGAAGACCGGTTTGGGGCCTGGTATGTTGCGGTTCGTGATGTGTAGTACGAACAGGTCGTAGCCGTTCCAGGGACTGGGTAGGAGGCACGAGCCAGGATTGGCCTTACACCAGGAGTCGCCGATGTCGATCTTCTCGACCAGATTGGGGAACTGTGCCACCTTCTGATCGAGGAAGGCGTATATTTCTTCCACCGACTTGTACCCGCCGTAGAAAGTGAAGGGCAGGATTTGAGGGTGGCTGAGGTTGCGACTGCTGTTCTCGTCTATCTCGACACGGAGGCCGCGCGCCGTCAGGCTATAGTAGAGGTCGCGATCGCCGAGTATGGTGAGATAGCCTCCTGTTGTGGGTACTTCTTCGGCGTTGAGTTCTTGGGCCAGCCGGTCGCGCTCGGCGCGGTCGCGGAAGTAGACGCGCATTACCAGCGTGTCGTACTTCTCGGCTATTGGATTCTTGCCGCCACTCATCGCGATACCGTGATTGTTTGAAGCGTCAGGATTCTCCGCGACAATCTGCGATTTGCTGCTTCGGACACTCAGGTGCTCGGGGCCACCCGCCAAAGCGACACGCAAAGCGACACCGGCCAGAGTGACTGCCGCGACTACGCCGAAGGCGCGAAAGACGAGCCTCGCTCGCGCCGATGATTTCTTCGTCGTATTTCCTGCGTGAAGATAGTTGTTTTTCATTTTGGATGGTGGAGACGCATAGACCTAACGAAAAAGAGCTGAGCCACCGCTGGCGGAGACGAGGGCGGCAAGCTCTCTGAAGTTAGAATTAGACGCCAACCTGCATTCTATTTTTGCCTCCATTAGAGCCAGTTTGCCGGAAAACACTGCAGCAGGTCAACCGCCATTTCCGGCACAAACGGGGCCCCTAAAAATTTCTGTAAAAAACTATACGTCATGTGAAATCGTGCAGCGGCGCAAAATGTCGGTTGACGATCAACGGAGCGCCAGGTGGCCTTAAGTCCAGTGGGCAAACGCACCAGAAAAAAGCCGCTCGCACCCGGGGTGCGCTGAGTGCGAGACGACTTTACTTCTCTAATTCAGCGGGATGCCGCCTTTTCAGCGGCAGCAGGTGTCTCCGTCTTCAACGGGTCGCCGTTCGCAGCAGAGCCGCTGCCGGTGAATTGTCTGATAAAATCCTCCATTGGCTTTGAGCTGCCGGTACTTTCCTGGAGGTTGATCCCGGCTTTCTCGCTCAGGATCAGATTGAGCAGCGTTTCGAGAACACTTCCCGCACCCTGGCCGTCGCCCGCTGTGCCTCCGGCATTGCTTATGAACAGTCTACTCGGTACCAGCGGCTGGACGCTCCTGGAAAATTGATCCGCGAAAACATTCAACGCATAGAGACGCGGATCACGAAAAGCGCTGACCTTCTGCAATGTGACCGCCGCCTCGGCCAGACCCACCTGCGCGATCCTTGAAGATTCGCCTTTACCGATCAGTTCCTTGGCTCGCGCTTCACCTTCGGCGAGCGTCACCTGTTTTTTCGCCAACTGTTCGGCTTCTGCGAATTGAGCTTGACCACGGTTCTTCGCGATCTCGACGGCGATCGCGCTCTGAGTCAGCTCAGTCTGGCGTTCGGCTTTCGCCTTGGCTTGATTGAGAGCGACCTGTTGTTGCGCAGCTTCCTCTTGTTTTGCATAGGTGGCGCGCTGTTCGTCCGCCAACCGCCGCATCCGCAACTGGTCGAACAACGTTTCGATCGGATCGGCTTTTCCGGGGGCGATCTCTCGCGATTCCGGCCGGCCAATCAAGACGGCCACCACGTTGATGTCGTAGCGCTTGAAGCGTTCGCCCAATTCTCCCGTCGCGCGTTTCTGGATTTCTTCACGCTTAGTCAGCAAGTCCAGCATGTGCGATGTCTGCGCGACGTCACGGAAATATGCCGTCAGAATGGGATCAAGCGTCTGCGTAATTAATCTCTTCACATCGCCGAACCGCTGCACTACCGACGGCGCCTTTTGGTAGTCGATGTGCAAGACTAACGACAGCGGCAGACGCGGTTCATAACCGTCGGCTGTGATCAGGTCGATGCTGGTTAGGTCTTCGTCGTAATGGTGCGCTTCGGTTTGGCCGCTGATCCAGCGCAATACGAAGTTGATCGTCGGGACGAGCTCAACTTTCACCGCGTACGGGTTCAGTGCGTATTTGCCGGGCGCGAGCGCCGAGCGCCAGACACCGCGATGACCGGCTTCAACTTGTTCGCCGTAACGGAACGTTTCGCCGGTGGTGTCGTCTCCCGCTGCGCCATGATATGAGACCACCACGCCTACATAGCCAATCGGGATCAAGGTCTTGGCCTTGATCTCTACTGTTCCGAACCAGCGGTTGATGAAGAAGGTGCCGTCAGTCAGCACTTGTAATTGTTTGCCACGTTTTCCGCCGAGTTGCAGAAAGGCTTCCGGGTCCTGGAAATAATTGTGATCCTTTCCATCGATCGCTTTCGCTTCGGGAGCAATGATTTCGCCCGAACTAATGGTTGGCCCGTCCTGAATACTAACCACGCCGATAGTGTCGACGTTCGGATTGAAGTCGGGCGTGGCAGCCGCTAACGACGGGGTCGAGCCTGCTTCGCTTGCGCTAGTTTCAGTAAGGCCAGCGCGAAGTTGGCTCTGACCGCCAACGCCTGTTCCGATAACTACCGGATCAAAGGCGCGCATGGAAGCGAGTTGCGCCTTCCACGATTCGTAACGATCGGCTGACTCGCGCACCGGTCCGGAGAACACACGTTCTTCGGTGAGCACAACGAACAGCGCCAGGTTAATGGCATAAACGCCTTCGCGTAGAATCCCGCGCTGCCGACCGCGTTGACCGTGCGCTTCGAGGAAGCGAAGCGCGTCTTGGAAATGATTGGAATCCACCGTTCGACCGAGTGTTTGAATCGGTTCCAGCGGAACACCGTCACGCGCGTAGACGTACGCCATTTTTCCTTCGGCTACGACGACGAGCGGTTCTTTATGAATGCGGTATTGCCACGGATATAATCCGAAGTGAATACCGCCACGTAAGAAGCGGGCCTGATAACCGGCCTCACCATGACGGGCAATGATCTGGCCTTCGCGCAGCGAACCTTTGCTGCTCCAGATTTTTTCGATGATGCCAACCTGGGTATGCGGAATGTAAACAATTCCGAGCAACCGCGGCAGGCACAATAACAACACCACTAAAGCAGCACCATGCAGCCATGGATTGTGGAGTGCAGCTGGAAGTGAGAAACCAAGAGCGATGAAGTTCATGTTTTTTTTCTCCTTTTTTATTTTCACTCAGTTAGACACTGCGCAGCCGCGCCGCCGCACCCGCGTACAACCAATTTTGTTCAATATTTTTTCAGAATTGGCACGGCGGTTGATTCCACCGGCAGTGCCAAAACGACGCTGTTGGCGGCGAATAAAGCGATCCCTGATCGCGCAACGCGAGTTGCGCCGGGCGTCGAACGAGGCAACACTGCGCGCTTTCCGCAATGCTGACGGTTTCACAACTTTCGAAATCCTTCGCCGGCCGGGCGTTCTTCGATGACGTATCACTCCAGGTCAATCGGGGCGATCGGATTGGATTGGTCGGCCCTAATGGGGCTGGCAAATCAACGTTGTTTGCGCTCCTCCTCGGTGATGTCTCGCCCGATAACGGAACGATCGCGATCGAGAAGAATGCGACGATCGGATTTCTTCCGCAGGAAACCGCCGCCGCCGGAGACGAAACCGTGCTCGAACTTGTGCTCGCCGTTTCGCCGGCGCTTGTGCACGCACAGAAAGTGATCAAGGAGCACGAAGCCGGGCACGATCATGAGCATGAGGCTAATGACGCGGCATATCACAATGCGCTCCATGTCTTTGACGAGCACGGCGGGTGGGAGCTCGAACCAAAAGCAAAACGGGTCCTTGCCGGACTCGCTTTTCGCGAAACTGATTTCGACCGCCCGGCGAGCGCCTTAAGTGGCGGCTGGATCATGCGCGCTCATCTCGCGCGCTTGCTCGTGATGCAACCCGACCTTCTTCTGCTCGACGAACCGACGAATCATCTCGATCTCGAATCGCTTCAATGGTTCCAAGAATATCTGCGAACTTATCCGGGCGCGATTGTCATGATCTCGCACGACCGCGAATTTTTGAATCAACTTGTCGGCAGCATCGTCGAGATCGCGCATTCGAAACTGGTGCGTTATCGGGGCGACTGGGACAGTTATGTCGAGCAGAAAGCAGCGCGCGAAGAACAACAGCTTGCCGCTTACAAAAATCAGCAGAAAGAAATCGCGTCGCTCCAATTGTTTGCCGATCGATTTCGCGCCAAGGCCAGCAAAGCATCGCAAGCACAGAGCAAGCTGAAACAGATCGACCGCATGAAAAAAATCGCGGCTCCGGTCGCGCGCGGAAAGACGATCAAGTTCCATTTTCCGCAACCGGTGCGCAGCGGCCTGCGCGTGGTCACGCTTAAAGATGTCGATCATGCCTATGGCGACCTCGTTGTTTATCGCGGAATGCAATATCATGCCGAGCGCGGTCAACGCACCGTGCTAGTCGGCCCGAATGGCGCGGGCAAATCGACCCTTCTCAAGCTGCTCGCAGGGGTATTGCCCGTGCAGCATGGCGTGCGCGAACTCGGACATAATGTGCGCACAGGTTATTTCTCGCAGAACCGAATCGACGTGCTCGACGCGAGCCATACCGTTCTCGACAGCGCGCGCGATATGCCCAATCCCGTGTCCGAACAAACCGCGCGCACTGTGCTCGGTTCTTTTCTGTTTCGCGGCGACGATGTTTTCAAGACCGTTGCGGTTTTGAGCGGTGGCGAGAAGTCGCGACTGGCCCTTGTCAGGTTATTGCTCGATCCGCCGAACCTCCTGCTCATGGACGAGCCGACGACACATCTCGATGTCGGCTCGATCGATGCCCTCATCGGCGCGCTCAAGCAATATCACGGGACGCTCATCTTTATCAGTCACGACGTTCATTTTATCCGCGCCATCGCCACAAGCGTTCTGCACATCACTGCAGGTGCGAACCGCACGGGTGGTAAACTGACCTTCTACCCCGGTGATTACGATTACTATCTGGACAAATCAAAAGCCACATCCGCGCGCATTGCCCTAACCGCAGGCTCAGCTTCGCGTAACAGAGAACCGGTAATCGATAACGGTGTCCGAAGAGCAGGCGGACTCCAGGAACAGAAGGCCCGGAAGCGTTTGGAAGCGGACTCGCGTAATGCGATTGCCAAAGCGCGGCGCGAAAAAGAAAAGCGGGTGCACGAAATCGAGGCGAAAATCGCTGCGTTGGAAGGACAACAGAAAGAACTAGCTGCGGCGCTCGAAGATCCCACCGCCTACGAACCCGGCGGGCGCGCGGTGTCGATCAACCGAGAACTGGCCGCCGTAACCGCTGATCTTGCTCGCCTAACCAACAAATGGGAAACCGTGACCGCTACGGTCTAGTACAACGCCGCATGCCTAAGGTTTCGCCGGCTTCGGTTTCTCGCACATCAAAGCGAGGACATTATTCTCTGAGTCGCGAAATTCTGCCAACCAGAGATCGTGAGTTGCCATTGGCGCGACCAGCATCGGTTTGGTTTCGAAATGAACTTTTCTCGAAACGAGCGCGTCATGCGCCTGGTCGATGTCTGCCACCTTGAAGTAGAGAATCGAGCTCGGATGATCCAAGTCCGGGCGCTCCGGGATCACCAACATTAAGCGGATGCCGCGACAATCGAAGAACGCCATCCGGCCTGCCACCGTAAAAAGATGTTTTATGCCGAGCGTGTCTTTGTAAAACGCAACTGCGCGATCGAAATCGTGCACGTTCACTGAAATCTGCCCGATCTCGCCTAACGAAATATTCCTTTGGTCGTTCATTATCTGCGATCCTTGGATTAACCGACCAGCGGGCACAAAAATTCCAGCACGGCCACCGCAGCTGGCCCGCCTTTCTCCGCGTGCGCGAGCAGCGGAATCTTATGCGGTCCCGGCACGTGCACTATGTTCGGGAAAGCGGTCACTGCCGCTTTGACGATGTCGATCTTGCCCAGCATCGTGGCGGCGAAAATGTCCATCCGCGCGTTGTGCGCGAGCAGGAATTCGGCGATGTCGCGCCGGCCCATGTGCGACGCGCCGCCCAGCGCGGTTTCGAAATCGCCATTGCCCCAGTCGATGGCTCCATTGATCAGCGTCGGATCTTCCGCCAACATCTTTTCCACCGCGGGCAAATTG
>DATEZD010000242.1:0-2963 GCA_035255865.1 Candidatus Udaeobacter sp.
ATCTGATCGGTGCCGGCATTTTCGGAAAAACCGAGCAGGATTCGATCGAGGACTTTAAAGACGTTTACGATTTCGAAGAGGCGTTTGTGAGACCGTTCGCACCGGCGAAACCGGAAAGCGCGAAACCGCCGGCGCAGTTGCCCGCGTCAAAGCCAGCCACGTCGAGCAAGTGATGCTGGGGTCGAAGCGCTGGTATCGAAGAAGTTGCAGGCGCAAATAAATGACGAAATCCGAACGACGAATGACGAATTAATGTCGAAGCTCGAATGACAAAAAGGTCGATGCCGGCGTTCGGCTCTTTTCAGGCTTCGTCATTCGGCATTCGTGCTTCGTCATTACAAATCTGAGTAATGTATCGCATCCCAGTAGCGAGTTTTCTCGCAGCGGCTCTATTATCTACCATGGTCAATTTGAAGGCTGCGCCACCTGAATCCTCGGCCCTGATTTCGTTTCCGCCGAGCACCGCGCAAAAATGGATTTTGCCAAACGGGCTGACCGTCATCGTGCAGGAAGACCACAGCGCGCCGGTGGCGAGCGTGCAGGCGTGGTGCGCGACCGGAAGCATCGATGAAGACCAGCATCTTGGCGCGGGGTTGTCCCACATTCTGGAACACATGCTGTTTAAAGGAACGAAAACGCAGTCTGCGAATCAGATTGCGCAGAGTATCCAGGACGTCGGTGGTTACATCAACGCGTATACCTCTTTCGATCGGACGGTTTTTTGGATCGACGTGCCGAAAGATGGGGTTGGCACCGCGCTGAAGGTGTTGAGCGACGCTATGATGAATTCCACCCTCCCGCCGGAGGAATACCAAAAAGAACAGGAAGTCATCCGGCGCGAGTTCGCCATGGGCATGGACGATCCCGATCGCATGGCGAGCCTGCTGCTTTTTGGGACGGCGTATCAGCGGCATCCCTATCGGTTTCCGGTCATCGGCGAGCTTGAGATCTACAACCAGCTTACACAGGAGCAGGTGATGCAGTATTACAAAACGCGTTACGTCCCCAACAATCTGACCTTCGTGGTTGTCGGCGATGTAGACGCGGAAAAAGTACGGCAACAATTGGGCGACTTGTTTAAACTGTATCCCGAGAAATCGCTTAAACCGGTTTTCATCCCTTCAGAACCGCCACAACTTGGCCGGCGAGAAGTCCACCGGGAATTTTCCACAGAATTGACACATCTCGCGATGGCCTGGCACATCCCGGAAGTCACGAGTCCGAACGTTCCCGCGCTCGATCTGCTCTCGACTATGCTCGGGGATGGGCGCAGCTCGCGCCTTTATCGACGCGTGCGCGAAGAAGCCGGTCTCGCATTTGGTATATCGGCGTTTTCTTACACGCCGGGCGATCCCGGCCTGTTTGGCATCGACGCCACTCTCGACCCGAAAAAGCGCGAAGCTGCCGAACAATTGGCGCTGCAAATCATTGATGAGGTGAAACAGAACGGCGTGACCGCGGACGAATTAGAAAAGGCGAAGAAGATCACGCTTAGTCAGCATCTCGGTGCGCTGACCACGATGCGGGGTCAGGCTTCGGATACCGGTTCGAACTGGTTGCTGACGCGCGATCTGAATTTTAGTCGCGAATATCTGGATGCGGTCCAGAAAGTGACGCTCGACGACGTCAAACGCGTCGCCAGAACGTATCTGACCGAGAACAATCTGACGGTGGTCTCGTTAAATCCGAAAGGCTCCTTGAGCGGTAAAGCTGAGCCCGTGAAACCGGTTGCCGCGGGTGAGATTCAGAAATTCGACCTGTCAAACGGATTGCGATTGCTCGTGCGCGAAGATCATCGGTTGCCGCTCGTTGGGATAGGCGCCGTGTTTCGTGGTGGCTTGCTCGCTGAAAATCCAGAGGACAACGGCGTTACGCGATTGATGGCGAAAGTCCTGTTGAAGGGAACGAAGACGCGTACTGCCGAGCAAATTGCCAATGAGCTCGAATCCGTGGGCGGTTCCATTTCGAGTGATGCCGGCAACAATTCCTTCAGCGTGTCAGTCGATGTCATGAAGCCCGATGTGAGATTGGGCCTGGACCTGCTCTCAGACGTGTTGCTCAATGCCACCTTCCCGGAGAAAGCGGTCGCGCGCGAAAAAGAAATCCAGATCGCCGCGATCCAGCAGGAGGAAGAACAATTGACCAGCGTCGCGCGCAACATCATGCGACAGGCGCTTTTTCCGCAGCACCCATACGCGCTGCGTTCAAACGGCTCGGTCGAAGCTGTGCAGCACCTGACGCAAAAAGATTTGGCCGATTTTCGCGACCGTTACGTAGTTGCGAAGAATGGTGTGATCTATGTTTTTGGCGACGTTAAAGCAGCCGAGGTCAAGCAGCTCGTCGAGCAAACGCTCGGAAACATGCAACCCGGCGTGCTCGCTCTGACAGACGCAAAGCCATCCATGCCGCTAAGCAAATCGGAGACTGTCGAGAGCCGCAAGGACAAGGCGCAGGGGGTACTCATGGTCGGCTTCCGCGGCGCGAGCTTGTCCAGTCCTGATCGATATGCGCTGGAATTGATTGATGAAGCGAGCAGCGATCTCGGGTCGCGATTCTTTATTCGCATCCGCGAAAAAATGGGTCTGGCCTATTACGTGGGAGCCGCTCAAATGCAGGGTCTCGTGCCGGGGCTGTTCTCATTTTATCTCGGTACCGATCCGCAAAAGCTCGAGCGGGTGAAAACCGAATTCCTCGACGAAATCCATAAGCTCGCGAACGAAGGTCTTACCGCCGTGGAGTTACAGCGCGCCAAAAAGAAACTCATTGGCCAACAAGAGATCGCCAATCAAAGCAACGATGCTTTCGGTTACCACTGCGCGCTCGACGAGCTTTACGGCCTCGGCTTCGATTACTATAAACGACTCGAGCATGACGTGAACGCCGTGACCCTCGACGACATCAAAAAAGTGGGTGCAAAATATTTTCGCGATCAACCGTATGTTTTGGCAACGGTGCAACCGCCC
>DATEZD010000243.1:0-20374 GCA_035255865.1 Candidatus Udaeobacter sp.
CATTTCCCAAATTTCGTTCTCGATCTGGTCTGCATTGCGCGAACCGTGGATCAACACAACTCGATTTGGTTCGCGCTTGACCAGCTCACGATATGCTTCGCGAACACGCTCATAAAACTCAGCCGGTTGTTGTTCCATCCGGTCGGCCTTGCGCGGCTTCTGCATCCGCGACGCCGACGTCGCAGCATCGACATCGAGTACGAAAGTAATGTCCGGGACGCAATCGCCGACCACAAACGCATTCAGGCACTCAACTATTTCACGATCCAATTTTCGCGCCGCGCCTTGATAAACAGTTGTGGAATCAAAGAACCGATCTGCGATCACGCACAAGCCGCGCTCGAGGGCCGGCTTGATGGTCTCGCGTACGAGCTGGCTGCGGCTGGCCTCAAAGAGAAGCAGCTCGGTTTCCGGCGTCATGGCGGAGTTGTGCGGAGCAAATTGCAAAAGTTCGCGAATCGTTTCGCCAATCGGCGTGCCACCCGGTTCGCGAGTCACCAGATATGAAATACCCAAGCGCTCGAGTCGCGCGGCCAATCTCTGCACCTGCGTCGTCTTTCCGCATCCTTCTGATCCTTCAAACGTGATGAATGGCAGCCGCGGCATGACCGATTCTGAAACAAAGCAGCCGCATTGTCGAACTTTTGGCTGTAGTGTCCGCTGTCCTCAGCGGAGGGTGGTGAGGATCGCCGTGCTAGACAGTGCGCTGAGGACAGCGCACCCTCCAGCATAAGCGGATTCCGCTCGCGGCTTTTTCCGATTACTCTAGCGCATGAAGAATTTTTGGCTGGTGAAACAGGAACCATCCTCGTATTCGTGGTCGGACTTCGTCGCAGAAGGCCAGACCAGTTGGACCGGCGTGCGCAATTACGCTGCACGAAATAATCTTCGTAAAATGCGAAAGAGCGATGAAGTCCTTTTCTATCACAGCGGCGACGAGAAAGCCGTAGTGGGAATCGCGAACGTAATGCGACCTGCGTATCGGGAGCCGACAGCGAAGGAAGGCGATTGGTCCACCGTCGATCTTGCTCCGTTAAAACCACTGCGACATCCGGTGACGCTTCGCGAGATTAAAAGCAATCCGCGATTGAAGGGAATTCCATTGATTCGGCAGTCGCGGTTATCGGTTATGCCTCTGGCGGAATCCGCGTTTCGGGAAATTGTGAAGATGGCCGGGCGATGACCAAAGGATTATCGTTCTCACAGCTCAGAGAAACTCGAAATCCGAAATCCGAATATCGAAACAAATCCGAATGTCAAAACGGCAATTGCAAACAAGCGGGCACGGAAAAGCTAACCGACCGTTTTGATCATTTCCTTCTCGTGATCTTCTTCAGGTTTGTTTCGGATTTCGAGATTCGAACTTCGAATTTGAATGTCTTGCGCTGAGGACAGCGGACGCTACGGCACAGACGCGCGCTGCGAAAACCGTCGTTGCTTGACGGAAGCTTTTGTCTTGTTCAAACCTCTTCCGGAGCCGAAAATTCCCAAGTGAGCACAATTGCGGCAACCGAATTCCTTCCGCTCGTCGCAACAGCCGGGGCTGCCACAGATTCTATCGTCGTGTCTCTGCATGACGTCGCTTCCTCCACTCAGCAAATTGCAAACACAATCATCTCAGAACTAGCCCGTCACGGTGTGCGCGTTTGTTCTGTCCTTGTGGTGCCGGACTATCATCATGAGGGGCTGTTCGCAAAAGACCCGCAATTTGTGTCGTGGCTCCGGGGCTTGGAAGCGGACGGTCATGAAATCGTCATCCACGGTTATTTCCACGAACGTCCTCGCGGCGCGAAAGAAACGTTGCGCGACAAATTCCTGACAAGATTTTACACGCAGCACGAAGGCGAGTTTTACGACCTGGGTTATGAAGAAGCTCTGCGTCGCATTGCAGGCGCGCGCGATGAATTCCGGGCGCATGGGCTTCAGCCGCGAGGTTTTGTGGCGCCGGCGTGGTTGCTTGGCGATGAAGCGGAGCGCGCCGCGCGCGATGCGCAAATGGAATACACCACGCGCCTGCGCACTGTGTGTGATCTCCGCTCGGGCAACGTGTTTCTTGCAAGAACGTTGGTTTATAGCGTCGAAAATAATTGGCGCCGTGCCGTCAGTCGCACCTGGAACGCGGCGATGTTCCGATTCCTGGAGAGCAAGTCGCTCTTGCGCATCAGCATTCATCCGCCTGATTATTTCCATCCAGCGATTTGGAGGCAGATTCTGGCTTGGATCACGGCAACAAGCAGTGTGCGAACCGCGACGACCTACCAGGACTGGATCGCCGAACAAAGATTGAGACGCGGACTGTAGCGTTGTGTAACCGGTATGACTTACCAATCGTTGAGTTCAAAATGGCCCGCCGCCAAGGCGCGACCAGGGAGCATGTCCTTTGCGACCTGTGACCGAGACGCAACGCAGGCGCCGGGCCATTTTCAACTCAACCCTCCGGGCCGCGGTTCTTTGGTCGAATTTCGGCGTCGCTCGCTCGGCCAGTATCGCAATGGATACAGGCGCTTCGCTGGCTTCTTGAAATTCGCCCAAACTCCTTGCGGCGATTGGCAAGCCATACCGGTTACACAACGCTAGATGTGAGCAGGTGCGATTTACATATTCACTCGCGTTACAGCGCGCGCTCGGAAGAATGGCTCTTCCGCCGCCTGGATTTTCCCGACAGTTATTCGGACCCAAAACAGCTGCATGAGCAATTGCTCAAGCGCGGAATGGATTACGTCACCATCACCGATCACGATGCGATCGAGGGTTGCCTGGAGATTGCGCACCTGCCTCGCACTTTTATCAGCGAACAGGTCACGACGTATTTTCCTAATGACCCCTGCAAGCTGCATATCCTTGTTTGGGGAATCTCAGAGCACCAACACCGCGAGATCGAAGGCGTTCGCGATAATATCTTCGAGCTGCAGCGCTACCTGCAAACGACGCAGATTGCGCACGCGGTTGCGCATCCCCTTTACAGCGTCAACGGCAAACTGGACGCGAGACATCTCGAGCAGCTCACTCTTCTCTTCAAACATTTCGAGGGCATCAACGGCTTACGCGACGCGCTTCTAAGCGATCTGGCACAGACCCTTTTCAAGCAGCTGACGCCGGAGAAGATCGACGAATTCTCAAATCGTCACAACCTTGCGCCGACACACGCGGAGCCGTGGAAAAAGATTTTCGTCGGCGGCTCGGACGATCACGGCGGACAATTTGGTGCTTCGGTTTTTACAGAAACGTCGGCTGCGCGTTCTGCAGAAAAATTTCTGGATTTTGTTCGCGACGGAGATTGCACCGCACAAGGCCAGGGAGGAACACCGTTAATTCTGTCGCACGGCTTTTACAACACGGTCGCCTGTTTCATCCAGGACCGTTTCCACGAAAAACTTGGGCCCGGCGGCGCGCTACTGGAGAAAATGTTTTCGCGCTTTATGGAAGGCCGGGCGCCCACTGAATTCACTCTCAGAGAGAAAATGGAGTTTGTTGTGCAGGGCGTTGTGTCGGGAAAAATTTTCGAATTCGTCAAGCCCGCAAATGTGTCGCTCTGGAAAGAGCTTTCAGGTTATTTCGCGCGGCCAGAAGTAAAAGCGAAACTCGCCGCGCAATTGGCCGGAGTAGGCGAGCCGGAACGCCGCACATTTCTCATGGCGAACATGGTCGCCGAGCAGCTTGCGTTTCGTTTCTTTAAGAAATTCGTTCAGCAAATCAGCAGCGGCAACATGGTCGAGAGCATGCAGGCGCTTAGCGCGATTGTGCCGATCCTCGTAGTTCTAACGCCCTACATCTACGGTTTTCACAGTCAGGCGCCCTCGCGAAAATGGTTGCGAGTTATTTTTAAGGAATTGACCGGCGAAATTCCGGTCGCCTTGCAAAATCGCAAACGCGCGTGGTTCACAGACACGCTCGAAGACGTTAACGGCGTGGCCACCACCATCCGGAAAATGACCGCAGCTGGAGCAGCCAGCGGGAAGGAACTCATCGTCGTAACATCCCGTGGTCAGCTGCAAATTTGCGACATTCCCATCAAAAATTTCCCGCCCATTGGCGAATTTGAATTGCCCGAGTACGAACTGCAAAAATTGAGTTTCCCGCCGATTCTCGAGATGCTGGATTACATACAGCGGGAAAAATTCACTGAGATTATCATCAGCACGCCCGGGCCGGTTGGATTGACCGCGCTGCTCGCGGCCAAAATGCTCAACCTGCAAACGAGCGGCATTTATCACACCGATTTTCCACAATACATCCGCATTCTCACCGAGGACAGCTTCCTTGAAAGTATGGCGTGGCGTTACATGCACTGGTTCTATGGCCAGCTCGATACAGTTTTCGTCAACTCCGAGGACTACCGGCAAAGCTGGATCAAGCGCGGCTTAGATCCCGCAAAACTGAAAATTCTTCCGCGCGGGCTCGATACCGAGCTGTTTCATCCTGCGCGACGCGAACCGGCGTTCTTCGAAAGATTCGGGGCGTGCAATGGCGAGGTTCGCCTCCTTTATGTGGGTCGCATTTCTCGCGAGAAAGATCTCGATCTTCTGGCAGCCGCTTATCGCCAGCTGCGTGACGAGGGGCTACAGATCCAACTTTTCATCGTCGGTCATGGTCCCTACTCTAATGCGTTCGCGAAATCTTTGCCGGAAGCGTTTTTCACCGGTTATCTCACTGGTAGCGACTTGGCCGCGGCCTATGCATCCGCAGACGTATTCGTTTTTCCGAGCACAACCGACACGTTCGGCAACGTTATCCTCGAGGCCCAGGCATGCGGCCTGCCAGTAGTCGTTTCCGACTCCGGCGGACCCAAGGAATTAGTGGAAGATAAGGCGAACGGTCTGGTCACAAAGTCACACGACGTCGAAGACTTCACGCGCGCGATTCGAGCCCTGGTGACAGATCCCGCGCTGCGAGAGCGCATGGGCAAATCCGCTCGAAACAGCGTCATCGACCGAAGCTGGCCCAGCGCTTTTAGCAAATTCTGGGCTGCGACAGAGGTTTAGAAAAAGTGCAACTCGTTCGAAGGCACAAATCGGGTCCTCCCTCGATTAAGGCGCAACTCCGCCCTTCCCTAGCCCGCCGAAGTCTTGGCGAATTAGGCAAACCTCGCGATGCAGTTTTTGTTTACTTGCCTCGACCACCGTGACCCATGCCACCCATGCCATGGCCACCCATGCCGTGGAACCCCATATGGCCAGATCTGAAGCTCGAGCCGTGACCGACACCTCGTGTGCTAGTCATCTTGGAAGTATGGCCTCTGCCCATCTTCGTGGCGCTCTTGCCATGAACGGTTGTGCCGCTCTTACCATGAACCGTCTTAGTATTCTGGGCATGTGCCGTTGCATGGCTCGAGCGGTGCGCAGCACTCACCACGTGTCCGAGGTTCAGTCCGTAGTCGTGCGCAATTTGCCCCCAGCCTTCGTGGGCTTGGAACTTGCCTACGATTGTGTCGAAGCTCTGCCCGGACGCGTTAGCGAGCAGGTGCGCTTTCTCCAGTCCGCCCCAGCCTAGCCCTGTCGAGGCCCTTTCTGCCTGCAGCGTAGCGACGGGAACTCCGGTTTCCGCCGAAATTCTGTCCAAGTTCGCTCCGTGCGAAGCAACGGTGCCAAACACCAGAACGAAACCCACTATGATTAAGCTTAACCCTTTCATACCTGATACTCCTCCTATGAGTACACGTTTCGATTTTGGCGCGACCAATGGTTCCCTGATAGCATAAAAAATTCGTGGCAGGGACGCCGCGACGCGGCGTCCGGACATCACAGCGCGATGTCCCTACCTCGTGGTCATCCAAGGCAACGCATCGAGATCGACGTTGCCGCCGGTGAGAATAATCCCAGCGCGTTTTCCCTCGAGGGCGGTTTTGTTTTCAACGATCGCCGTATACGGAACAGCCGCTGATGGCTCGATAACTATTTTCATCGTTTCCCAAATCGTGCGCATCGCCGAGACGATCGCTTCTTCGCTCACCGTCACAATGTCATCCACATAGTGCTGGATGATCGCAAAGTTCGGTTCGCCAACATTCGTGCGCAGTCCATCAGCGATCGTAAATTTCTTTTTAGTTATAATCCGTCGCCCCGCGCGAAACGATTGTGCCGCATCATCCGCGTTCGCCGGCTCAGCTGCGATCACTTTGATTCTCGGCCGCATCGATTTCGCGGTAACCGCCGTGCCGGACAGCAATCCTCCACCACCGACCGGGCACATCACGACATCGAGATCGGAAACATCGTCGAGCAATTCCACCGCTGCTGTCCCCTGCCCCGCGATCACGTCTTCGTTCTCGAACGAATGAATCAGCGTCGCGCCGGTTTTTTTGATCACCTCTGCGCATGTGGCTTCACGCGCTTCTTCCGTCGGCTCGCAAAAGACAACGTGTGCGTCGTAACTTTCGACCGCGCGCACCTTCACCTTCGCCGAATTCGACGGCATCACGATATGCGCAGGAATGCCGCGCAATTTTGCCGCGCGTGCCACCGCTGCACCATGGTTGCCGGACGAATGCGTTGCCACCCCGCGTCGCGCAATGATTTCGTCCAGTGAAAGCACTGCATTCGTTGCGCCACGCGCCTTGAACGCCCCGATCTTCTGAAAATTTTCGCACTTGAAAAACAACGACGCCCCACTCGCTTCGTTGAGACGCTCGCTCGTCAACACTGGCGTGCGATGAATATGTGCACGAATCCGATCGTGCGCCGCGCGGATTGTGTCGAGGTCAAGCTGCATGGTTGATCGTATCCGCCGGATACAGGCAAAACAAACGTGAGATTTCTTAAATTGAGCTTGAATTGCGGAAATGTTCTGGCCGCGGGCCGAGGCCGATGAAGCGGGCGGGAAGTTGTCGTAGAATCGGAAACCATTTCAGCAAACGAAGCACGAACGGCAATGATCTTTTGGCGCTTGATGCCCGGCCGGTGACAACCCGGCGATGAATAAAGACCTGCAGGCCTTGAATCAGGCGCGTCGGCCATTCGCGGCGGACCTGCACTTTTCGCAAATCATCCACTGAAGCTGGCCCGATACGCAATTTGTCCGCGAGCAGATTTGCTGTCGCGACGGCATCCTGAATGGCGAGGTTAATCCCTACGCCGCCTGCCGGCGACATCGCATGCGCAGAATCGCCAATGCAAAGCAATCCGTCGCAGCACCAATCGCGCAGACGATTGATCTGCACCGTGAGCAATTTGATTCTCGACCAGTCGTCCAGCTCGGTAACTCGGTCGCGTAGAAATCCGGCGAAGTTGACAATGTCATTTTGAAATTGCGGCAGACCGCGCGCTTTGATCTCGTCGAAGCCACCTTTGGGAATGACAAAGCCGCATTGCCAGTAATCGCCACGATCCAGCAACACCAGCAGCTTGCCGTGCTGAAAAAAACCGAAGGATTGTTCCGGGTCACCTTGCTCTTTTGAAATTCGCATCCAGAGCACGTCGATCGGCACGCCAAACTCGCGCCGCTCAAACCCGGCGCGCGCTTGAACGATCGAGTGCCGCCCGTCCGCGCCAATGATGAGATCTGCATGGACGTCCAGTTCGCCGCGCGGCGTCTTTGCGCGAACACCGATCACGCGCTCATCCTCGATGAGCAAATCGACGACTTCGGTTTCCATGTGCAATTGGAAGGACGGAAATTTTTTCGCATGACTGGAGAGAAAATTGAGAAAGTCCCACTGCGGCATGAACGCGATGAACTTGCAGCGCGTGGGAAGTCTCGTGAAATCGGCGACCGGCACGACTTGCCCATTGACCACCGCGCGCAACTCTCGCACTTCCTGATGCGGCTGTTTCAGGAATTCATCCAGCAAGCCCAGTTCGTTCATCAACTCGAGCGTGGACGGATGAATGGTGTCGCCGCGGAAATCGCGGTTGAAATCCGCGTGCTTTTCTAGCACCGCCACGCTCACGCCAGCCCGCGACAGCAGATAACCGGCCATCATCCCGGCTGGTCCGCCACCCACGATCACACAGCGGGTCTGCAATTTTTCAACCACCGACTACACGGATAGCACGCATAAGGATTGCTAACCACTAATGCACCCGCCTTCACTTCGCTACGGTGTGGCGGGCACGAATAGACACGAATTGGTTCTCCTCATTAGTGTGTATTAGTGTCCATTCGTGGTTAATCAGCCGCTTTTTCTCGACGAAGAACAAGTCCGTCAGCACTTGCGGATCGAGGACTTGATTCCGGCGATCGAAAAAGCGCTCATTGATTTTTCTGCGGGCAGAGTGACCCAGCCGGTGCGCTCAGTGATCAAGGTCGAAGTCGCCGCGGCGACCGGCTTTCTGGGTTTAATGCCTGCGCTTACTCCGGATGGGCTCGGACTCAAGGCCGTAACGTTCTATCCGTCGAATGCGGAGCGCCGAATCCCAACGCACATGGCAACAATTTTTCTTGTCGATCCAGAGACAGGTACGCCGCTCGCAATCATGGACGGAAGACTAATCACCGAAATGAGAACGGCCGCCGTCTCCGCCGCAGCGACGAAACTTCTCGCACGGACAGATGCGAAAATCCTTGCGATCCTGGGCAGCGGCGTGCAAGCGCACAGTCATTTCGAGGCGCTGCAGCTCGTAAAACATTTCGAGGAGATACGCGTGTGGAGTCCGAACAAGATGCACGCTGAGACATTCGCGAACGAAATCGAGGCGAGCTCGTGGCATCGGCACCTTGCCGATCAGAAATTGGCTGGAAGCCAATGCCACGTCACATCTGCCGAAGACGCGGTGCGCGGCGCAGATGTGATCGTAACTGCAACAAACTCGAAGTCGCCGGTGTTAAAAGGTTCGTGGCTAAAAACCGGTTGCCACGTGAATGCCATCGGTGCGTGTCGGCCAGATTGGCGAGAGCTCGACAACGACGCAATGAGCAACGTCGTGTTTGTCGATTCGCGTGAAGGCGCGCTGAAAGAATCCGGCGACGTGATTCTTTCCGGCACGAAGATTTACGCCGAGCTCGGCGAAGCGCTGGCGGGCAAAGTTCCACCGCGCGCAACTGAAACGACCATTTTCAAATCGCTGGGGATGGCCGTGGAAGATATCGCGGCGGCGATGCTGGTTTATCGGTCAGTCGCGAAATTGTAGGGCTACCGCTTCGGTTGCCTTTTTGCCCGGCAAGCGGCCGCCTTCGCCAAGGCTACGGCGTGCCAGAGGAGCGCTTGCCCTACAACGGCAGATGACGGAACAGTTGCCAGCAATGTCAGCCCAACTCGAATACCTCAATTCACAGATCAAACAGGCCGTTGCAGACGGGCAGCTGATGGAATCGACAGCGAAGAACATTGACACACTCCTGAGTGGAGCGCGGACAGATCTTTATTTCAGGTCCGTAAACGAACTGGTCAGTTGGGCGCAATGGTCAGAGTTAAATGATCGTTTCTATCAGACGCTCGCCTTCGGAACTGGGGGGCTGCGCGGTCGCACGATTGGCAAAATCGTTACGACCGCAGAGCGCGGGAATGCGGGCGAAGACGAGCGCCCTCAATTTCCCTGCGTCGGTACGAACGCGATGAATTTTTTCAATATCAATCGTGCAACGCGAGGACTCGTCGCTTATCTGCACGATTGGAACGGACGCAAGAAAATTTCAGCGAAGCCCAGACTTGTGATCGCGCACGATCCACGCTTTTTCTCGAAAGAGTTCGCCGAACTCGCGGCGAAGGTTGCGGCTGAAAATGGTTGCGACGCGTGTGTGTTCGACGGCCCGCGCTCGGTGCCGGAGCTTTCCTTTACGGTTCGTTATCTCAAAGCAAGCGCCGGCATCGTGATCACTGCGAGTCACAACCCGCCGTATGATAATGGCTACAAGGTTTATTTTAGCAATGGAGCACAAGTGATCGAACCGCAGGCCAGCGGGATCATCGCCAAAGTCAACGCGATCACGACTGAATCGTTCACACCGGATTCGAAGGATCGACAAGGCAAAGTGAGCACGATCGGGAAAGACATCGATCAAGCTTACATGCGGCGGCTGGAAACGTTGATTCTCGATCCACAGGTGATTCGGGAAGGGAAATCGCTGCGAATCATTTACACGCCGCTGCACGGCACTGGCAGCGTAATCATCAAACCGATGCTCACACGGCTCGGATTCAATTTCCAAGTCGTGCCGGAACAGGATCGCTTCGATGGTCGATTTCCGACGGTAAAATCGCCAAACCCGGAAAACGCGGAGGCGTTAACGATGGCAATCAATCTTGCTCGAAAGGAAGATGCGGATCTGGTCGTTGCAACCGATCCAGATTGCGATCGCATGGGGGCAGCGGTGCGCGCAAAGGATGGCAAAATGAAATTGCTAACTGGAAATCAGATCGGTTCGCTCCTTGCCTGGTATCGAATCAAGACACTGTTCGACAAGGGCGTGTTGAACAAGCAAAACGCCTCGCGCTCCGTGGTCATTAAGACTTTCGTTACTACTGATCTGCAAAAGGTCATGGCCAATTACTACGGATTGCGCTGTGTCGAAACGCTGACCGGTTTCAAATATATCGGCGAGAAACTGGGCAAGTACGAACGCGCAATCCCGGAACAATTGCGACAGAACTATGCCCATCTCACTGAACAGGAAACGCGCCGGCTTCGTCTTGCTCACTCCTCATTTTATGTTTTCGGCGGTGAAGAAAGTTATGGCTACAGCGGCGCCGATTTTGTTCGCGATAAGGACGGTAACGGCGCCGTAATCATGTTTTGTGAAGTGGCCGCCTATGCGAAATCGCGCGGGCAGACAGTCGATGAATTGCTCGACGAAATTTTCGCGACGTTTGGTTATTTTGAGGAGAAAACCAGGGCGCTCGTTTTCGAAGGCGCAGAAGGCGCAAACAAAATTGCGCGCCTGATCGAGTCATACGGTGCCAGCCCATTTTTAGAAGTGCTGGGATCAAGAGTGATCGGAATTAAAGATTTCGAGACGGACATGGTCGAAGATGTCGAGGGCGACCTGGTTCCCAAAGAAAAGATGTTGATTTTTGAACTCGAAGATCCCGCAGGTGCGGGACGGATCGCCGTACGTCCGTCGGGAACTGAGCCCAAGATCAAGTATTACCTTTTCATGCAGCGCCGGCCTGGGACTGGAAAATTCGATCCTGCAGAACTCGGTCGCATCAAGGCGCAAGTCGGAGAAAAACTCGATCGTCTCTGGGATTGGCTGCAACAGGATGCCGAGTCACGATTGCGTCCGAGATAATCTGAAGCTTCAAATTCCAAGCTCCAACACCCAGAGATGCAATTGTCATCCTGAGCGAAGCGAAGGATCTCTGGCATTTCTCCCAGTTCCCGATCAACAATCAGAGATGTTTCGCTCCGCTCAACATGACACTATGAGTGTGCCTGCTGCGAAGTATCGCGCTTGCAATTTGAAGTTTCTCTGGAGCCTTAAGGTTCGAGCTTGGAGCTTGCGATCCGGAACTTGAGCGCAATCGATGAAAAAAGTTACAATCTTTTGGCCGTGGTTGGCAGCGATTCTCAGCGGGTTGCTCTGTACGCTCTGTTTCCCGCCATTTGAGCAGAGCTGGTTCTGCTGGTTCGCGCTGGCGCCGCTTATCGCGGCTGTCTGGTTTTCTGGAGAAAATTCAAAGCGCCGCTGGCTGCGCAATCTGTTGCTGGGTTACCTGGCCGGCGTTGTGTTTTTTACGGCGACGTTTAGTTGGCTGGGTTCGCTGGGAGTTCTGTATCAAAATTTTTGGCTTCGCGGGTTATCGCTTCTTTTGGCTGTTTACCTCGGCGTTTACTTTGCGTTTTGGAGTTGGTTTGTTGGCCTCATCGCGCCACGCAATTTCCTGGCCTCCTGGCGGAATTTGTTGTTAGCGTTTTTAGCTGCATCCGCGTGGACCGCGCACGAATGGATCCGCGGGTGGTTGTTCGGCGGTTTTGGCTGGAACGGGCTTGGCGTTTCGTTGCACAACACATGGCCGCTAATTCAAATTGCCGAATTCACCGGTGTAGCCGGCTTATCCTTTGTGGTTGTGTTTGCAAACGTCATCGCCGTCACAACGCCGGTCCGTTTGTATTTGGAAGCAAAAACACGCGAGGCGCGCCCGCATTTTGACCTCACGCTGACGTTGGCTGGCCTCGTCGGGCTTTTGGCGTTTGGGTTGTATGTCGTCCAAAACAGCCTGCCGACGGAACCGCTTCGCGTTGCCGCTGTGCAAGCCGATGTCCCCCAACGGGAGAAATTTGATCCGCAGTTCAGCACCGAAATTTTTGAACGTTTTCAGCGACTGAGTGAAATCGCGCTGCATTCTAATCCGCCCGCTGCTTTGCTCATCTGGCCGGAGAGTTCAATGCCCGATCCGGTGCGCGACCCGGCGGCGGAAAGCAACGACTTCGTTACCGAGTTTGTCACGTCCTCAAAAACAGACCTCCTGCTGGGAACGCTCGATGTGGAAAACGGGAAGGACTATAACGCAGCGGTCCTGATTTCCGGCGCCACGCAGGAGATGCAGATCTATTGGAAGGTGCATCTGGTGCCGTTTGGCGAATACGTCCCGTTGCGACGTTCCTTTCCGCTTTTCGCCGCGGTAGCGAAGGAATGGGTGCCGGGTGACTTCGCCGCGGGCAAACGCTACACGCTGTTTCGGCTAACCAATGGCAACGCGGAGATCGCGCCGCTGATTTGCTTCGAAGACACAATTGGCGATTTGACGCGGCAATTCGTAATTCGAGGCGCAAACTTGCTGGTGAACCTCACAAACGATGGATGGTTTTTGCATTCCGCCGGATCGCAGCAGCATTTGACGAACGCAATTTTTCGCTGTGTCGAAACGCGTCGACCGATGGTCCGGGCGGCCAACACGGGTGTGACCTGTTTTGTAAATCAGTTCGGCCGCGTCACTCAGGCATTGCGTGATGAAACGGGCAGCACATTTACCGAGGGCGTGCTCACGGGCGAAATCAAGATTCCGACCGAGCGGGAGCTGACCTTCTATACCCAACACGGCGAATTATTTTCGAAAGCCTGCGCCGCAATCACGCTGCTCGCACTCGTCACGGCAGGTATCTTAGGCTGGCGAAAGTTGTAGAGGCGTTCACCGCGGTGAACGCCATGGATCAGCGGTCGGCATAGCCGCCTTACAACTGGATCGCAAGAATTTCTATATCGTGATAGAAGACCCACGTGCGCGTTGAATTGCCGCTCGACCATCTAGGCGAACTTTGGCCGAAGGAATTTCGCGACGCGCGGGTCGGCGCGCTGCTTCATCCGGCATCGGTTTCGTCAACCATTGAGCACGCCTCGCGAATTCTGGAGAGACGCAACAACGATCTCTTCCGTCTCGCGGCGTTTTTTGGGCCGCAACACGGATTCCTCGGCCAGACGCAGGACAACATGGCGGAATGGAAAAGTTACGAACACCCGCGGTTGCGCATTCCGGTTTACAGTCTGTACGGCGAACATCGCGAACCGACTGCGGAAATGTTGAAGGATCTCGATGTGTTCGTCGTTGATCTTCAGGATGTCGGAGCACGTTACTACACTTTCATCTGGACCCTGTATCTCTGCGTGCGCGCCTGTGAAAAGATCGGCGTTGCAGTTGTTGTGCTCGATCGACCGAACCCGATCAATGGCGTGACGACAGAGGGGCCGACGCTCAATGCCAACTACAAATCGTTCGTCGGGATGCATCCCATTCCCGTTCGTCATGGAAAGACTATCGGCGAGCTGGCGCAGCAATTTCGTGACGAAGCATTTCTTAAATGTCGATTGTCGATCTTGCCGATGAAGAATTGGAAACGCGAGATGTGGTTCGACCAAACCGGTCTGCCGTGGGTCATGCCATCACCGAACATGCCGACGCTCAGCTCCGCGACGGTGTATCCCGGAATGTGTCTGCTCGAAGGCACAAATGTTTCGGAAGGTCGCGGCACAACGCGGCCGTTTGAAATTTTCGGCGCGCCGTTCATCGATGCCGAGCGCCTTTGCAACGAGTTGAATAAGCTGAAATTGCCGGGCGCGTTCTTTCGGGAAAATTATTTTGAACCAACCTTCCACAAATTTGCCGGAGAACTCTGCGGCGGCGCGCAACTGCATGTGATCGAGCGCGAAACTTTCCAGCCTTTTCTTACTGGAATGCAAATCATCAGGCACATCCGCAAGATGTATCCTGAGCAATTTCAATGGAAACAACCTCCTTACGAATACGAATGGAAACGGCTTCCTATCGAAATTCTAATCGGCGGCCCAATCGAATCTGTTTTCGGCGACTGATCGTTGGCAGTTTGACCATTTTCGCCGCGAGCTATTCGCAGTTGTGCGCGGACATTCCGTGGCCGGAAGTCGTTAAGCGACTGGCCTATGAGAACGAAAAATTGGCGCAGCGTCCGCAAGGTCACAACGGCGAGTACTTCGTTGTGTGCACGCTCTATTACACACCAAAAGAATCTGGTTTCACTTTTCAGCGCGGCTTCGATGCAACGCCGATCACGAAGCCTGGACTACAGGGGCGAACGTATCCGCGCGATTTTCTTCGCTCGGTGAAAAAGGAGGGCTTTGGCCGAATCGTGACGCCCGTGAACGGGCGTAATTACATCTGTTACAACGACAGAGGCTCGTATGCGTTCGCTTCCCATCCCACAGGCGGAGGCGGCATTTTGGTGGACCGGTATTCAGCCGCGATGAAATCAACTCAGGGCGCGTTGCGGCACGGAGCCATTGTCGAGACGTCTTCTCCGGAAGTGCAAAAAATCTTTGGCAGCACTCGATGGAAAATCATGGATACCGGCGGCGGTCTGCGCCGCTGGCAAATCGACTGCTACTTCGGCGAAGACGAACCTTTAGGTCCGGGCAAGTTACAAGGCCGGCCGCGCGCGACTACTTTTGAATACGCTTACGCTAATGCACGAATCCTTAATTGATGTGAAGCCGTTTTCAATTCGTCTCCATGTCCATGGCGATCTTGATTTTTTCCTCGGACCAAGGACTCGTGGTGGACGAGTTGAACGCCGCTTAAGCGAAAAGACCTCCGTAAAAGATGTGATCGAATCGTGCGGAATCCCGCATCCGGAGGTGGATTTAATCTTGGTGAACGGAAAGGCGGTCAATTTTGCCTACGTCGTCACCGGCGATGCTGAAATCGAGCTTTATCCACCGGGAATACAATATTCGAACTTCAGAGAAAAACGATTGCAAGTCAGTACCGTCACTGAGTTTGTCGCAGACGGACACCTCGGTAAGCTCGTTCGCGATCTCCGCTTGCTCGGGATTGACGTTGTTTATGATCCCGCGGCCGAAGATCGACAATTGGTAAAGATCACCACCAGCGAGAATCGCGCTCTGCTCACCCGCGACCGGCGTCTGCTGATGCATGCGGCCGTCCAGCACGGCTATTATCTGCGCTCGCAGAACCCACTCGAACAGACCGTGGAAGTCATGCGGCGATTCGATCTCGGCTCCATTTTGTCGCCGTTCAGCCGTTGTTTGCGCTGCAATGCTTTACTGGAGCCCACCGAAAAGGAAAAGATAATTAGTCAGCTCGAACCGCTCACCAAGATTTATTACGAGGAGTTCCGTCGTTGCACCGGTTGCGGACAAGTTTACTGGTCAGGATCGCACTTCACGAAACTTCAGAAACGCCTCGAGGAAATCCGCGCGAATCTCGGCGGCTGAGCGGAGAACAGCACGAAAATTTCGAGCGCGATGAAATTCACCTGCGTTATCGCCAGATCTGAAAATGAAATTTGCGCTTCGACGTAGCTTGCTACTGGCCATTCTTATCACCGTCCGATTCACAATAACGGCGGAAGCGTACGGCCCGCTGGGACATGAGATTGTCGGCGCGATTGCCGATGAACGATTGGCCGGTACGCCCACGGCTACGAAGATCGCAGCGCTGCTCGATAGGCTTAGCCTGGAAAAGGCCGCTGTAATAGCAGATGAAATCAAAGGCTGGGACAAAAATGGCGTGGACGATCCACGATCATTTCATTACGCGGCACATCGGAACATTGACAGGCAACTGCGAGATTTCTGGCGGGCAAATCCGCCTACGCGCGAGATAAATTCAACTGCGCCTTCACACCACTGGTTTCATTACACTGACGTTCCAGTAGTACCGCCGCAACGATATCGCGACGGAAATGCCGGGCGCAGCAAATGGGACATCGTGCACATGATCCCGTACTGCATCGGAGTTTTGCAGGGAACTGTGCCGGAGCGAAATGAACGGAGAATCACTAAGCCAGTGGCGATAATTCTGCTCGCTCACTACGTGGCTGATATTCACCAGCCACTGCACGTAGGCGCCGAATATTTCGATCAGCAGGGCCGACTCGCCGATCCTGGTAAAGACAAATCAGCCCTCGGAGACGAAGGTGGAAACACATTCACGCTCGAGTTGAGCGGTGAGCCGCGACGGAGACGCGGCATGCATAAGAAAAAATTCCACGGCTTTTGGGACTATGAAGCTGTGAATGCGCTTTTTTCGGATGTGCCGCGCTACTTGCCGAAAGAGGAATTTGTGGCGCGGATCGAACCATTGAAGAAAACGCTGGTTCACGAGATGGCGACGCAAGAACCGCGAAACTGGCGAATGCCTTCAAATATTCCCGTCGATGGCTATGCCGATGTGTGGGCGGACGAAATCTTGCCAATCGCGCGCGATGCATATGCGCGATTGGAATTCCAGAACGTAACGCCATTCCTGGACGGAGACCGGATCGTTGCCGCAGGTGAGGCAATCGAAAAACCGGCTGCGGATCATACGCTTTATCGGACATGGGCGACGAATATGGTGCGTGACGAATTGCACAAAGCCGGTTGGCGGCTGGCGGACTTACTGGAGAAAATCTTGTAGCATGAAGCCAGTACACCAGCAGCAACGTTCCTAACTTATGCGAGCCGTTGTCCAGCGTGTCAGCCGCGCGCGTGTAACCGTGGAGGGTCGCGTCACGGGAGAAATCGGGGGCGGTCTTATGATTTTGCTTGGCCTCGGCCGCAATGATGCCTCCGCCGTCGCCATCAGTATGGTCGAGAAGATCGCGCACCTGAGAATCTTTGAGGACGACCAAGGAAAAATGAACCGCTCGCTCTTAGATGTTAAGGGCAGCGCGCTGGTCGTATCGCAGTTTACGCTTTACGGTGACGCGCGCGGTCAACGCAGGCCGAGCTTTATTGCTGCGGCGCCGCCAGACCAAGCGAAGAATCTGTACGAAGAGTTCAGTGAAGCGCTGCGCAAATTGGGAGTGACTGTGGCAACAGGAGTTTTCAAAGCCATGATGTCAGTGGAATCAGTCAACGAAGGCCCGGTCACAATCCTCCTCGATTCTGATAAGACGTTCTAGAAAACTGCCTCACGCCTCAGAAGCTCGCGCCGCAGCCCAACAAAAAAAAGCGCGCCGGAATTCCTTCCGGCGCGGTTTCATACGTCGTTCTGAGCGAAGCGAAGAATCTCTCTGTTGATCCAACGCTCGCTACTTCGTGAAATTTCCTCCCCAGCTATTTGCAATCAGCGAGATCTGTTTCGCAAAGGAAGTCAATTCAAGTAGCTGGGTCGGGATGACAGACTAACTCAGGCTTCAGTCTTCTTTGCGTGTGCTGTCTTATTGCATTGCCCTTTCAGCTGCGCGAACTGCTCGGCAGAAAGAATTCCTTTGGCCCGGCTCAGGAACGTCTGCCTGCTTTGCTTAGTGCAGCCCGCTTTCATGCATTCCGCCTGCCAGGCTTCAATTTTCGCTTTTTGATCTGGCGTAAGATTGAGTGTTGCCAAATGAACGCACGCCATCGACCCGGAGTTCGACGCGCTTTTGGCGCAGCATGCATGCTCTCCTGCAAACGCGCTGGATGCCATTAGCATTCCAGCCATAACTAAAGCTGTAGTGGTAATTTTGATCATGGTGAATGCTCAGACAGGCGCGATGCGAGAGCCGTTCAATTTGTATTTGTCGACGGTCCCACGTTGATGCAGAGTTTTTCCGCGCTGCTATCTCTGCGAGTCTAACTGCGCCTGCGCGCGCTGGAGATTGTCGGCTGCGCCTTTCAACTCCGGCTTGAGATGCATGGCCGCTTCAAATTCGGCAATGCTTTCCCGCGCTTTGCCGGAGGCGAGCAGGGCCAACCCCAGATTGTTGTGAGCCTCAGCGTTGTTAGGATTCAGCCCGAGCGCTTCGTGAAGTTGTTCGATAGCCTCTGGTATTCTACCCACCAGCGCCAGCGCGAGTCCAAAGTCAGCGCGAATGTCTGCGTCTTTGGGGGCAAGCTGCGACGCGCGAGCCATCTCCTCGAGCGCGGCTTCATCGCGTTTCTCCGTCCATAGTGCGTGGGCCAACTGGACGCGTGCCTTCGGCGCGTCCGGCTGTGATTGGATTGCGGTTTGGAAATACTCGATGGCTTCCGGCAGCCGGCCTTGGTGCGCACGGGTAACGCCCATGGCCACCAAGCCGTCGTAGAAATTGGGGTCGATCTGCAACGCCTTCGCAAAATGCGCCGCGGCCTCATCGTACCTGTCGCTCGCGCCCAAGGCCACGCCCAGATTGTGTTCTATGCGGAGATTCGGTGGAGTGACCGCGAGCGTGTGCTCAAACAAAGTGAAGCTGTCTCGCCAGCGCTGAATCTGCGCGTTAGTAAGAGTAGCAAGAATCAGTAGAATCCCGCCAGCTATTCCTGCGCTGAGCGCTGGCGCAACCCGCCAGCTCTTGGCGATGTCCGCTAATCCGAACACGAGCGCAATGAGCAAACCGATCGACGGAATATAGAAATAGCGGTCCGCCATGATTTGCCCGCCAACCTGAACGATCCCTATAACCGGAACTAGTGTTCCCAGAAACCAAAGCCAGCCAACCATGAGGTACCCCGAATGCTTTCGGGGTTGAGAAACACAAAACACCGTAATTCCAATCAGCAGAAAAGCAGCTCCGATGATCTGCCAGACCGGTATGCCGGCAAATGGATAATAGATCGCCAGATCATTCGGCCAAAAAGTGAGCAGCAAGTATTTCGCATACGAGACAAGCGCGTTGGGCAGCCGGAACCCAATAGGCGCGTGGGCTAATGTGCGCACAGCGCCCCCATGAGATTGCGCGGCGAATGTGATCATCGCGGACGCCGCCACCAGAGCAAACAGCGGGATTTTTTCGACAACAAGACCACGGACTACTGACCACCCGCCTGCGCCAAGGCTACGGCGGGCAGGCTGACCTTTGACTTCTGATTTCTGAAATCGGCACAACGGCCAGTAATCGAGTAGCAGCATTAGGAACGGCCAGGTCACCAGCATTGGTTTGGCCAATAATCCCAGCGCGAGCGTTATGGCGACCCAGGCATACCGACGGATCGAAGGCGCCTTCGCGTAACGCACGTAAGCGATCAAGGACAGCAACCCGAAAAATGTGGAGAGAGTATCTTTACGTTCAGACGCCCAAGCCACCGACTCCACATGCAACGGATGAAGCGCAAAAAGCGCGGCGACCAGCGCGCTCGGCCAGCGGGCGTGCGTTGTTCGCAACAGAAACCAGAAGACGAGTAGCGTGTTTGCCACATGAATAAGCGCGTTGACCAGTAAGTGCCCGCCTGCGTTCGTGCCAAAAAGCTGGCAATCGATCATGTGTGAAATCCAGGTGAGCGGATGCCAGTTCGTCGCATAAAACGTGGTGAACGCCCAGACGAGTCCCGCGCCGGTAACACCGCGATTCACCATCGGATTTTCCTGGATATACGTGGGGTCATCGAGACTGATGAACTGATGTCCGATCACTTGCGCATAAATCGCAAACGTCATTACTGTCAGAGCGAGCAGGATGAGGAGATCGGGTCGCTTCAATCTTGGAGCGTCGCTAAGCGGGACGACACTTCGTCTGTTCGCCGCAGCAACAAGAGCAGTTTTTTTCTTTCGCGATTTTTGTTTGGCCATTCGTCGCGAGACTACCAAAGCACGGACAACCGACCATCGCACCAATGCCTGAGTTTATTCAGCACTTTCACGCAATCTCGCATAGTCTTTCGTACTGTGTTGTGTCGTGGCCGGTAGTAAATGGTATCGCTTGCCACTTTAGCGGCGAAGAGAGGCAGCGCACCCGACAGAGCACAGAGGGACGCACATCGCTAAAATTTTAAGAAGCGCCCTGGTCTATGGTCGAATCCGCCTCGCAATCTTAATTTGCCTGTAACGATCATTTCCTGCCCGACATCGTTAGTCAGAGCAATATCCGTGCGCGTCAGTTGGCAAGAATTGCACAGTTTTAAGCAAGATCGGTGAAGCCAATCGGCAGTCGAATCCGCTTTATTTGCTCAAAAGGTTACGAAGGAATTTCCACAGAAGAACGGAGAAAGAGATGAAAACGAAAAGCAAAATCAGTGCTTATATTATTCGCAGCGGCGCGTGGGCAGTATTTTCTTTGGTAGCGTTTATCGCACCCTTTTTACTGTTCGTTGCGATGCCTGCTGCGGCACTCGCTGTGGATGCCGTCTG
>DATEZD010000244.1:0-7735 GCA_035255865.1 Candidatus Udaeobacter sp.
GTTCAGGCAATCGCCGCCCATTAAATTGCGTTCAATCAGCGCCACGCGCCCGCCAAGCCCCGCGGTTCCTGCTGCGGTGACCAACCCAGCAGTGCCGGCCCCGATCACGACGACGTTGTAAACACCTTGACCTTTTTTCATTGGACATGCTCCAAACGCGGAGACGTGAGTTGCTCAATTATTCCGTTGCCCGCTGATTGTTAAAAGCAATAAACATTGGCAGCGAGTAATCCAATGAGTGCGATGTTGTCAGTGCAAACGTTGCTGAATGAGTTGCACGCATGGGAATGGCTCGGAATTCTCCTGGCGCGCATAGCCGTCGGCGTGCTGTTCGTTCTTTCCGGGCGCGCCAAACTTTTCGTTCCTGAGCGGCGGCAACAGATGCGTCAAGCACTGATCGAGGCGCGTGTTCCTTTTCCCGATCTCAACGCTGTGTTTGTTTCGACAGTGGAATTTGTTTGCGGCTTGTTGCTTATCCTCGGTGCGCTAACGCCTCTAGCGTGCGCGTTGCTCGGTTGCGTAATGATTATGGCCATTGCGACAACCGCGATTCGCAATATCAAAGCAACATCTCCGCTCAACTGGCTCTCGGAATTTTTATATCTTCCCGAGGTGCTCTATTTCGTCATTCTCCTTTGGCTTCTCTTTTCAGGGCCAGGCTGGCTCAGCGTCGATCATTGGATCCTTTGGCGCGCTGGCTACTAAGATTGCCGCGTGAACTCTGCGAATAATCGCAAGGGCATGAAGTTGGCAGTGATGGCGTTGGTCTTCACCGCGATAACCGCGGGCGCCGAAACGGGCAACAATCTCGATGTCAGCGCGGGAATTAATCACGAGGAGTTCGCTGTTCTTGGACAAGATCTTCAAGTGGGCAGGAACGGCGGTATAATACCGCCGCTCCATGAAATTGTTCGACCCGCATGACCACATTCGCGTCACGAAGAACCGTCTCCCGCATTGGCAGCAGAATGGAGCGGTTTATTTCATCCACGTTTCGACTGGGAGATGCGCTTCCGCGAAACCTGCTTGAGCGATGGAAGGAAGAGCGGAATGCCTGGCTCAAGTGGCATCCGCTGCCGTGGAGCGCGGATATGGAACGCGAATATCATCGTCGTTTCTCACGCAGGATCGAAGAATGGCTCGACGCCCATCATGGTTCGTGCATTTTGCGCCGCCATCGGTGCGCGCAAGAGATCGCGGCGGCGTTCCATCATTTCGACGGAACTCGCATTAACATCGTCTCGTTCGTCGTGATGCCGAATCATGTGCATGCCTTGTTCGCACCAATGCACGAGTGGCCGCTGGAGAAGATTGTGCATTCGTGGAAAAGACAATCGGCCGTGCGCATCAACCGGCTTATCGATAGCAGTGGTGCGCTTTGGCAGCGGGATTACTTCGATCGGCTCGTTCGGAATGAGCAGCACTTTGCCCGATGCGTGCGGTACATCAGGAGCAATCCGGAGAAAGCGCGCCTGCGGCCTGGAGAATACATTTTGTACGAGAGCGACATCGCGCGAGCTGTAGGGGAGGCGGTATAATACCGCCATTCCTTTGTCCGCCAACCGTGGCACGCAGTCGGCTTGTCTGCCGGTTGGCAAACAGAGACGGTCTGACGCCGCACTACTACTCCGCAAGTTCATCCGCTGATTGGGCTACGCGCTCCGGAATTTCGCCGTCAGGCAGTCGCCACGCGCGCTGCCCGCGAAATGGTAACGCGAAGAGTTTCCCAAGTGTCAGCTCGTGTTCCTCGCGATAAGCAGCAACGCCGATGGTAATAGCGTCCTGTGGAATATCGCGGCGCAACGTGCGATGTAGTTTGTCCCACCAGCAAAAAATCGTGCCCCAGTTTGAATTGGTCTCGCGCTGCACAATCGAATGATGAATTCCGTGCATGCGCGGCGTCACGACTACCAGGTTCAAAATCCGTTCGACCTGTATCGGCAATCGCCAGTTGGAATGATGAAAGAGTGTCGCGGTCTCAAACGCGATGAAAAACACGACCAGCATCAGCGGCGCGATACCAAAGATCGTCACTGCAAGCGAGACAAATCCAATCGAGAAAATCATTTCGCCGAAATGAAATCGCGCTGCGGTTGTTACATCGAGGTCGAGGTCGGTGTGATGCACATTATGGAACCGCCAGAAGATTGGAACCATGTGATTGGCCCAATGCCACCACCAATAGGCGTAATCCATCAGCAGAAATGTTGCGATGATAGTGGCCCAGCCGGGGAGTGGCAGCCAGTTCAACAAACCAATCCGCCGGTGTTGCGCCCACAATGCCACTGCGATTGGGATCGGCAGCATGGCAAGGCGAACTATTGCGAAGCCGGGGATCGAAAGCACAAAGTTACGCACGAGCCGGTGCAGCACGCTGAAATGCTGGCGTCGCAACGGGAATCGCCATTGCAGCCAGAGCAGCGCAAGGAATAAGCAAGCCAGCAATGGCCTGCCGACATAATCCATCAAGGGAATTTTTTGCACAGTCGGGCGTCGTGTCGCTGTGACTCTATCACCGCCAAATACGTACCAGCAATGATGAGCTGACGAGACCGAGCGCTATCTTATGCCCCGATGCGCCGAAACGTGAACGTGGTCTCCGGTTTCATGACCTCGCCGTTCATCTCAAGCAAAGGGTACACAAGAAAATTGATCGGTCCGCTTTGGGGCTCCGGATCGACTACCAGGTCGCGGCCCTTCGTTAGTTCGAAGCGATTCGCCGGGTTGTGGCCAAAATAATAATCAGCCAGCTTTGGATTTTTCCATGCCTCGCTGATATCCACCGGCACCCACCGCCCGTCCGCCAGGAATTCTGCCCAGCAATGGTAACCCTCGATTGTGCCTTCGTTCCTGTCGGCTGGAATAGTAGCGCCGATGGCAAAACGCGCCGGAATACCAATGCTGCGCGCCAGGGCAATGAAATAGGAGTGGAAATCGGTGCAGTTACCGGTGCGTATATCACAGGCGTACTTGGCGTCGCCGCGGCCCCAGCCAGTCCCTGACTTGTCGTAGCGCATGCGGCCCATCACATGATCGTACAGCGCTTTCGCGCGATCGAGATTGTCCGTTTTTCCAGCCGTCGCCTTCTCAGCGAGCGTCCTGAAGGTTTCATCAATCGGCACTAGTTTCTCCGGACGCAAGTAACGTGCGGCTTCCGCATTGTTTGCAGGATAGGGCGCTTTTTCCTTGCGCACGACACGGTATCGCACCTCGATCGTTTTGCCGCTGTCTTCAGGTCGGGCCTGGAGAACACAAATGTCATTGCCATACTCGCGGTCCCGAACCTTTTCCCATTTCATTGGAATATTCAGCTCGTCGACGGTCACGGTTTGAAATGCGTCCGTCTTCGCCAGCGGTATCCAAACGCGTGCCTCGCCCGTGATGTCTGGAAGTTTAACCCGATAGACGAACTCGAACTGATCAGCGCCTTTGATAATGCCGGACTCGCCGGCAGCATGAACCGCGAGCGTGCTGGCCAGAAAAACAACGGGAATAGCGACAAAGCGTGCCGGTAGCTTGATCATCGGTCTTAGAGTGAGGCAGTGTTGATGGTTATTTAGCGTTCCCACTATTCGTTAGGCTGCCGGCACCTTATGCCACTGGCCGTTTTCTTCTTTCCAGTTGTAAAGCGGTTTGCCATCGATCTTGTGAACGGACGTCTCGGTCACTTTCATTTTACCCGGCTGCCCGGTCAGAAAGAAATCGATGTCATAAGTCTTTCCATCCGTCGCTTTCATATCAACACACGCGAAATATTTCCCGCCACCGAGGTCCTGCAGGCGATCGTCGTGCACCTTTATCAAGTCGAGAGCTAGGTCCTGTCCTTCATGTTTAACATGAAACTTGCCATCGCTGCCCTTTTTGGTTTCGGCTTCGATGTTCTGTTTTATACCGGCGGAAATGTCGGCCGTGCTCACTTGCTTTTCGGCTCCGCCTTTCTTGGCGTGTTCTGCTCCCCCTTTCGTGGGATGCTCCGGATGCTCTTGTGAAAAGAGCACCGTTGCCGGCATAAAAAATAGTGCAATCGCGGTTGCTACAATAATTCTTGTGATCATATGAATTCCTCCGTGTTCGAATTCGTTAAACTGTATTCATCCAACAGACGCCTCAGGCAACCATTTTATTTTCGGTAAAATTCTTTGCGGGGAAATTCGTAAGAGGACGAATCGGTTCGCGAATGGAATAATACAATGCAGTTTTCGATCATTATTCCGGTTTTCAACGAGGCGCCGTTGATACGGCGATTCCTTGCGCACCTGCGCGAGCGAGCGCCTGGAGCCGAAATCATCGTCGCCGATGGTGGAAGCACCGATGGCACGGCTGACCTCGCTGCAGGTTTCTGCGATCAGCTTGTTGAGAGCCAACGGAGTCGTGCCACGCAAATGAATGCAGGCGCGCACGCCGCGCGCGGGAAAATCGTTTGGTTCCTCCACGCCGATGCTGAACTGCCACTGCATTGTTTGGATGAGATTGCGCGCATCATGGAGGATTCGCATGTAGTGGGCGGATACTTTCGGATTCGCCTGCCGAGAGCCTTGGTTTATCGGTTAACGGACAGTTTCGCCCATTACGCAGGCATCCTCTTCCGAATGCGATGCGGCGATCATGGAATCTTCTGTCGTCGAACTGCGTTTGTGGATGTTGGCGGATTTCCCACGGTGCCGCTAATGGAAGATGTGGAATTTTTTCGCCGACTGCATCGCTGCGGCCGCGTGGTCCACAGCGAAAAGCGAATTGTGGTAAGCCCTCGCCGCTATGAAGCACTCGGACCGGCCCGATTGACATTCGCCTACGGATTCATCGCAACGCTTTATATTTTCGGCGTCCCATCCTCGAGGCTTGCGTCGGTTTACGAACGAATGTGCTGCGCCGCGCACAAACCGGGCACATCGCCCGCGTAGCAGTTGGGAGCCAATTACATGCTGAATCTTGTTACACGTGCGCGCGACTGGCATGCCTGATCCGAACCGTTTTGTGTAGGATTACAGATGAGGAGGCAAATATGAAAATCACGACTTTGATCGTCGCTCTGGTTGGGGCGGCAGCGTTAGCGGCGTTTGGCCAGGAAGAAACAGTCAAGGACATAGAGCACGGAGCGAAGAAAGCCGGAGAAAAAGTTAAGGAAGGCGTCGAGACCGCAGCGGAGAAAACCAAGCAGGCCGCAGAAACGGTCGGAGAGAAAACCAAGGAAACAGCTGAAACCGTTGGAAAGAAAACCAAGGAGACCGCCGAGACCGCGGCCAAAAAGACCAAGGAAGCTGTCGAAGGAACAGCCGAGGGAACGACTGAGACTCCAAGGAAAACGCACCGTAGATCGAAAAGTTCGTCCAGTCGGATCCAGACAGAGACGACCGAGGAGCAATCAACAAATCGGTAGCGCAGTACACCCGCACCGATCCCCAGCGGTCGCTGAAACATAGACCTCATGGTCTGTGCGCCTAGCAGAGTTGCACTCCGCTGAAACGAGTCAGACAGCGGGTTTGAAACCCGCTGGCCACACAGGTTCGCCACGGCGAATCCGTCCTGTGGCGGACTGCAAGCCCATATTCCAATCTTCCGACTTGCTCAAGCTCATCGAGTGAGTCCTATTTGGCGCGATTAAATGAGCAGTTTGCGCCTGGGAGTGAACATCGATCATGTGGCAACGTTGCGGCAGGCGCGTTACACCACCATGCCGGACTCAAAGAATGCGGAGCCCGATCCGATTTTGGCGGCTTCAATTTGCGAGCGGGCCGGCGCCAGCGGGATCGTTACCCATCTGCGCGCTGATCGCCGTCACATTCAAGATCGAGACATCGAACGTCTGCGCCAGAACATCATGACCAAGCTAAATCTGGAGATGGGCAACACAGAGCAGATCATCGATATTGCGCTGCGCATTGTGCCGGATGAGGTGTGCCTCGTCCCGGAAAAACGTGAAGAAGTGACAACAGAGGGCGGCCTTGATGTCATTGCTCTACGCAAGGAACTCGAACCGACTGTCAAACGCCTGCAACTTGCCGGAATTCGGGTAAGCCTCTTCATCGATCCGACGTTGGAGCAGGTGGATGCCGCGGCCGAGCTCGGCGTCGAAATGGTGGAGCTGCATACCGGCAGACTGGCAAACGCATTTACAGAAAAAATTCAAAAGGAAGAACTGGAACAACTGCGTGCAGCGTCGCGTGCCGCATCGGAGTCGAATCTCCAAGTCAACGCCGGCCACGGCATCAATTACAAGAATATCGCGCTCATCAACCAGGTTCCGTGTTTAAGCGAGCTCAACATCGGCCATTCCATCGTCTCGCGTGCGATGCGGGTTGGACTGGAAACCGCCGTGAAAGAAATGCTCGCCGCGATGGCGAAGTATCCCGGATGAATGGCAGCGCATCTTACAGACGCCAAGTGCCGTAGGCACGACATGTTTATAGAGTGAACAAGAAAATACCCCAAGCTCCGTTAGGAGCGCCATGTGCAAAAAGGGAGAACATGTCGCCCCTGACGGGGCTGGGAGCTTGGTACGGCGCGCGTTCTATAACCACGTCGCGCCTCCGGCGCTCGAAAATCAGATGAGCGTGATTGGTATCGGGGTGGATCTAGTCGAGTGCACCCGCATTCAGCGCTCCATTGACCGATTTGGAGATCGCTTTCTTCACCGCGTTTTTACGGATGGCGAGATTGAATATTCCATGTCGATGAAGTTTCCGGCGCGCCATTTGGCTGCGCGTTTTGCGGCAAAAGAGGCTGTTTCGAAAGCGTTCGGCACAGGCATTGGCAAAGCAATGGGCTGGCGCAACATCGACATCCGAAAAAAAGAGAGCGGCGAACCGTTTCTGGTTTTTTCGGGACCAGCCAAAGAGCTGGCGGCGAGGCGCGGCGTCACTTCCGCGCTAATCACACTCAGTCATACCGAGCATCACGCGATGGCATCTGTTGTACTCGAGGGCACACCTTCTCATCCGGGATAATCAGCACACCTCCGTTCTCTTTTTGAGTCTTCTCGCAAATCAGGCTTACTTTCTCGCATCGCGGCTGCAGCGACGACCTTCCATCCGCATCGCGTTTATCATCATCGCTCTTGTAGCAGCGGCCGTTTTCGTGATTAGCGATTTCGTGCGCCGCGACGCACGTTTACGGCGGGATTGCGCAACATCACGAATTTCCAAAAGTGGGTTCGAATCCCTTTAGGGTCGCAATTCTTTTGAGCACGGACGAGTCTACCCCATCCGCAACATCGTGCTGCACTCGTCCGACCGACGACAATCAGGCGATGTCGATACGCTCACCGGCGAGGATGTCTCCTCCCATTCGTATGTAACGCGCAGCGGTAAGATCTATCACTTCGTTGCCGATGGGAATATGGCTTATCACGCCGTAAAAGTCTTCAAGGCGGAATATTTTATCCCGGCCCTACAATCGGCATGGAGCAGGAGCACACTGTGACGCGAAAAGTCACGCGAATTTCTTTGGTTTTAACGATTTTCCAACACTGTGACGCGAAAAGTCACATTGTGACGCGAAAAGTCACGCCAAGTACCTTGGTTTTCTTTGGTTTCTACAGTTTCTACAGTTTCTACAGTTTCTTAGCAATAAACCTAAACTAATAACTTAAAAGAGAAAGACAATATGCCTACCAACATCAAAAGCCTTGCGGACAGCCTTAGCAAAGCCAAAGCACGGTGGACCGCGCGAGAAACGCCACAATCACAGCTCAGCGACGACGAAAAAAAAGCGCTGCTCGGAGTTATATTCACTCCCG
>DATEZD010000245.1:0-8009 GCA_035255865.1 Candidatus Udaeobacter sp.
GCCGCATTCAGCCGCGCATGGTGATAAGGACCAATGTGATGAAAAACAACAGCGATGGCAGGCTTGTGTTCCATTCCTTGACGAGAGGTTAACCTCCAGCATCCTGCAGAACCAATTGAATGTTTCTCAGCGACCTGGCCAAGAACGCATTTCCCCAAGCTTGGCTCCAAGCCGGTTAACTGGCTAAGGATGCCCTTCCTTAGCGCGCCCGCGACATATCCGGCCGGCCCGGACGCCGATTAACGTCGTCCGGTCGGTCGGATGGTGGTACCTGGAGCGGATTAACTGACACCTGATGTCCTGGCAAGCTGGCGATCGATCACCCCGTAGGCCGGCATTTTATGGTCGTGTTCGTAAGCACGAATCGCCCGTCGCGTTTCGGGACCAAGGATTCCGTCGATGGCACCATGATAGTACCCGGCGCGAGCGAGCCGGCGCTGCACCTCTATAACCAGCCCCGCATCGCCGTATCCGTCGTCGTTGTAACCGTAGTAGTCGTACGGGTAGTACGAATACGGGTACGGATAGAAGACGGGAAAACCAAGCGTGTCGATAAACACAAACGTTCGATGGTGGACCCTGTGCACATATCGTGCAGCTGGCCGGGTCATCGTGGATCGCGCCATTATTGGCGAGCTACCTGTGGCTGCAGAAGCAACGGTCATAGTCAAACTGAGCGCTGCAGCGCAGGCTAAGAATAGTATGCGTTTCGTTTTCATAGATAATTAACCTTTCTAATCATTGAGACACCGCGACGGCGACAAGAGTTGCTGGTCGAAACCCATGCAAGAGTAACACGTTCGTTACCTCAACCTCCGACTTACGACCAGGCGTTGCGACGCTCCATTGGAGCCGCCACCGCGGCGTTATTGGCAAAGCCGGAAATCAGATGAGAGCAAACCTGTGATCGCCGCTGCGCCGCCCGAGTCGCGCGTGGCATCGTTTGCGCCGACTTTGGCTGGTGGCAGCTCGACTGGCTGCTGGCTTTTTGATTTAAGGAATGCTTGGCCGTGAAGGAAGCGCGAAAGCGTTGGAATCATCTGTTGACGCTTTTGCTTCGGATTAGGCTTGACTTATTGCCCAAAAAAAAACTACAAATGCCGTTAGGTAAGCGAACTACGCAAGGAACGAGGTGAATCCAAATGGTACCAATCCAGGGAACAGGAAAAACAGGCGAAAAATGCACGTCCGCCGGCAAGTATCACTGCCAGATACATACGACCAGCGTTATATCGATTCAGGTAGGTGAGATTTTTCCCCAGTGCAATCCTCCCGTCGGCGGGCCTGCTCACAATACGACGTGGGAGAAAGAGGCAGCGACGACTTGATCGTAACGCAAAAGGACAACGTTGTCCTTTGAAGCAGTGACTGTTAGCGTCCACCTTGGTGCGATTTCGTACCGAGGTCGGCCGTGACCTTGGCAACCTTCCGTTGAAATCGGCGGAAGGTGTCCTTCAACGTTCGGCATTGTCATCCTCCACACGTTCCACTCGTTTGGTGAAAGGATTGTATCGCATCTCATGGTCACGTCTGCTCGCGCTGTCGTGATCCTGTTGCAACGGTTTGCTGCACGGCGAGCGCAAGCGACCTCGCTCAGGTGAAGCTCAGGTCGCGCCCTACCAGAACCTCGGATTTCGTATTGTGGTTCTTACCAGGAGATCTGGAAGTCGGCTGGAAAAGACGCGTTCGCGCCGACAGCGCCGCCCGATTCCCGTGTCGCATCGTTTGCGCCGACTTTAGTTGGTGGCGTCGCAATTGGCTGCTGGCCTTTGGATTTGAGCGACTCGTTTAAGGCGGGCAGATCTTGTGCGAGCAGTTGATCGAATTCTTTTGTCACGTCAGCGAGCTCTCGCTTGAGCGTGTCGATGTAAGCGACCTGATAGCCGCCGGGTTTGCCTTCGTAACTCAGAATGGCGCCGTAAAGCTGGTCGGTGTGTTCGCGCAAACGTTCTTCGCCTGTAATCGCTCCGCCCTCGGTGGTGGCGACGATTTTCTTGCGCACGCCGTCAACTTTTCCGTCGAAATCGGTGACGTTTTTACGAAGCGGATCGCCTTCCGGCAGTCCTGTGGCGCTCTGGGCCAACGCTTTTCGCAACGCGACAATCCGTTCCAACAGTGCGCTCTCGTCTCCGAATAAAGCATGGACTTTCATCGCCGCATTGAACTGCGCTTTGCGGTCTGCTTCACTAAACTTCGCCCGGCGATCCAGACCCACCGTGAATTTCGTTTCCGAAACCTTCCCGCCCTTTGTCAGGCGCACGGTGTACACCCCGGGCACGAGACGCGGCCCGCGGGTCCCCGCGAACGCAATCTGCGCCGCAGGCGGGACACGCGGCGGCTTCGCGCGCATCGCCCAGGTCACACGATTGAGACCCGGCCGTCTGCTGGCCGGCAACTCATCAATGACGCGGCCGGAAGCGTCCAGCACTTCCAGCTTCAGTCTCCCAAAAAGATGCCGCTCGCGTTGATAGTAATTGATCGCAGCCGCGTCCGGCGGGTTATCGCCTACAAACACCGCATCGCCATTGGCCCAGCCGCCACTGCCTTCAATTCGCTGCTGCACGGGACGCGCTGAAACGAAAACCGAATCCTGAGCCAGAAGATCCGGCGTCAAAGCGCGCAGTGGTGTGATGTCGTCCACGATCCAGATGCCGCGACCGTGCGTCGCCAGAACCAGATCATTGTCGCGCGGCTGAATCGCCAGGTCACGAACGGCAACTGCGGGAAAATGGTTGCCTTTGAATTGTGCCCAGTTTTTGCCGCCGTCGATCGAGACCCAAAGCCCGAACTCTGTGCCGAGAAAAAGCAGATCGGGTTTTACCAAGTCTTCCTTGATCACATGCGCGTATCCGCGAACGCCTTTCACGTCCTGCGGAGTGACCAGCGGCGTCCAGGTTTTACCGTAATCCGTCGTCTTGAAAGCGTACGGCGCCATGTCGCCAAACGTATGCCGATCAAACGCGGCGTAGGCCGTGCCGGCGTTGAAGTTGCTGGCCTGCACCCAATTCACCCACGAATTCTTCGGCAACCCGGGAACATTGCCAGTGACATTAGTCCAAGTCTTCCCGCCGTCGCGCGTGAGTTGAACGTTGCCGTCATCGGTGCCGACCCATATCAGCCCTTTCTGTTTGGGCGATTCGCTGATGGAATAAATCGTGGTGTGCATCTCGGCGGACGAATTGTCCACGGTCACGCCGCCGGTTTGCTCCTGCTTCTGCTTTTGCTGATCGTTCGTGGTCAGGTCGGGCGAGATGCGCTCCCACGTCTGGCCGTGGTCGCGCGAACGAAATAGAAATTGTGCGCCGATGTAGATGGTCCCCTTTTCATTCGGCGATAACGCAATAGGCGTGTTCCAGTTGAACCGGAGTTTTTCGTTGTAGTTTGGTCGCGGCTTAATGTTGCGCGCTTGGTGTGTCTTTCGATTTACCCGCCCGATCTCGCCGCCCTGGTATTCGGCATAAATGTAATCCGGATCTGCGGAATCGGGGAACATCCAGAAACCATCGCCGCCGTACATGTTTTCCCACTGCGCGTTGGTGATGCCGCCGGGATACTGCGACTCGCCCACCCACGAACTGTTGTCCTGCAAACCGCCATAGACACGGTAGGGATCATTATCGTCCATGCTGACGTGATAAAACTGCGACACTGGCAGATTATTTCCTTTCCACCATTTGCTGCCGCCGTTGTAGGAGTACCACATTCCGCCGTCGTCTCCCACGAATACAACTTGCGTGTTGGTTGGATCGATCCACACATCATGCGCGTCGCCGTGCGCACCTACAAAACCGCCTACCACTGCAAAGCTTTTCCCTCCGTCCTCGCTGACAATCAGTGAGCCATCGGGCTTGAACACGCGATCCGGATTCTTTGGATCGACAATGAGATTCGCAAAATAAAACGGGCGCCACACCATCCATTGGCTCTTATCGCGCTTCTCCCATGTCGTCCCGCCATCATCAGAGACGAACAGCGCGCTCTCGGGCGATTCCACAAACGCATAAACGCGTTGTGCATTCGACGGCGCAATGGCCACTGCGATGCGGCCGTATGGCTTCTTCGGAAAACCTTTGTTGGCCTCAGGCGTGATCTCCGCCCACGTCTCGCCGCCATCTGTGGAACGAAACAGACCGCTGGCCGAAGGCGCCGTGGGACTCTCGCCGCCGGAGCGGTACTCCCAGCCTTTGCGCCGAAAATCCCACATCGCTGCAAGCATGATGTCGGGATTGGTCGGATCGATTGCGATATCGGTGCAGCCGGTGGAAAGATTGGCTCCCTTTAGAACTTGGCTCCACGTTTTGCCGCCATCGATTGTTCGGTAAACACCGCGATCCGGCGAATCGCTCCAAAGCGCCCCCGGCACCGCCACGAAAACCGTGTCGCTATTCTTTGGACTCACCACAATCTTTGCGATGCGCTCGGAGTTTTCCAGACCGGCATGTGTCCAAGTTTCGCCGCCATCAGTTGACTTGTGAATTCCGTCGCCAATGGAAACGCTGTTGCGCGTCCACGATTCACCGGTACCGACCCAAACATTTTTCGAATTTTTCGGATCGAGCGCGACGGCGCCGATGGATTGCACAGGCTGCTCGTCAAAGACAGGTCGAAACCGCGTGCCGCTGTCGTCGGATTTCCAGACGCCTCCGCTGGCCGCCCCCACAAAGAGCGTGATTTTACCAGAGGGTTCGCGTGTTGCGGCGATGGCCGCGATGCGACCGCTCATGGCAGCAGAACCAATGTTTCGCGCGCCCAAGCCGGAGATTGTTGCGGAAGTAAAAGGCCTCTCCTGAGCATCGACAGGACCGGCCCAAAGAAAAAGCGATGCTAGGACGCATCGCGCTCCAAAAGCACTGCGTGCGAAATCAAAAAAGGTTCCGATTCGGTTTTGCGAATGCATTGGCAGTGTACGAGCCTCCTCACGTCGCTTTTGGTGATTCAATATCCTCATAGATTGATCAGCGCTGTGGTTGGGGGAGAATTATTTGGCCAGGAAAATGAAATATCGTGTCGTCTACCGGTACGTTGGCTTCGACCTTATCGATGATGATCTTTGTCTTGTCAGGATCTCCTTTGCGGCCGGACTCGATTGAAGTCGGAACAAATACGCCGCCTGCTTTCTCGTAATCTCCGAGGTCAGTCTCCACTTCCTCGTACGCTCCGTGCCTGGTTCGCTGAGTCAGGATACGGAACTCGAGGAAGTGATCCGGATCGAGATAGACAAAGCTCACATCTCCGTTTTTGCGCACCACTTTTAGTTTGTGCGCCAGCGTTCCATCCACCTCTTCTGTCCCGAGATATTCAACGGTGCTTCCTTTTGCCTTCCAATCCACGAGCGGCCCATCGATCTCCGCCTGTTCCTGCAATGCCTTCAGATCATCAGCCGACATTCTTTCGGGGTCTCTGCGTCCAAAAAACGGCGAGACTCTCCAGCCCTCTTTTCCGTCGTACGCCTGGATTTGGGTCATGCCTTGGATTGTTCCTTCAGTTCGCACTTCGCCGGGCCGCTTTTTCGTTTGCAGATAAACGAGCTGTAGCTGGCCCTGTTGTGCCAACATTTTGCCGCTCAGACGCAGGGATTGCAGCGCCTGAAGCGCATCGGCCCCGCCCTTGGCTTCGATATTCTTGGAAACCAACTGATCGACAGTCGCCTGATTTTCATTTTGAGCGAATCCGGCGGGGACCGTGACAGCCGCAGAGACAAAGCAAATTATGAGACGTAGATGCATATGAAGTTTGCGAGATGGATTTGAGATAAGTGTTAGACGGATATGCAAAGCGGAGTCTTATGCAAGCGGTGGCACTTTCCTGGAATTATTTGTTTCTTTAACCTAACGCGCCAAATGCCAGACCGAGGCCGTACGTGACAACGGCGACGATGATGCCGATCCATGTCATTTCCAAGCCCGACGCCCACCAGGAACGGATGGTGATCAGCGATTTCAACGCGCCGACCAGAAAGTGCGCGGCCAAACTGATGACGAAGGAAGCGATCACCGCAGTTATGCCACCCGAGAAAAAGAATGGAATGATTGGCACAAAAGCGCCGATCGCAGTGGAGATGGCGGACGAGAACGCAGCGGTCCATTGATTCGGGAAACGATGCTCGGACAAGCCGAGCTCGCTTTGCGCCATGGCCTGCACGAACTGCTCGGGCTGCTCAGCGAGGCGCTCCGCCATTTTCTGCGACTCTTCCGGAGTGAATCCTTGCAATTGATAGAAAAGCGACATCTCCTCGATTTCCTCCTCCGGATTTTCCTCAACTTCAGCGCGCTCACGCGAAATCTCCGCTTCGTACACTTCTGCCTCGCTTTTCGCAGCAAGGTACGCGCCCGCGCCCATCGACAACGTGGAAGCGAGCATTCCCGCCAGGCCAGAAATCAAAATGTAATGTTGCTGGTTGTTCGTCGCGCCAGCCACGCCTGAGACAATTCCAAATACTGCGCCCAATCCATCGTTTGCGCCGTAGATCGCGTCGGCTACCCAACTGCCCCCTCGCCCGTGCCAGCGTTCGCGCTTTAGAATCTTGTCCAACGCCGTGCGTGGGCTAACCGGCGGCGCCATTGCACTCAGTACTCGCGCATGCGCCTTCTCTTCGAGCGCGCTTTTCCGTAAAAATTCCTGCACATCTTCTTCGCCCGCGAAAGCCCGCTCGGCTTGATCATGGAATTCTGCTTCCTGCCGTTCTTCCGTCGCTTCCATCCTGCGAATGGCAATCTCCGCGCCCGCAATTTTGTTCCACCAACGATTCAACCGGCGCACGAGCGTGTCCTTCAGAACAGGGGGCTCGGCTCCGAGGTCTCTCAGCTTCTTCTCCCAACGCTGCGCGTGGCGTTCTTCCGCTTCCGCCATGCGTAGGAGGATGCCTTTGCGTTTGTCGTCCCGCTCGCGTTCGGCGAGATCGCGATAGGTTTGCGCGGTCTCGACTTCAGCCTGCCAATTGCGCTTGACCACCCCGATCGTTTCCTGTCGATCTTTCGAATCACTTGCCATACCAGATTAAAGCGCAAAGAGCTACAAACTGCTCAACAAAAACTTTCGGAGCGCCAAAGGCGCGGCATTCACGTCAAAGCCTGCGGCAACGCCCCAGGATTACGGAAATTCGAAAACATCAGCGCTGAAAGCGCGATTCACCTCCGGCTGAACTCGATGCGAGAATATGCGAACTGCCCGAAACCTTTCAGCATCGTTTGTCGCCGAGCGTTACGTTTGAGAATCGAACCGCGTAATTGAATCGCGCTTTCAGCGCTTGGCCGTCCGGGCCAATCGAATTCCTGGGGCGCTGCCCGCAGGCTAGAGCTGACATGGCGCCTTTGGCACTAAACATGCACGAAGTGGGATGTTCCTCGCTGCCGGCCTAGGAGCGTGCGCTCCATCGCGCTTCAATCCGCAGGCTCCAGCGCCACACTAATGGGTGGCTCGACCCTGGATCTTAGTTGCTGCGCAGTGATTACAAGAGCAACCGAGCCAATAATCAAAGCAGCGGCAATCAACGTGCGCATGGTTAAAGTTTCGCCGGCAAAAACAGCGCCCAGCAAGACTGCCACAATCGGATTCACAAAGGCGTACGTGGCGACCTTCGCCGGCTCACAGTGACGCAGCAGCCAAATGTAAGCCGTGTAACCAACCACAGCTCCAATGACCACCAGATAAACAAATGAACCGAGCGATAAGATCGAGATGGAACCAGGATGAAACTGCGGCAGTTCACCGGTCACAACGCCCGCTAGTAAAAGCAGCGCGCCGCCGCAGAGCATTTGTTGGGCTGCGGTCAGAAATGGAGATGCCGCGTGCTTTGCGGTGCGCGAGTAAAGTGATCCTGCCGACCAAATGAAAGACGAGACGAGCAGAATCGATATCCCGATCGCAGGATGTCGTCCCTGCTCTGAAGAAAAATGCAGCGCCGGCCCAAATAAAATCCCCACCCCGACGAAACCTCCTACGAGGGCGAGCCAGACAATCGGACTTGGTCTGGGCGCCATTCCCATCGCCCACCCTAGCAGCACAATGTA
>DATEZD010000246.1:0-12099 GCA_035255865.1 Candidatus Udaeobacter sp.
CCGTGGTCGAGAACAGCAACGTGTCCTGCAGCACGATCGCGATCTGTGCCCGCAAACTTTTCTTTGTGATCTGGCGAATATCGCGGCAATCAACTGTGATCGAGCCCGTTGTAGGATCGTAAAAACGCGGGACGAGACTGAGCAGTGTGCTCTTGCCGGCACCCGTGCCGCCTGCCAGTCCAACGATTTGATTTGGTTCGATGCGCAGATCGATTTCTCGCAAGACATATCGATTTGCGGCGTAACCGAAGCTTACGGCTTGAAATCCGATCGCGCCTCGAGCGGATGAAATGGCGATCGCGCCGGGAGAATCGACCACGTCGTCTTGCCGGTCCAGGATCTCGAAGCAGCGGTTCGCGCCTGCGGTGGCGCCTTCCATTGCCCAGGCAGTGTAGGTGAGGGACTCCAGCGGTTGATAAAGCATTAGCAGATACGCGCTGAAAACCAGAAGTGAGCCGAGCGTGAGCGTACCCGCCAGAACATGCAGCGTACCGATATAATACATGACTGCCGTGCCAACTACCATCAGCGTGCTGATGACCAGGGCGCTATTCACGTTCGTCAAAGTTAGCCGCAGATTTGCTTGCAGACTCTGGCGGGCTTGCTGCTGAAATTGCCGCACTTCAAACTCCTCGCGCCCGAACGCGTGCACCATGCGGATCGAACTCAGGCCTTCCTGCGCCTGCGCGAGAACGGCGCTCTCATGTTCTTGAATGGATGTCGATTCGCGGCGAATCCGATGCGCAAAGAGATAAATCGCGCCGACAACCAAGGGGACAATCCCAAGCGAGACTAGCGTAAGCTGCCAGTCCAGTCGCAGCATGATCACGAAAGTTCCGATCAACGTGACGACCGACCCAAAGATATTGGTGAATCCCTTGTTGTAGATTGTCTGAATCGATTGCGAGTCGTACGCCACGCGGAAACTGGAATCGCTCGAGCGCCGCGCGTCGTGATATTTGAGCGAGAGCGATTGCAGATACGAATACAGATCGGTGCGCAACTTAAGCAACGCTTGCAGCCCAATTTTCACGAACAGGTAATTTGTGATCCAATTGATGATTCCCCAAAGAAACTGGATACCGATCAGCGCCGAACAGAGCAGGAGAACCGACATACGCCAGTCGGGCCGTATCGTTGACCCTGCGCGCAGAAAGTCGTCAACGATGATCTTGAATGGCCACGGCTTGAGCAGGTTCAGACCTACGCCCAAAAGCGACAGGCACAATCCGAAGATCGTTTGCCACAGAAATGGCCGGTAATAGCGGAGAACGCGCCGATAAATGGACATGGTCTTAGAATGTCATTCTGATCCCGCAGCCGCGGGAGAAGAATCTCTAATTATTTCTGATCTAATCATCGCCCCGTCAAAATACACAGAGATGTTTCGCTTCGCTCAACATGACAGCTCCATTAATGAAATGGTTCTAGGAATTTCAGATTGCGAATTCTCGTTTTTGGACTGAACTAGGGCGAATTCATTCGACATCGAATCGCGAGAATCCTCCAACCTTCGCATAAAGCTATGGCTTGGCAGGCGACTTCGTTCGGAATGACAATATGAATCATCTTATTCAAGTGTGGTTTCAGTTGGTTGAGCAGTGGGGCTATCTCGGAATCATTCTGCTAATGGCGATGGAAAGCTCGATCTTCCCGGTCCCCAGCGAAATCGTCATCCCGCCAGCGGCATTCCTTGCTACAGAAGGAAAACTGAACATGTACGGCGTTATCGCGGCGGGCACATTCGGCTCCTGGCTTGGCGCGGCAATAACCTATTGGGTCGCATGGTGGCTTGGACGTGTCTTCATCGCCCGGTGGGGACGCTATTTTCTTGTCAGTGAGCGAAAACTCGAGCAGGCTGAAAGGTGGCTGCACCGCTACGAAGCGGGCGGCATTTTCTTTGCGCGACTGCTGCCGGTTATTCGGCATCTGGTTTCTATCCCAGCCGGAATTATACGGATGAACTTTGGCACATTCAGCGTCATGACGTTGGCTGGATCGGCGACATGGTGCTCAGTACTTGCCTGGTTCGGCCAGAAAGTGCTGACGCGACCAATGATCGAGTCAAAGGATGCGACGGCTTTGATTAAAGCAGTGAAGGACAGCGGTAATTTTCACACCATCGTGATCGCATGCGTCGCCGTCACTTGTCTTTATCTGCTGGTTGTGAGTTTGACCGGTAAAAAGGGGAGTGCCTGACGGTCGTTCAGCACTTCATCTCGATCCCAGCCGGCATCGTAGTCCTCGTGGGCTCGCCTTCCAGGCGAGTATTTGTTTAGCGCCAAAGGCGCAGCATTCACTCTCGGCCTTGGGCAGCGCCCAAGGAAGACCATTAATGCAGACCATCAGCGCTGAAGGCGCGATTCATTGGAGCGTTGAGTCGCGCTTTCAGCGCTCGTTTCATATGCAACCTCACGTCCTGAAGTGTTGCCCCAGGCTAGTCTGAGGAGAGCGCCGTCGGCGCTAAACACATACCCAGGCGGTCCATCGCCGATGCCGCAGCGCGCAAAACTTTCGTGTTTGAAAATTGAACAAAAGTGTCGGTCAGCGGTCAGTGGTAAGGTGAACAAGTTATGAATAAGTGCATGGGATTTATGGATGAGATATTCGCAGTCCGGAATGGCACCGGAACTGCTCATGGAAAAAACGGACACAAAATGAAACGAAATCAGCAAATCTTAAAGCGACGCACAAGGTTATCCTTGGGTGATCTGATCTTGGCGGTCAGTTCCTGCACGAACAGCAACACAGAGACGGTAGCAGCAGTGGCGGATCTTCTCGCCAGCGGCCAGGTGCGTGTGCAAGACAACGGGCGTTTTCTGCGCGCCCGCGTTTGCTAGCCTGTGCGCTGTGGCATCGGCATCTCTGCCGATGATTTATCGCCGGAGCGATTTTCTTTCCGGACCTCATTAACACCTCGCTTCAGCGAGGTAGCTGAACGCAGGTCCGGGCGAAACCGCTTCAGCGGTTTAGGTGGTCAAGTCTCCCGAAAAACCGCTAAAGCGGTTAAGAACATGATTCACGCCGCACCACCGCGCTGAAGCACGGTGTTAACGAAACGAAATGCTCGTGCGTGCTGTAGCGTCCGCTGTCTCAGCGGACTTCGTGTTGCGGTGCCGAAAGCCACTGCGCTGGGGACAGCGCACGCTACAGCACATCAACAAAACGCTTTTCCCGTAAGCCAGTCGCTTTATCTTTAGCGAGTGATTGACCGTTATTCCCGGCCAGAGATGAACAAAATCTGGTCGGACGAACGCAAGTTCCAGATTTGGCTGGAAATCGAAGTGCTCGCCTGCGAGGCGATGGCACAGCTGTGTCAGGTTCCAAAGAAGGACGCTGCGGAAATTCGGAAGCGAGCACGATTTTCAATTCCGGAAATCCTGGAGATCGAAAAGCGGACAAACCACGACGTCATCGCTTTTCTGGAAAACGTCGCCGAATCAGTTGGGCCAGCAGCGCGCTGGATCCATCAAGGGCTGACTTCATCCGATATTCTGGACACGACCCTTGCCGTCCAACTGAATGAGTCGTGCCAAATTCTCCTCGACGATCTGCAAGCACTACGCACGGCTATTGCTGGGCACGCGCGCCGGTTCAAAATGACACCGATGATCGGGCGCAGTCACGGCGTGCACGCGGAACCGATCACATTTGGATTAAAGCTAGCGCTCATGTACGACGAATTTGGTCGCGCCGAGGAGCGGCTCACACAAACGCGCGAACGCATCCGCGTCGGCAAAATAAGCGGAGCAGTCGGCACGCATGCGCACATCGATCCAAAGATTGAGCGCGTGGTATGCGAAAAGCTGGGATTGAAACCAGCGGCACTCTCAACACAAATCGTGCAGCGCGATCGCCACGCGGAATTTATGACAACGCTCGCCGTCATCGCCTCCAGCATCGATCGTTGGGCGACAGAATTTCGTCATCTCCAGCGCACTGAAGTTCTCGAAGTAGAAGAATTTTTCGGCGAAGGACAAAAAGGCAGCTCCGCAATGCCGCACAAGCGCAACCCGATCACAAGCGAACGGTTGAGTGGCTTGGCGCGGGTCATTCGCGGGAACGCGGTCGTTGCGTTGGAGAACGTGACGCTCTGGCACGAGCGCGACATCAGCCACTCGAGCGCCGAGCGAATCATTTTGCCCGACTCATGCATTCTGCTCGATTACATGCTGACCAAATTACGAGATGTTGTCGAAAAATTGCAGGTCTATCCGGAGCGCATGGCCGACAATCTAGCTCTGACGAAAGGTCTCTATTTCAGCCAATCAGTTTTGCTCGCACTTACACGGGCAGGCGCGGAGCGGAAGAGCGCGTACGAGGCCGTGCAACGCGCCGCGATGCAAACATGGAAAGGCGAGGGGACATTTGCCGAAAACGCAAAACGCGAACCGGAGATCGCCGCGCGACTTTCATCAGAGGAAATCGATCGTCTTTGCTCGCTCGACATTCATTTCAAACACGTCGATGCGACATTCAAGGCGCTGGGCTTGGAGTAACACTCCTTCATGCTCGTGCTCCTGCTCGTAATCATGATCGAGGCGTTTGAGTCTCGAGTACACTCATGATGGTTCAGCGTCGGAAATGACCCACGGTAACTGCATCGCAAACCCCAGCTGAACGAGCGGCTTCCCTTGAAATGGCTTTCGCACTAAGGCAAGGCGCGACGTGAAGCCGATCGAGTAGCGATCCGTAAACGGCTCTAAATGACCGGAGAAGGAGTTGGGATCCTTGCCGACCTGCTGCCAAGCGCCAGCACCGGACTTAATCTCACCGACGAAATGAAACCATCCGCCGTAGTGATGGAGACCGGAATCGGAGCGGTGCGTGTGATAAACTTCGGCCGCCTTTTGGTAATCGATCCCGAGTGTTGCGATGAGCTCTCGCACGGGTGGCGGGTAGGCGTGCTCAAATACTGCCGCGAAATTGCGACACAGACAGCAAGAGCAGTCCGCAGGACTGCCTTGCGCCACTTGCGCGTAGCACACGCGAGTGGCATCTCCATCGTATTCGAGTTGCCACCTAGCGATGTTCGTCTTCAGAGCGCGCGCGAGTTTTACGATTCATCGAGCAAGAATCATTATTCGTATCGGAGCGCCTCGATGGGATCGAGACTAGCGGCGCGATAGGCGGGATAGAGGCCGAAGCCGATGCCGATCGCTGAGCAAACAAGAAGGCCCGCAATCGCCCAGCCGTAAGGGAAAATTAGGTCCACTTTGAGCCATGCCGCCAGCATGTCGCCGACGATGATTCCAAGAATGATTCCAAGCACACCGCCGGCCTCGGAAATGAAAACGGCCTCGGTCAGGAATTGCCGCAGAATGTCACGGCTACGGGCGCCGATCGATTTGCGGACGCCGATTTCCTTCGTGCGTTCTGTCACGCTCACCAGCATGATGTTCATGATGCCGATTCCGGCCGCGACTAACGCGATGAGACTTATGACGAACGCGCCGACTCGAACATATCCCGCCACGCTAACGAACGCACTCTTGAGCGAGTCGTTGCTGTAAATCTCAAAATCGTTCGGCTGTTCCGGGCGCAAGCCGCGCGCGATACGCATGGCGCCGATGCCGCGATCGAAGGTGCGATTGTACGTATCTTGCGTGAACGCTTGCGTCGCGATGTTGACCGTTCGTTTCGCTTCGCCGTAATCCTCGAAAAAGCGCGTGATCGGCATGATCACAAGGTCGTCCTGGCTTTGGCCGAAGGCGGTCCCTTTTTCCGCGAGTACGCCCACGATCGTGTAGATGTGCCCGCTGACGCGAACGACTTTGCCGATCGGCGTTTCGTGTGGAAACAGTCTTTTCTCCACTATCTTTCCCACGACGATCACGCGTCGCGAAAGATCGACATCTTCATCGGTCAAATTGCGACCGTAACCGAGCGTGTACGCATTCGCGGTGAGAAAACTTCGATTTGTTCCAACAAGGAGAAGACTCGGCGTTGTCTTCACGCCATTGTAAACCGCCTGGCCTTTCACTTCGTACCCGAAACTCTTGAGGCAAATCTCGCGCGCCTCGCCTTCCATCAGTCGGTAATAATGCAGCGCTTCCTTATAGCTAATGTTGTGCCGGTTGCGAAATTTCTCCTGCGCGTCGCCGTTCACGCTGACATTGGCCGGATATTTGGCGAACTGAAAGATGTTGGAGCCGAGAAAGCTGATGCCGTTCTCAATCGAGTATTGCAATGCGCCAACCGCGGTCATTACTGAAATTACCGAGAACACGCCGATGGTGATGCCCAGCATTGTCAGCGCCGAACGTAGCTTGTTCGCACCGAGCGATGCCCAGGCCATTTTTATGATCTCGCCGAAGAGCATGGGTTAGAAACTGGAGTGATGGAGTAGAGGAGTAATGGAGTAATGATGTCGCTCAAAAACTAACACTCCAGCACTCCAACATTCCGTTACTCCATCATTCATATCGTAGTGCTGCGACCGGATCGAGGCGCGACGCTGTCCAGGCTGGTGCGAATCCTGAGAACAAGCCGGTCAATATTGAGACAATCATGCTCAGGAACACCAGGCCGACCGAGAAATGGATCGGAAAGGAGGGAAAAGCTTTGCCGATCCCGAAGCACATTAAATAAGCAAACGCGAGGCCGATAAATCCGCCGAGGAGACAAAGCGCTGTCGATTCGATGAGGAATTGCAACAGGATCGTTCGCCGGCGCGCGCCGAGCGCTTTGCGTGTTCCGATTTCTTTCGTGCGCTCCTTCACACTAACGAATGTGATGTTCATGATCCCGATCGCGCCGACGAAAAGCGACAGGCCGGTGATAAACAACCCGGCAATTGCAATTGAGTTTTTCACTGGATCCAGCGTGCTTTTGAAAGCCTGTTGCTCGTTGATCGAGAAATCGTCCTTTTTTTCCGGTGGCAATCCGCGCACGCGCCGCATCAAGCCGGTGAGCTCGTCCTTGGCATCGGCAAGCCTGGTCTTGTCTTTGACTTTCACGCGCACGTCCGAATCGCTTTTAGCCGAAAAATATTTGTTAAACGCAGCCAGCGGCATCGCCACCATTGAGTCCCAACTGAACAAACCCAGAAACGTGCCCTGTCGCGTATTTACTCCAACAACTTTGAACAGTTGCCCATTGATCAACACAGATTTATCGATCGGGCTTTCGGAAGGAAAAAGCGCGTCGGCCACGTCATAACCGATCACGACAACATTAGCGCCACCCCGCGATTCGAGCTCGCTGAAGAATCGCCCGGATGTACAATCGATCGTCGAGGTTACGATAAAGTCCGATGTCGTTCCAAGAACGAAGACATTGTTCACCTGGTTGCCGCCAAATTTAATCGATCGCATCAAATTCGACGTCGGCACCGCAATAACCAGGTTCGAGTTCGGTGTTGCCGCGATCATCCGGTTCAAAGTCTCGGCGTATTCGGTTTTGATTTTTTTGCGATCGCGGTAGTTCCACCAGTCGTCCACCGGCTTCCACGGCCATTGCGTTACATAGAGGACGTCATCTCCGAGCACCGCCATGCTTTTATCGAAACCTGTCGATATGCCGTTCACAGCAGTGCCCATCAACGTGACGGCGATAATGCCGATAATCACTCCGAGTGCGGTGAGCGTTGAGCGCGTCAGGTTCGAGCGCATTTGCGCGGCTGCGATTTTCCAACTCTCGCTCAGCTCGTAGAGAAAGCGTTTCATCTCGATGTCATTTCGGCAATCGGCAGGTCGAGCTCCGGAATAAATCCTGCGTGATCCATCTCGATGAGTCCGTCGCGCAGATGCACGGTGCGTCGCGCGTGCGCCGCGATGTCCCGTTCATGCGTGACAAGTATAATCGTGTTACCGCGCTCATACAGACGCTCGAGCAAATCCATGATCTCTTCGCCGGTTTTAGAATCGAGATTACCCGTCGGTTCGTCGGCCAGAATAATCGACGGCCCGTTGACAAGCGCGCGCGCGATCGCGACGCGCTGACGTTGACCGCCGGAAAGCTCGTTGGGTTTGTGATGAATGCGATCGCCCAGGCCGACCTCCGTCAGCACTTGGGTCGCACGTTCCATACGACGTTCGGGCTCGATTCCCGCGTAAATCAGCGGCAGCTCAACGTTACGCAAGGATGTCGATCTCGGGAGAAGGTTGAACGTTTGAAACACGAAACCGATCTCGCGATTGCGAACGGCCGCGAGTTCGTCGTCATCCATTTCGGCTACGCTCTTGCCGTTGAACTCATAGCGGCCGGAACTGGGCGTATCGAGACAACCGAGCATGTTCATCAGCGTCGACTTACCGCTGCCGCTAGGCCCCATGATAGCGATGTATTCGTTGCGATGAATCTGCAGAGTGACGCCGCGCAGCGCGTGAACCACCTCTTCACCCATCACGTAGTCCTTCGTGATGTTCTCAATGTCGATCACGACCGGCCCAAGCGGTCTGATGTTGTTCGAGTTCATGGCTCGAGATTCAGCTGTGGCCGTCGCCCTGTGGGCGACGCGCTTCGCATAGCGAAGCGGCTACAGACATCACTTCATCCCTTCTTTGTCGGGGGTTACCTTGATGCCGTCCTTCAGTTTGCGACTGATCGCGCTGTAGCTTCCCGAGATTACTTCGTCGCCGGGCTGAATGCCGCTTTTGATTTCAGTGTAAGTGTCATCGGAGATTCCAGTCGTCACTTTTACCAATTGCGCCTTGGTCCCTTTTTTGAGGAACAAGACCTTGGACACTTTTTCGCGCTCTTCTTTCTGTGCCGCTTTCTCCGCACGCTCATTGACGAACTCTGCGTTGTTATCGTCCTTGTCGCGTTGCGCAACCTTCTGCTTTTTCTTTTCGATTTCTTCCGGACTCAAGTTGCTGTCACCAGTGCGAATGGTCACGGCCTGCATCGGCACGGCCACGACATCTTTCACTTCGTTCGTGTGGACTTCCGCGGTGCAACTCAGCGCGGGCTTTAACGTCACGTCGGTGTCGTTGATCCGAATTTTTACTTCAAAGTTGGTGACCTCTTCCTGTGTGCCGGAGCCGGTCGTCTTTCCAGTGTTAGCGATCTGGTAAACGGTGCCGTGAAATTTACGATTACCGTAGGCATCGATTTTCACCTCGGCCTTGTCACCCACCTTCACATTGACGACGTCGTTCTCGTTGACATCGACCCGCGCTTCCATGTGACTGAGGTCAGCGACGCGCATCACTTCCGTGCCGGCAAATTGTCCCGTGGCCACAAGACGTTCGCCCTGTTTGCTGTTAAGAACTGTGACTGTGCCATCGATGGGCGAATAAATTGTCGTCTTCGACAATTGATCGCGTGCCTGACTCGAGCCTGCCTCCGCCCGTTCGATTTCATGCAGTGAGCTTTCAAAAGTGTTCTTGGCGACGTCGTACGCTGCTTCAGAGGCATTGTATTCCTGCTCTGAAATTAGTTTTTTACTGAATAGGTCTTCCGCTCGCTTAAAATCATGCTCGCACTTCAACATTGTCGCTTTTTGCTGAAGATTCGTGGCCTTCGCAGCGCTGATCGCTGCTTCCTGTTGTTCCACCAGGGCTTTGTACGAATCCGGGCGGATCCGCACGAGTAAATCGTCTTTCTTCACAGCTTTTCCATCTTCCACCGGCAGCTCAATGATTTCGCCCGCGACCTCCGGAGAAATTTTTACCTCTGTTTCAGGCTGAACTTTTCCTGTCGCCGAAACCGTTTGGACGATGGTTTTGCGAATCGCCTTTTCCGTTGTGACCGGAATCGGCTTCTCGCGCTTGTTCCAGATTATCGACGCGACGATGCAAAGCACGATCAGCCCGATTGAACCGTAAATAATTTGCTTCTTGCGCCGGGCCCGACGCTGTTTCGCGGTCAGTGGCGCCGGGGCAGGTGTGCTTACGGCTTGGTGCATGGTAGGCGCGGTCCTTGGGGTGAAAGCGTCAGGGTTAGTTGGTTGTTGGACTCTTGCAAACGAAATCCCGTTCATGATAACGTTGAGATGCAGCGACAAAGGACTTTGGATTCAGGTAATTGCCGCCTCCTTCGTTGACCCTGTCCGCCGCTTCCACGGATTGATGCCGTGGCGGGCCTCAATTTGCTCAATTGCCCATCCCGCGTGCTCTGCGATTAACGGCTCCGGGTCGGCTGCCGCGCGTTCGAGCGCGGAAAGATCGGATAGGTCGCCTGCATTGCCCAAAGCGACGCATACATTGCGAAGAAAGCCGCGACGCTTAATTCGTTTAATCGGCGAATTTTTGAAAAGCTGGCGGAACTCCGCGTCGCTCAGTCTCAAGTATTCCCGTAATGCCATGCCAGTTGTCGATTCGCGTGCCGAGAAAGCTGTTTCGTGAGAAACTTGGGCGAACCGGTTCCAGGGACAAACATCGAGACAATCGTCGCAACCGAAGATCCGATCTCCGATAAGCGGTCGAAGCTCCAAAGGGATGGAACCCTTCAGTTCGATTGTGAGATAAGAAATACAGCGACGCGCGTCGAGTCGATGAGGAGCGGCAATTGCGCCAGTCGGGCACGCTTTGATGCAGCGCTCACACGTTCCGCAGCGATCTTCCACGGGTTGGTCGGCCGGCAATTCAAGTGTCGTCAAAATCTCTGCGAGAAAGAACCATGTTCCGAGCCGCTCATCGATCAGCATGGTGTTTTTGCCGTGCCAGCCAATGCCAGCCTGGGCTGCGTGATCACGCTCCAATACGGGACCGGTGTCCACATAACACTTTTGTATACCGCCAAATTCGCGCAGAAACCTGTCGAGCTTGTCGAGCTTTGCTGCGATAACATCATGATAGTCATCGCCCCACGCGTACCGCGCGATCGTTCCTGTAGCGGCGGTCTGCGACCGCCGAATTCCTTCCCCCTGAAAATAATTCAGCGCCAGGACAACAATCGACTTTGCGCCGGGCAAAACTTTCTGTGGCTCACAACGCTTCTCTTCGCCACGTTGCATGTAATTCATTTCGCCTTGTGCGCCCTGACGCAACCATTGGCGGAATTCAGTCGCGTGCGCTGGCACGTTGCACGCGGCGACGCGACACGAATCGAAACCGAGCTCGCGCGCAAACGCGATGAGGCTTCTCTTTAACTCATGAACGTCGGTTTCGGCGGACTGGAGACCGCCGCTCCATGGTTTCGCCAAAGGCACGAGATGCGTTTGCAATTCGGTTACCGAAATCTGAGTCATGGCGCTGTAGCCGGGATCGGTGATCCCGGTTCCTGATTAAGTCTCCGAACCTTGCTCAAAACTGCCACGGTAACTTCCTCGTATGTTAGCACAGAGGTATCGACGCGAATATGTGCAACTTTGGCGTACAGTGGCAGCCGCAGCTGTAGCAATTGCGCGAACGCCTCTCGTGGATTCTCGCCTTGCAGTAAAGGCCGAGTCCTTGCCCGCGACGCGCGTTCGAAAAGCGTTTCTTCGTTGCCGTCCAGCCACACTACGACGCCAAGCTGTTTCAAGATATCGACATTCTTTGCGCGTAACACGATTCCACCGCCCGTAACGATGATCGTCGGTTTTGCCGGGGCGAGTTCATCAAGCGCTTGAGTTTCCGCTTCGCGAAAGCCTTGCTCGCCGTATTTGGAAAAGATTTCGGGGATCGAGATTCCGAATTTCGAGGCAACGATGTCATCGGTATCGACCAAGGCGACGTTCGTTCGCCGCTGCAGGCAGCGTCCAATGCACGACTTGCCCGCGCCCATCATCCCGATGAGGACGATCGATTTGTTCGGGCCATTCATGCGTGCAATATGCCATTAACGCGTGGCATCGGCATCTCCGCCGACTCGGATTGGCTGGAAGCCAATGCCACGCTTGGCACTTCACAGAATGGAGCCGGCGGCAACCGAGCGACATAGACGGGAAGTTCGAAGGGTGACTTTGCTGGCGCAAACGAATCAAACGCCCTACAGTTTGGCGCATGCCTGAATCAAAGCCTTTAGTCGCCATTATCATGGGCAGCAAATCGGACTGGGAAACGATGCGGCATGCCGTGGAAGCACTGAATGATCTTGGTGTGCCGAGCGAAGCGCGGGTACTGTCCGCTCATCGCACCCCGGATGCGACTGCAGATTTTGCGCGCAAGGCAGCGGATCGCGGCTTGCGAGTCATCATTGCTGGTGCAGGGGGCGCGGCGCATTTGGCTGGGG
>DATEZD010000247.1:0-4068 GCA_035255865.1 Candidatus Udaeobacter sp.
CGGTTAGTTCTGTTCGTTTGATGCCGAATATCGACGTGATCCGGCCAGCCGATCCCGAAGAGACTGCAGGCGCATTTGTCGCGGCCATGCAGCGCACGGACGGGCCGACGTTTCTCGCGCTCACGCGTCAGACCGTTCCGACGCTAAATGATATTGATCCAAATCTGCGTCGCGAAGGAGTGCTGCGCGGCGGTTACATAGCAAAGAAGGAAAGCGGCAAACTCGATCTCATCATCCTCTCGTGCGGGAGCGAATTACAGCACGCGCTCGCGGCGGCAAAAGAACTGGGCGACGCCGTACGGGTCGTTTCGATGCCCTGCTTTGAACGGTTCAATCGCCAGCCTTCAGAGTACCGCGACGAAGTCTTGCCTAACGAATGTCGTAAACGGGTCGCCATCGAAGCCGGCGTGACTGAGATCTGGTACCAATACGTCGGTCTCGACGGCAAAGTAATTGGACTGCATCAGTTCGGCTTGAGCGCACCGGGCGCCGAAGTGATGAAGGAGCGCGGCATCGATGCACAGCACGTGACCGAAGCGGCGAAGAGTTTGCTGGCAAATTCGCGCAAATCCGGGTAGCGCACGCGTCCCGCGTGCTGGTTTCGGCGTCGCGCCGAAACGGTCGTTCCTTAAATTTTCATCGCATCCAAAGCAGTGGAACGCCCAATGAAAGTTCGCGGATGGCGCGAGGCCATCGCCAACACGCGGGACGCGTGCGCTACCCGAGACTAAAACGCTTCGTCTGGCTCGCTTACGTTACGCGCCCGAGTTTCGAAGCGGGTGAATTCTTTGAGGAAGGTGAGCGGAATCTCGCCTACCGGACCGTTGCGCTGCTTCGCAATAATCAATTCGGCCTCACCAGCCTTTTCCACACGCGCCTCTTCGTCTTCCTCATAGAATTCTGGCCGGACGAGCAAGGCGACCAGATCAGCGTCCTGTTCAATCGAACCCGATTCGCGGAGATCGCTCAACCGCGGTTTGCCACCCGAGCGCTGCTCCGGTTGCCGATTCAATTGCGCCACCACAATGATCGGAATTTTCAATTCCTTGGCCAGGCCTTTGAGCCCCGCCGAAATCTCGGAGATCTCCAATTGCCGGTTGTCTTGAGCGCGGCGTGAGGTCGATCGCAACAGTTGCAGGTAATCAACGATCATCAGTTTCACATCCTGCTGCGCTTTGAGCCGGCGCGCTTTCGCTCTCAGTTCGAGAATGCTGAGACTGGCGCTGTCATCGATGAAGATTTTCGCTTCGGCCAGTTTCGATGCTGCGGCAGTGAGGTTTGGAAAATCGCGTTCGCCCAGAAATCCGTCGCGCACTTTGTGCAGGTTCACGCGTGCGCGCGAGCAAAGGAGACGTTGTACAAGCTGTTGGCTGCTCATTTCCAGACTGAACACGCCGACCGCGAGTTTTTCATTGATAGCGACGTGTTCGGCAATGTTCATGGCAAGTGCCGTTTTGCCCATGCTGGGCCGGGCGGCGATCACGATCATTTCTGAGCCGTGGAGACCGCTGGTCATTCGGTCGAACTCAACAAATCCGGTGGAGATTCCGGTGATGCGGCCTTTACCCTCGTACAGCTTCTCGATCGACTCGATGGCGTCCATCACCTGGTCTTTCATCGAAAGCAACTGGCCTTTGAAGCGGTCTTCGCCCACGGCGAAAATGCGCTGTTCCACTTCGTCGAGCAGATTGTTTACCTCGTCCTGTTCCTCGTAAGCGCGGCGTACGCTCTCGGTGGCGGCAGAAATGATTTCCCGCAGGATGTATTTGTCGCGAACGATGTCGAGGTAATAGCCCACGTTCGCGGCAGTTGGGACAAAGGTGAAAAGGCTGGTGACAAATGCGGCGCCGCCGACGCTGTCGAGAAGATGCCGATCACGCAGCACCTGTGTGAACGTAATCAGGTCGATCGCTTGCGACGTATTCCAAAGATCGACGAGAAGGTTGTAAATCGTCCGGTGCGCGGGGACGTAAAAGTATTCTTCGTTAATTTTCTCGACGCATTCCGCGATGGTTTCACGCGGCGAGATGAGCATCGAGCCGAGCACGCCCTGCTCCGCGTCAACGCTGTGCGGCGGGGTACGGTGAATATCCTGCGCAGAACCTGTGGGCGAAATGCGAACAACTTTTTCGCCGCTTCTCTCCGGCCAGCCTCGGCCGGGTCCGTTCCCGGATTCTCTGCGAGGCTTCTCAGCGGTCCGCGAGGACGGTTGAGTCGCCATTTATTCGGTTTCTTTTTTCGCTTCTGTCTTTTTTCGGAAAAATGAACGGCGTTTTCTCTCAGGCTCTGCGGTTGGAGCCGCCTCCGCAGGTTTCGCCTCTTCCGCCGCCGACTTCACGTTAAACTTAAACTGCGCACTGACATCGTGATGCAATTTAACCTGCACCTCGTGGTCGCCGGTATCTTTTATTGGCCGTTCGAGCACGATTTTGTGCCGGTCAATCTCGACTCCGATCTCGTCCTTGAGCCGGTTAACAATGTCTTGCGCGGTGATTGAACCAAAAGCTTTTCCGGTCTCGCCGGTCGCGAGTATGAAGGTCACTCTTAACTTTTCAATACGCCGGCTGAATTCTTCCGACTCGTTCAATTCGCGTGCTTCGCGCTCGGCGCGCTTTTGCTTGAGAGCATCCAGCTTGCGCAAAGCGCTTGGCGTAACTTCGTAGGCCTTGCCGCGTGGCAGGAGGTAATTGCGCGCATAGCCACGACGTACTTTGACCACGTCCGCTTCTGCGCCGAGTCCCGGAACGTTTTCGGTCAAAATAAGTGCAGTTAAAGGCATATCGAAATTTCTAAAACGCGCTCAGGATTTTTCAAACTGAGGGGCTTCGGGGATGTCGAGTGTAAAATTCACACGCGCATTGTCAATGCGAGAATAAAAAATTCACAAAAAAAAAGTTTTCGCAATGACGCAATCGAGCATGCCCTTGGCCTGCGACCACTGCAAAACGAGAGCGGAGCACGCTCGCGCTGCCTCAGATCATGCCGAGCTTCATCCGGCCCGCTTCGCTGAGCATATTTTGATTCCAAGGCGGGTCCCAGACGAGCTGGACATCCGCTTCATCCACGCCGTCGATGGACAAGATTTTGCTCTGTGCATCGTGAGCGATGGCGGGTCCCATCCCGCATCCAGGCGCGGTCAAAGTCATTTTCACTTCCACTCGCGTGCCGCCGTCCTCTTTCTTGATCAGACGGCAATCGTAAACCAGTCCCAAATCAACGATGTTGACCGGGATCTCCGGATCGTAGCATTGCCGCAACTGGTTCCACACGTCTTCCTCTGAGACTTCACCATTTGTGCTTGCAGCTTTCTGCGTTTCCTGCGCCTGCGGTTTTTCCAATCCGAGCGCGTCGAGGTCTTTCTCTGCTACGCGAGCCAACCCCTGGTAAGTTGCAACGGTATAGCTTCCTCCGAGGCTTTGCGTGATCACCCCCTGCGTTCCGGCCGGGATTGTTGTCTTTTGGCCGCTCGGTATCTGGATCGCATCGCAATCGCGGCTCAATGTAAATTCAGTGTTCTCGTACATGGTTTAACGTTTGTTCCCTAATATGCCATAAACGTGGCCAATGACGAAATCCGAATGACGAATGACGAATGACGAATGAAACACTAAATCCAAATGACGAAACTGTAGGGCGTCTGTGTCAGACGCCGTGGCGTTTCGCAGAAACGCCCTGCAATTATTTCACACTTCGACATTCCTTCGTGCTTCGACATTCGTGCTTCGTCATTTAATACACATCCCGCTTGTAACGCTTCTCGTTTTTGAGCTTCTCAACGTATTCGTTGGCTTGCTCCACTGTTTTGCCGCCTTGTTCCTGCACAATTTTCCGTAGCGTCGCATCGACGTCCTTGGCCATCCTGCGCGCGTCGCCACACACGAAAAAGTAGGCGCCATCGGCATCGATCCATTTCCAAATTTCCGCGGCGTTGTCCGTCATTTTGTGTTGCACATAGATTTTCTGGGGTTGATCGCGTGACCACGCGCAATCGAGCCGTGCGAGGAGTCCCTCCTTCATATACGCGTTGAACTCGTCTCCGTACGCAAAATCGCATCTCTCATGCTGCGC
>DATEZD010000248.1:0-8011 GCA_035255865.1 Candidatus Udaeobacter sp.
TCTTTTGTGCCTTCCGCGGAGATCAAAGAAAAATTGATAAAAAAGCAAAACCATCAGGAGGGCGTTGGCGGCTCCCTTGTTGGAGTGCGAATCGTCAATCCGCCCGAAAAGTTTGCTGCCAAGAAAGGGATTCCCGCAGCCGTCACGGCCACACTCGATTTCAAGAGAAGCGACGCTAGTTTGGCTCTGCGGCGCCCCGAGGAACAACCGACGGCGCTCGTTCAAGGACGAATTCGTCCGCTCGCCGCCGATTTCTCAGCGCCGATCGGCTACTACCAGCCGCCGGGTAATCTTCTGCTCGTGTCATTAATGGCAATGCTTCGATCCAGTCGTTATATGGACAAGACTGGCTTGTATTTCCTGCAGCCTTACGACCCCGACCGCATTCCGCTTGTTTTCGTGCACGGCCTTTTCTCAACGCCGTTCGACTGGGTGCAAACGATTAATGGACTTCAAGCCGACCCTGAGATCCGCAAACACTATCAATTCTGGGTCTTTGGCTATCCGACCGGCAACCCCATCCTCTATTCCGCATTTCGATTGCGCGAGGAACTGGCCAAGGTCGATCAACTTTATCCAAACCATCGACCGTACGTTGTTATCGGTCACAGCATGGGCGGCATGCTCACTCACTACCAAGTGGTTACGGTCACACGTGCGATGTGGGAGAAAGCTCTGGGAGAAACCGCGAAAAGCATTTTTAGAGAAAATTCTAGCAATAGCTTGGTTGTGCGCGCCACCACATTTCGGGCCAATCCTCGGATCAAACGCGTTGTGTTCATTTGTACCCCGCATCGCGGGAGCAAGATGGCGAGCAGCGGATTGGGTAGATTTGGCACTAGCTTGATCGCTCTTCCATTTAACATTGCCTCGGCCATGAAGGACACACTCACCAGCGCAGAACTTGTGCAATTGACCGGAAGTTCCAAACGTCTTCCGAACAGTATCACGGGCCTCAAACCGTCAAATCCAGCGTTGCCGGTAGTCAACAGCGTGCCGATCACGGTTCCTTATCATTCGATCATCGGCGATCGCGGGAAGGACCATTGCCCGGACTGTACTGATGGTGTGGTCCCTTACTGGAGTTCTCATCTCGATGGTGCGCAATCCGAAGTGATTGTTCCCGGCCCGCACGGGGCATGCGAACTGCCGCAAACCATTGCCGAGCTCGACCGGATCCTGCGTTTACATCTTAGGACGAGTAGCGCGTCGAGGACCATTGTCGCCAAGGCGACTCCTTGAATCCGCACACAAGAATCTGCGATTAATGCGTTCCTGCTTGTTACACTTGTCTCACTTGCCGCACGCGTGTCGCTTCAGGATCCTGAACGCTCGTAGTGTAATCTGATGCGAGTCATTCGATGGGTTGGGGCACTGCTGGTTCTTCTTGCAGCCATCATCGCTATTGCCTGGGCATTTGGCGCGGTATGGTTTGACGCTCCATTCGGAGCGGGCAACCGGATGGCGGCCGCACTGCTTGCGATCACGTTTGCAGTCGTCCTCCTATTCGTTAGGCCATTCTGGCGAAAGCTGGTCGTCGTTGTCGTGCTCTTTGCCGGCGTGCTTATCTGGTGGCTGACGCTTTCTCCCACCAACGATAGCGACTGGCAGCCGGACGTGGCCAGGGAAGCATGGGCTGACATTCAAGGCGACGAAGTCACGTTCCATAATGTACGCAACTGCGACTACCGCACCGAGACAGACTACACGCCGCACTGGGAGACGCGCACCGTGCGCATCTCGCAGATCACCGGCATCGACTTGGCCATCAATTACTGGGGCTCGTCTTGGATCGCGCATCCCATCGTCAGTTTTCAATTCGCTGACGCGCCGCCGCTCTGCTTCTCCATCGAGATACGCAAGAAGCTTGGCCAAACCTACTCGACTATCGGCGGGCTTTACCGTCAGTTCGAACTGATCTACATCGTGGCTGATGAGCGTGACGTGATCCGTCTGCGCACAAATTACCGCAAGGAGGACGTTTATCTTTATCGCACCACGGTTTCGCCGGCGCAGGCGCGCGAACGTTTCCTTGAATACATCCGTTCGCTCAACGCGCTTCGGACCAAGCCGCGCTGGTATAATGCCATCACCACCAACTGCACGACGAGCATTCGCACGCAGCATCCACCCAACGAGCGCGTGCCGTGGGATTGGCGCATCCTGCTCAACGGCAAAGGCGACGAACTGCTGTACGAGCGCCACGCCATCGTCACCGGCGGGCTTCCCTTTGCCGAGCTAAAAACCCGAAGCCTGATCAACACCCGCGCTCGCGCCGCCAACGACTCTCCGGATTTCTCAAAGCTGATCCGCGAAGGTCTGCCTCTTCCACCTGAACCAGGAATCGCGCAATGAATAGCAGTTCGCTTCAGGCCGCGACCGAGCTGTCGAATGGGATCTCGTGGTGACGTAGGCCTAAAGTCCAATATTGGGATTGCGCAACAGACGGTAGAGTCAGATAATTCTGACGACAATGGCACTCTCATCGAGCGAATTTGTAAGTATCGAACGCCCCAGGACGAACTCCAGGCTCTTTGCGCACACGCGCTGGGACGCGGTGCCGGTTCTCGCCGCTGTTTTACACTGCGCGTACTTCTTTGGAATGTTTTATCTTTTTCCCCGCGTACCGCTCTGGGTCATGCTGATTCTCGGTTTTCTCTATTCGGTGAGCATCTCCTGGAACATCAACGGCGTCTCCCACAATTTCATTCACAATCCGTATTTCCGTTCGCCGCTTCTCAATCGTCTGTTCAGTATCCTGGAATCAATCACGGTCGGGTTCGGCCAAATTTTTTACGAGTGCATTCACATGCAGCATCACAAGGGTAATGCTGATCGTCCGGACGAGCACGGGGAGACGATCGATTGGATCTCCATTTACAAACACGGTCACGACGGCGAAGCGGAGGGTCCATTCAAATACACGTTCTTGAGCTTTTTCCGTGAAGATCCCAAGACCGTCTTGAAAGAGTTGAAACGGAAGAATCCGCGCGAGGCGTTTTGGGGCGTAACCGAGCTCGCACTGTTTGTCAGCACATTTGTTATCCTCGGTATTCTTAACTGGCATTACATCTGTTTCCTTTTGCCATTCTGGTACTTTGGCCACTGCCTGTCTTATTTGAACGGTTACTATCGGCATTACGGCGGCAACCCCGACGAGCCGATCGCGTGGGGCGTGAGCAGTTATGAAAAGCTCTATAACTGGACCTGGTTCTACAACGGCTACCACGCGGAACATCATTTCCGGCCAAAGGTGCATTGGACGCGAATGCAGGCCTTGCGCGATCAAATTTTGGACCGGCAACGCGCGGCTGGTGTCCGGGTAATCAAGGTACCGCATGCCCTCGGCTTTCTCGACGCTGATCCGCCGTCTGCTCATCGGCCACAAGAACACAACCGACTCGAGTTCGAACCTGCTTCCCCGCGTTCTTGATTCCTTCGCCGCCGTTGGCAAATAACATATTCGGTTCGTTGCCTCAACACCAATCCAGCACTAACTAGGAGAACCTATGACCAGGAAAACATTCATTCTCATCGCGATTGCCAGCTGCGCCTGGATCGCGACCTCATTCGCCGCTACAATCCCTGCCGGCACAACTCTCGTTGTGCGAACACTCAATACCATCCAGTCAACCGACCGAGTTGGCAGAACTTTCACCGCACAACTTGATCAGGATGTCGCTGTGAATGGGAAAGCCGTGCTCCGAGCCGGGACAAAATTCCACGGCAAAATCGAGTCGTCCCAGGCGAACCCGTACCGGTCCGGTCCGCTGATTCTGAATCTGACCGATGTCTCAGTTAGCGGGCGCACAATCCCGATTAAGACAGTCAGCGGGTTTGAAGTGCAAAACCTGGCCATTCGGGGGGGCGCTCGGGCTCGCGGTATAACGGTTGGCCCCTTTGTAGCTCCACACGGGCTAAGGATGGAGTTCCGCCTCGCGCAACCGCTCCACATTTAAGACCTAGCGACCTTCAACTGAGGCTGCGCTTGAATTGATCGCCAGTTAACGATCGCAAGACAAGAAACATGAAAATCGAAACTCCTATAGATACGCATGAAACTAAAATATATCGCGGCACAGCTCAGTTTCGCACTCATTGCGATGTTCGCGCCAACGGTAGGAGCGCAGATCGATCGGACGGTCCTGCCGGTTCCCGAGCCGCAGCCGGCAACTATCACCGAACTTGACGTCCGCAATGCCAAGGCGCCGCGGCGCTTTGAAGTTAAAGCACCTAAGGGCGCGCCCAATGTGGTCGTTGTTTTACTCGACGACGTCGGCTTTGGACAACCAAGCACGTTTAGTGGCCCGTGTAAGATGCCGACACTCGACAAGCTGGCAGCGGACGGCCTCCGCTATAACTACTTTCATACTACTGCGCTCTGTTCGCCGACGCGGACTGCGTTGTTAACGGGACGCAATCACCACGTAAACAACGCGGGCGCCATCATGGAAGTAGCCACTGCTTTTCCCGGCTATACCGGAATCCGTCCGCAAAGTGTGGCACCGCTGGCGGAGGTGTTGCGGCTCAATGGCTTCAGCACTGCTGCCTTTGGCAAGTACCACGAAACGCCTCCGTGGGAGGTCTCCGTCTCCGGACCTTATGATCGGTGGCCCACTCACTCGGGCTTCGACAAGTTTTACGGTTTCATCGGCGGCGAGACCAATCAGTGGGCGCCGGCGATTTTTGATGGAACTATCCGGGTAGAGCCGCCGCACGATCCCGATTACCATTTTACTGTTGATATGACGAACCAGGCGATCGGCTGGATGCAGGCCCAACACTCATTGACGCCGGACAAACCTTTCTTCGTCTACTTCGCCCCCGGCGCGGCGCACGCGCCGCACCACGTGCCGAAGGAATATATTGACCGCTACAAAGGCAAATTCGATCAGGGATGGGATGCGTTGCACGAAGAAATTTTTTCTCGCCAGAAGCAAATGGGCGTGATCCCGCCGAACGCCGAGTTAACCAAGCGACCCAAGGAAATTCCTTCCTGGGATTCCCAGACACCGGATCAGAAGAAACTGGAAGCCCGGCAAATGGAGACCTTTGCTGGCTTTGTTGAGCACACAGATGAACAAATAGGTCGCCTGGTCGACGCCCTGCAGGATATGGCCGTCTTGGATAACACGTTGTTTATCTACATCACCGGCGATAACGGTGCCAGCGCGGAAGGCGGACCGGAAGGTGCCTACAACGAAATGATGGCGCTGAATGGGATCATCAATACCGCCGAGATTAACATGCCTCATCTCGATAACTGGGGCGACCCAACGACCTTTCCACATTATGCGATCGGCTGGGCTTGGGCTGGCGATGCCCCGTTCCAATGGACCAAACAGGTAGCTTCGCATTACGGCGGCACTACTGATGGAGTCGTGATCCACTGGCCCGCGCGAATAAAAGCCAGGGGAGAAATTCGTTCGCAGTTCACTCATGTAACCGACATTGCGCCTACTGTGCTGGAAGCCGCGGGTTTGCCCTTCCCCAAGACCGTCAATGGAACGGCGCAGAGGCCGTTCGATGGAACGTCAATGGTTTACACGTTCGACAATCCCAAAGCTAAGGAAACACATACGACTCAGTATTTCGAAATGTTTGGGAACCGCGGCATCTATCACGATGGATGGATTGCTTGTACGCGGCATTCCATACCTTGGTTGGTCACGCAGATGCCTCCGCTGAGCAAAGACGTGTGGGAACTCTATCACGTAGCCGAGGATTTCAGCGAGGCCCACGATCTCGCCACGCAAAATCCCGCAAAGCTGAAAGAGCTTCAAGACCTCTTCACAAAGGAGGCAATCAAGAACCATGTGCTGCCTATCGATGACCGCAGAGCGGAGCGCCTTAATGCGACCATCGCCGGGCGACCCGACCTGATGGGCAATCGGACCTCGCTGACAGTTTATCCGGGAATGACCGGGATGACCGAAAACGCCTTTATCAATGTGAAGAACCGCTCCTACACAATTACGACACCGGTTGAATTGAAAGACGCCAACACAAGCGGCGTGATCGTTGCACAAGCGGGTGCCTTCGGTGGCTGGGTGCTCTACGTGAAAGAAGGAAAGGTTCACCACGAGTACAATTACTTTGGAATAGAACGAACCAACATCGGCGGCCCAAGCGCTTTGTCCGCTGGCAAGCACGAAATCAAGTATGAGTTTATAGTCGATGCGCCAAAACCCGGCTCAGGCGGTAAGTGCGCCCTCTATGTGGACGGACAAAAAGTGGCGGAAGGACGGATTCCGAAAACCCAGCCTTATGCCTTTTCAGCCGACGAAGGCACTGACGTAGGCGTGGACAATGAAACCGCGGTGTCCAACGACTACAAGCAAGGCGACAATAAGTTCACTGGAAAAATCTTCAAGGTGACCATCGACACCAGGCCTTCAAATCTGAGCGCGGCTGACGAGAAGGCCGTGGAAGACGCAGAAGAGGTCGCGGAGACAATCGAAGACTAAAATGAGGCGAATCATTTTTACTCTTATTGTAGTTGTCAGTTTTAGCGCGGCTCTTCCACAATGGCTTGACGCGCAGGAGAGTAGTTCCGCATTCGAGCCAACACTGTCTAATAAAACGAGAGCGCCAGGCAAAGCGCCAGAAGGGATGGTCTGGATTACCGGCGGTGAGTTCTCGATGGGCGCCTCGACGAATGGTCATGGCATGGATGAGATGCCTATGGCGTCGAACGACGCCGGTCCCGTTCATCGCGTCCGCGTAGATGGTTTCTGGATGGATGCAACGGCAGTGACGAATGGGCAGTTCGAGAAGTTTGTTAAGGCCACCGGCTACACTACGATCGCGGAACGGACGCCAACCCAGGAAGAATTTCCGACCGCGCCTGCGGAAAATCTTGTAGCGGGCGGAGTTGTTTTCGCGCCGACCGATCAGGAGGTCCCACTCACCGATCATTATCAGTGGTGGAGCTACGTCAAAGGCGCGAACTGGCGGCATCCGGTCGGGCCGCAAAGCGATATCAAAGGGAAGGAAAATTATCCGGTGTTGCAGATCGCTTATCCAGACGCGGAAGCTTACGCGAAATGGGCGGGCAAACGTTTGCCAACTGAAGCGGAATTTGAATTTGCCGCGCGCGGCGGGTTGTCTGGAAAGACTTACGTGTGGGGGGATGAATTTCGGCCCGGCGGGAAATGGATGGCCAACACGTGGCAGGGAAAGTTTCCAGTGAAAGATGCAGGCGAAGATGGCTATGCAGGCATTGCGCCGGTGAAATCGTTCTCGCCGAATGGTTATGGACTTTACGACATGGCGGGCAACGTTTGGGAATGGTGCAGCGACTGGTATCGCCCTGATTACTACAAGACGCTGGTGGACAAAGGCGGCGTGGCGCGCAATCCACAAGGACCGGATTCGCCATTTGATCCGGCGGAGCCTAACGAGAAGAAGCGCGTCCATCGCGGTGGGTCGTTTCTTTGCAATGAGCAATATTGTTCCCGCTACATCGTCGGCACACGCGGCAAAGGCGAGGTGAACACCGGGACGAATCACCTCGGTTTCCGTTGCGTGAAATCACCTTCGGATTTGGCGACAAAATAGAAGCTCACCGTTCCCCGGTGGAGACTGCGCGGGGTTTCGTTTTTGCTTCGACTGGAGCCGCAACTATCTTGCGTCAGTTGGTTTTCTGCCGGAGCATTTCTTCCTTCCTCAGTAGGACTTTGGTCCAATGGAATTATGCTGTCGCGTAGCACAAGATTAAGCACGCCGAACCTATGAGCACGGATCGTAAAAGAGCTCAGACATCTCAAAGCGCGGAACAAAAGCGCCAGGAAAGTGAAGAGCAGCTCAGTTTGCTGCAAACGATTACAACGGAATTGACAGTGGCCGAGGATCTATCGTCGGCTCTGGAAGTAGTGCTTCGCGACGTTTGCGAGAAGACGGGGTGGGTTCTGGGACACGCATGGGCGCCAAACCCAGAAGGAAGTGTTCTTGATTTCGTTTCGGCCTGGTATTGCGGTGATGGTGAGCTAAAACCTTTCAGGACCGTCTC
>DATEZD010000249.1:0-7122 GCA_035255865.1 Candidatus Udaeobacter sp.
CGAGGCGCAAGCCACCGACCGCGCCCATCGCATCGGGCAAACCCGTGTCGTCACCGCCTACAAGCTGATCACCCGCGACACGGTCGAAGAAAAAATCTTGCGCCTGCAGGAGAAAAAACGCGCCGCGATCGACGCTGCCATCGATAGCGAGGAACCGCTCATGACCGGCCTCACCACCGAAGAACTCGAAGAGCTGCTCGCGTAGGCCAAGGGATCAGTTGCGTCGCAGGAAACGTCAACAACGTTGGACAAGATGAGCTCTTACGCACTGGAGCCGATTGGCTTCATTCGATCGACAGTGAAAGGCCGTGAAGACGCGCCGCGACAAGGACCGGAAGGCGCGCCGGACGCCTGGCTCGAGATCGAACCGCGATTCGCGGAGGCATTGCTGGGAATGGAAGTGGGGCACGAACTGATCGTGATTACGTGGTTGCACGAAGCGAAGCGCGACGTGTTGAAGGGGCATCCGCGCAGCGACGAGAGCCGTCCGCTTACCGGCGTGTTTTATACCCGCTCACCGGCTCGACCGAATCCGCTGGGCCTTCACCCGGTCACAGTGCGCGCAATTGAGGGCACGCGGTTAAAGGTCGGGCCGATCGAAGCCTTCGACGGCACGCCAGTGGTCGATATCAAATCCGCGTCGACCCGCGCCGACGGATGATCGGCGCTGGAATGAAAAGGTTTGGGATGCGGATGTGGGTCTGTCTTTTAGTTGCTTTCGCGATCGACGGAGCGGCGCTGGCGCAAACGCCGTCGCCTAACGAGAAGAAGACCGTCTCGATTACCTGGCTCGGGCACGCGGCGTTCTTCAAGAATGCCGTGAGCAGTGGCACATTGACCTTCAGCCAAACGAATCGCAAGCTACGCGTATGACTAACTCGAATATGTCGGTGCAACCATATCTGTTTTTCAACGGTCGCTGCGAAGAGGCGCTGGAATTCTACCGCAGCGCTGTTGGCGCGGAGGTGGAGATGCTCAGCCGTTTCAAGGATGCGCCCCAACCAGGCATGACGCAGCCTGGAATGGAAAACAAAGTGATGCACGCCAGCTTCCGTATTGGCGAAACAATCCTGATGGCTTCGGACGGCAGGTGCGACGGCCAACCCCGCTTCGAGGGTTTCTCGCTTTCAATTGTTGTTTCGGACGAGCAAAAAGCCGACAACGTCTTCAACACGCTTGCGGACGGCGGCAAGGTTACAATGCCTCTTGAGAAGACATTTTGGGCGCCCAAATTCGGAATGCTTGAAGACCGGTTTGGCGTCGGCTGGATGGTATCGGTTGAGCACAAACCTTAATCATCACTGAATTTTCAGGATCGGGATGATCTCCGTTTGGATTGGTTGCCCGGTGACCTCGATGTTTTTATCCGAAACGTAAACGTTAATCTCTGATCGAACGCCAAATTTTCCTTCGAGGTAAATTCCAGGCTCAATTGAAAAACAAACTCTCGGAATGATGCGCCGCGAATCGCGCGTTTCGAAATCGTCGATGTTGACGCCGTTGCCGTGGGTTTCTTCGCCGATCGAATGGCCGGTCCGATGTGTGAATTGCTCGCCGAAACCTGCGCGGGTAATTACGCCACGTGACACGTCGTCCACTTCAGCTCCGCGAATCGGTTTGCCCGCCTGAATGTTCTTACGCACGAAATCGACCGCCGAATCGCGTGCTTCCCGCACAATATTGAAAATGCGTGAGTAATCGTCGGGAACACTTTCGCCAACGTAACCAGTCCAGGTTTGGTCGGTCGCGACTGCCTCCGGTTTGTTCAGTTTCGTAGCCGCATCGATCAACACGAAATCGCCGCGCCTGATTGGTAAGTTCTTTTCCTTTGTCGGCATGTAGTGCGGATTGGCGGTGTTCGCGTTCACCGCCACAATCATTGGCTCCTGTTGCATTCCTTCTTCCTTGTAGCGGCGCAGCATGAACTGCGCGATGTCCCACTCAGTGGTTGGTTCGTCGGCGCGAATTCGGCGCGCAATCTCGGCAAATGCCTCCTGAATGATGCGATGCATTTTATCGGAGGCTTCCACATGCATCTGATGCTGATCCGGCGAGAACACGGCTTCGAATCGCTGCACCAGTTCCGCGCTGGTCACGGGTTCTACTCCAAACGAGCGGACAAGCTCGATGGTTCCGGCATCCACGCGTGAGATGTAGGGGATGTCGTTCATCGGCGAATACTGCATCGCAATGCGGCTCTTTGATTTCTTTCCCGCCGCGCTCAGCACTTCCTTCAGTCGCGCGTGCAATTCCTGCCAGCCGCGAAAGACAAGTTTCCTGCCCGGAAGCGAGTCGAGTTTAAACTGCTCGATCGATTGCACAATCTTCACCGGTTCGCCCGTGGCAGGGACGTAATAGAACCAGCGACGTGACGCGAACATCTTCTCGTCCAATTTCAAAATCCGATAGGCGAGGGGATCGCTGTGCCGGAAATCGTAAAACAGCCAACCGTCCAGTTTGGCGTCGCGCAACGCAGCCTGAATTTCAGCCACCCGTTCCGCCGGAGATTGTTCTGCATGCATTGATCTGACAGAAGCTAAACAAAGAATGAATGCTGCGATTAAACAACTGTGCCGCCATTTCATCTGTTATTGAAATATCAGCCATTTATGCAACGGCGAAGCAATTTCACAAGGTGACATCAAACCTGGCCGCAGGGCGATCCTTCTACGCGAAGACGTGATGTTGTAGCCGCCTCGCTATGTCGAGGCGTTCTGCTGTAGTGTCTACAGCTTGCTCGCCGTGGCGAGTCTCAGCAGAAAACTTCTGGGGAGCGCAAGCTGTGGTCTTGTTACTTAGAGAGATTTCGAGATAGGCTCTACTGTCAATTTCTGGAAGCGCGGATCGTTCCGGAGCGGATCGAACATTGGATCGAGCCGGAGCAGCGCGGGAGTGAGCGGCCCGCGCCAAGCGAGCGCGCCCTCGGACGGTATCGATAACAGTTTCTGTAACGCGGTGATGGCGCGGTCCGGCTCTCCCAGTTGGGCTGCCACCCTTGCGAGAATCTCGATCGGAGCGGGACCATCCACCACGTCTTTCTCGAGGGGGAGCACAGCCATCGCCTGCTCCGAAAGAGCTAACGCTGCGGCTTCGTCACCAAGTCCCATAATAACCAGTGCGAGATCTCCAATGAGGACGTAGTTGTCCGGCTGTTCTTTGAGGAATGGTTCCAGTTCGCCGCGAGCTTGTCGAAAACTTTCCTGAGCAGCGGCATGGTCGCCTGCGACTTCTTGTGCCCAGCCTAACCAAAAGCGCAGTTCGCCGTTGTTAAAACCCAACGCTGGATCAGGCTTGGTAAGTAATTCCTTTAGCCGGGAGATCATTTGCGCAGGGCGACGTTCCAGGATCGCCTGGTAAACTTGTATTTCCAAGGCGCCAGTGTCGTCGGCGGACGGATGCAGCGGAGCGAGTAGTGCAGCAGCCCGCGGGAGATCACCTTGCGCTTGTGCAATACCTGCCTTCTGCGCAAGGGTATCCACGTCGTCCGGTATAACATCGAGCACCTGATCAAACTTCCGCAGCGCCTCGGGGAAGCGACGAACTATTACGTACGATTGGGCATGCTGCGTGAGCAGGGAAACGTTGCGCGGATCGAGCCGCTCAGCTTCGTTAAAGTAGGACTCGCTTCGCTCCCACTGCCCTCGCCGTCGGGCGACGTAAGCTAGCGATTCGGGGATCTGGCTGTTATTTGGTAAAAACTGACGCGCTTGCTCAAAGTAACGCACTGCCGCGTCGTAATCTTTCAAGCAGGCGTAGTAGTAATATCCTTTGGCCAATATGGCCTCGCCGAGATTGGGCTGAAGAGTGAGCGCGGTTTCAGCTGCCTGCCCGGTCTCTTCCCGGAGGGCGACCGTTGGTTGAAGGTTGAGTGTGACATAGCCCAGCGCATCGACGTATGACAGCAGCGCCCAAGCCAGGGCGAACTTAGGATCCAACCGCACCGCTTCTTTGAGATATTTCTGTGCGCTAAGGGTGTTGGCGGGTGAGCTTCCCGTTTTCAGTGTATAAGCCAGACCACGCAGGTAGGCATCGTAAGCTTCAGGATTATCCGTCGGTCTAGCCGCTATGACTTGTTCTTCCTGACCAGTAAGTTTCGCACGCAACTGATCGGCAATGGCTTTGGCCACCTCACTCTCGACCGAGAAGATGTCAGTCAATCTGCGATCAAAAGTCTCTGCCCAGAGATGCGAATCATTCGCGGCTCTGATCAATTGCACATTCACGCGTACCTGATCATTTGTTTTTTGGACACTACCTTCCAGGAGATTGGCGACACCGAGTTGGTTCGCAATCTCAGAAAGTTTTTGAGATTTCTTCTTATAACGCTGCGTGGACGTGCGCGAGATCACTTTGAGATCTGCGATCTTTGAGAGACGGGTCAGAATTTCGTCCTGAATCCCATCGGCGAAGTAAGCGTTGGATTTTTCCTCACTCAGGTTTTCAAATGGCAGAACGGCGATGGATTTTTCATTTAGTCGTGGCGCTGGCGTGACAAACAAGAAAGAGTAGGCAACCGCCCCGGCCGCCAGGAGCGCCGCCGCCAGAGTGAGTAACAGGCCATGCTTATGACGGTTGATTTTGCTAACGATGGAGTCGGCACGCGCCTTGGCCTGCGGCAAAGAGCCATCCGCTTCCAGTTCCCCCTTCAGAATGCGCAGGTCGGCAAGCATCTCCTTGATCGTCTGGTAACGTTCATCACTGTTTTTGCGCAACGCTTTTTGCAGAATGGATTCGAGTTTCAGTGGAACATCCGGCAATACGCCGGATAAAGGTGGCGGCTCCTTTGTTAGGATGGCGGCAATGCAGTCGCTCGGCGTCTCGCCACGGAACGGCGGACTTCCTCCTACCATTTCGTAGAGCACTACGCCCAAGCTCCAAATATCCGTGCGCGCATCCACCTTCTGGCCACGCGCCTGTTCCGGAGACATGTAACGCGCCGTGCCTAACACTAAGCCCGGTCGCGTTTGCAGCGTCCCCGTTGCTTCGGTCGTGTGATCGTCCGACGCTGGCCTGTGCTCGGTGAGTTTGGCAATTCCGAAATCGAGCACCTTTACGTATCCGTCCGGTCGCAACATGATGTTCTCCGGTTTGATGTCACGGTGCACGACGCCGGTTTCATGCGCGGCAGCCAGCGCCGAGGCCACTTGCAGCGCAATTTCCAGCGCCGCATGCAGATTTATCCTCCCGCACATGATCGACGCGCGCAGGGTCACGCCTTCGATGAATTCCGTCGCAATGAATAGCCGGTCGCCCTCCGCACCGATCTCGTAAACCGTTAGAATGTTCGGATGATTTAAAGCCGAGGCACTACGTGCTTCATTTTCGAAGCGGCTCAACTGCGTCTCGTCCGTCGTCAGACTATCTGGGAGAAGCTTGAGCGCAGCTTTGCGCCCGAGTCGCTCGTCCCGCGCGAGATAAACCTCGCCCATTCCGCCGACGCCGATGAGTGAGTCGATCCGATAATGACCAATCAATTTTCCAACCAGCGCGCCGGCCTTGTCGTTAGTCGCGAGTTCGGGAGCAACTTCAAAGGCCGGTAATTCAATAAAATTCTCCGACCGCTCATAAGAGGTGAGCAAGGAACTCACCTCCTTACGTAGGCCTTCGTCACCATGGCAAGCCTCATCAAGAAATGCGACCCGTTCACCGGGCGCACGTTCAACGGCTGATTGGAAAAGATCGTTGACCTGTTTCCAGCGCTCAGCCTTCATCAGCTTTCTTCCTCGCTCAGTTCCCGGTAAAGCCAGGCCTTGGCCATGGTCCATTCGCGCTCCACCGTCCGCTGAGAGAGTTTCAGGAATTCAGCCGTCTCTGCGACCGACAACCCACCGAAGTAGCGGAGTTCAACAATCTGGCTTTTGCGCGGATCCTGCGCCGCCAGGCTGTCCAACGCTTCATCGAGCGCGAGTAACTCGTCTGATCGCGTCTCTGTTACTAACGCGGCTTCATCCAGGGTTACTTTCAACGCCCCGCCGCCACGCTTGAGTGCTTGGCGTTCACGGGCGTGGTCAACCATGATGCGTCGCATCAACTGCGCGGCCGCCGCGATAAAGTGGCTCCGGCCTTGCCAGACCGGCTTCGTATCATCGACCAGTCGCAGATAGGCTTCGTTGAGGATCGCGGTGGTTTGCAGAGTGTGGCCGGCGCGCTCCCTGCTCATATAATGGTGAGCGAGCCGGTGCAATTCGGGTTGCACCAGCGGGAACAGCTTCTCCAACGCTCTCTCGTCTCCGCCGCTCCAGTCGCCGAGCAATTGGGTGACCTCTTGTCGCGTGGATGGAGGCGTCGTCATAAAGGCTGCTCGACGTCGCAAAGTCTAACACGACCAAGGGAATTTCACAGCACGGCCGGAGGCGATCAGAAAAACTACGCAGCCGTGGCGGGTTTCACGCGGCTTTTCCGCTTTACCACATTGAACCGGCACAAACAACAGACGCGCCGGAAAAACCAAAACAGAAACCAAACCTAAACAAGAAAAACATATGAAAACCAAACAATCGGTAATCAACTCAAACAATCATCAGCCTTCGACCACTTGCAGAGAAAAGCATGCACCGATGAAGCTGCCAATTCGTTCGACCTTCATAGCCGCCTTTGGCTTGCTCGCAGTACTCGCAACTGGCCAGGCAGCTCATGCACAGGGCCTGTCCAGGTTCAACCTGGTACCAGCTTCGGATGCTATCAGAACCTGCCTCCCGAATGCGGCGGCGGAGGTTGCCGTTTCTCCGAAGGAGGACGTTCGCGGTGTGGATACCCTGGATTTGCATGCCGAGGGCCTGCGGGCCAATACGACCTTTGCGGTCTTCCTGACCCAAATGCCGGTACCTCCCTTCGGCGCGGTTCAGTATATCGGGGACTTCACGACGAATGCAGCGGGCAGAGGGTCCGTCCGCGTGGATGGAGGCGTCGTCATACAGGCTGCTCGACGCCGCAAATTGTATCACGATCGAGGGATTTTTACAGCACAACCGGAGGCAATCGAAAAAAAACTGCGCCGTCGTGGCGGGGTTTAGGCGGGCATTCCGCTTTAGCACGTGAACCGGCGTAAACAACAGACCCGCCGGAAAAACCAAAACAGAAACCAAACCTAAACAAGAAAAACATATGAAAACCAAACAATCG
>DATEZD010000250.1:0-8582 GCA_035255865.1 Candidatus Udaeobacter sp.
ACCCACTTCCCGTCTTCGGAAGTGAGAATCGGCAGCTCTTCCATCATGAACTGCGTTTTCCCGATTGCACCGATCATGTGCGTGCCCGTGGCGCGATACCAGTTCCTCGACATGCTCTCGCCAGTATGGCAGCCCCAGCTCTTTACGTAAGCGCTATGCGCGAAATCGCGCCGGTCTATCCTGCCCAGTTCGTTCTCGTGCAACCACGCTTTGCACGCGCTGTCGATCACGTTGCTGTAGTCGAACATGAAACAGGCGCGATTCGAGTGCCCGAAATATTCAAAGCCGGTAATCTTCACCTGGTTTCGTGGCTGGCCCTTGTTCAGGTAGTCGATCACGTCCGACCCGGCATTAAACCAAACAAGATTTAGATTCAATTTTGCGCGCACCGAATCGATCAAGGCGATCAGATCCTGGTGTTCTTGTTTCGCGCGATCCAGATAGCCCTGTTTATAAACCAGCCAGGTAATTTGCTGATCCGGGCCAAGGTATGCGCGCAACTGGTCTGTGCGCAAACGCGCGGCGCGCACAAAATTCGCCCACCAATGGTCGTGCGGATAAAGCTTGTATTTTTCCCATTGATACAAGGAAGGCCCACCGACCACGATGATATATTCTCCGTTGGCGCCGAGAACGCTGCCCTTCACCACGAGCAACACTAAAAGCAACAAAGAGAACCGACGAATACTACCCATAAGCAGGAGCACTATTTACGCGCAGCGCGAAGGTGTGCAAGCGGTAGCCGCGAACAGCAATGGAGTATTGGAGTAATGAGCAAACAAAACCCGATACTCCATTACTCCAACACTCCCCCACTCCAGCGTGGCTCGATCTCTCCACGGACGAGGTCCTCCAAACTCTGACGGCGCCGAATCAACGAGATCTTGTCGCCGTGAACCAGTGCTTCCGCTGGCAAGGGGCGCGAATTGTAATTGGACGCCATCACAAATCCGTAGGCACCCGCGCTCATAATCGCCAGTAAATCCTTTTCATGCACTTCCGGCATCTCGCGATCGAGCGCGAAGAAATCGCCCGATTCGCATACCGGCCCGACAATGTCGATTTTTTCCGTTTTCTTGGCGTCCGCCGCGGCGGACGCCCTACAAGGTACGATCTCGTGATAGCTTTGGTAAAGCGCCGGCCGAATCAGATCGTTCATGCCCGCATCGACAATCGCGAATTTTTTCTCGGCAGTTTGCTTGATGTAGCGGACTCGGGTGAGCAAAACGCCTGCGTTGCCAATAAGAAAACGACCAGGCTCAACCAGGATTCGAATCCCAAGCTCGCGCAACGGCGGGACAATCGCGCCAGCGTAATCGGGGACGCCGAATGCAGATGGTTCAGCCTCGTGGTCGTTCCACCATTTGCCTGACCCGCTCTCGAGTGCGCGGCGGTAAATGATTCCCATGCCGCCGCCGATGCTGAAAAACTTAATCCCGTATTTGAATTTTAGATCGCGAACGATGGGCGTCGCTTTTGTAATAGCGCTGGCAAACGGCTCGGCCTCGGTAATCTGCGAGCCGATGTGCATTTGCACGCCAACGATCTCGATGTTGCGCATTTTCGCTGCGCGCTCGTAAACCGCAGGAAGCTGGTCAAGCGCGATGCCAAACTTGTTCTCGCGTGAGCCAGTCGAAACGTACTCATGCGTGTGCGGATCGACATCGGGGTTGGCACGCAGAGCAATCGAAGCACGCAAGTTTTTCGTGCTCGCGATGCGATTGATGTATTCCAGCTCCGCTTCACTCTCGACGTTGAAGCTGTAAACGCGCTGCTCCAGTGCGTACTCGATCTCCTCACGCGATTTACCCACACCGGCGAACGTGCATTTGGCGTGATCGCCACCGGCCGCGATCACGCGATAAAGCTCGCCACCGGAAACAATGTCGAATCCGGCGCCTGCGTCAGCGAGCAATTTCAGAATCGCGCGATTGGAGTTCGCTTTGACCGCGTAACAAATCAGATGATCAAGCGGCGCGAGCGCCGCGTCCAGCCGCGTGTAGTGATCGAGAATTGTTCCCGCGCTGTAAACGTAAGTCGGAGTGCCAAATTTCTCGGCCACCCCGACAAGATCGACATCTTCGCAGTAGAGATGCCCGTTGCGATAGCGAAAAAGATGCACGAAGCGAATTTAACGACAAGGAACGGCGATTTCCAAATCGCTAGGGTAGCACACGCGTCTCGCGTGTTGGTTTCGGCGTCACGCCGAAACAGTTTTTGTCAACGTCCGCCATGTTCACGGAAGGAGCGGACCAAAGAAAAGTCGGTGATCGCGAAGACGCGATCACCAGCACGAGGGACGCGTGCGCTACCCGAGCAACCTCAAGCCGATATTCAGAAGCGCGATCAGTGCTACGCCCACCGAAAAACTTGTCAGGACAAGCTTTTTTCCATGCTTCAACATTTCTCCCAGCACCGCGTGCGCGGCGAGATAGAGAAATCCACCGCCGACATGCGCCATGATCAACCCAAGCCAAAAAGTGGAAACCTTCGCCAGAAAAAAAATACCGATCACTCCGCCGAGGAGTGTCGTTGCCTCCACTGCGGCTACCCATCCAAGCGCGGCGCTGCGGCGCAAACCAGCGCCGATCAAAAGACTGCCAAGCGCGAGGCCTTCAGGAATCTTGTGAATGCAGAGAGCCGAGAACAGCGACCATTTCGTCGCGTCCGTCGCGAGCGCCTCGCGTTGAATTCCCAAGGCAAGACCGTCGGTGGTACTGTGAATTGCCAATGCGACAACTAGCACGGTCGCAATTTCGCTAAAATGTCGTGTTGCATCCGCGTCGAAATGACTAGCCGCGCAAGCAGGGCAAACGTGATGGACATGTTTGCTGATCAAAAAGAAGAGCGCGTACCCAGTAGCCAGCGCTAGGAACACCGCCCACCAAGAACACGCGCCCAAACTTTCCGGCAGGATCGCAAAGATCGTCACACCGAGAAGTGTTCCGGCTGCGAAACTGATCAGCGCGCAAAGCTGCTTGTGCGCAAGTTGCAGCGACGTGCTGATCCATCCGCCGGCGAGGGCGAAAACATAAGCCGCGACAACCTGCAACAGTGTGTTGGCCATTTAGCAGCCTAAGGGCTCGCGATTCCCGCAGAGGCGGGATGATCTTCGCGGCAATGCTGCGTCTCGATGGTAACGTGAACCAGTTCGTTGTGGCCGCGGAGCAACGCTCGATAGGAATCGCAGCTCTTCGGCTCGTGCGCAACAATCGAGATCATGGCCGCGTATTTTCCGATGCCGACCTGCCAGACATGCAGATCGGTTACCAGCGAATCGCCATCGCTCTCCACCGCGCGGCGAATTTGGTCAGGCAAATCTGAAGAAGGAGGCGTGCGATCGAGCAAGATGCCGCTGGTGTCGCGCAACAGCGTGTAAGCCCATGAGAAAACGACGCCGCTGCCGACAATGCCGACCACCGGATCGAGCCACGCCCAGCCAAAGAATTTGCCGCCGCTCAATGCTGTGATCGCCAGGACCGAGGTAAATGCATCGGCGAGCACATGCAGATAAGCCGCCCGCAGATTTAAATCTTCACGATGAGAACCGCCGCCGCCGGTTTCCGGATGGCGATCGGCAAGCAGCGCTGCGCAACCCAAGTTCACCAGCAATCCAATGCACGCGATGCCGATTGCCTCGTTAAAGTGAATTTCGAGTGGCATAAAGAGCCGGTGGACAGATTCGCCGGCCATCAGGATTGCCACGATCGAGAGAACGACGGCGCTGGTGAACCCACCGAGCACCCCTATTTTTCCCGTGCCGAAGCTGAAGCGCGCGTTGCCGGCCTGCGTTCGCGCGAAATAGTATGCGACGGCTGTAATCAGGAATGCAATCACATGCGTGCTCATGTGCCAGCCATCGGCCAGCAACGCCATTGAGTGCGACATTAAGCCGGCTACGATCTCGACAACCATCATCGCCGCCGTAACGCCGATCACGATCCGGGTCCGCCGCTCCGCGTGCGAAAAATCCGGAACAAAATCGTGTGCTTTCCTGAAACGGGAATGATCAGTCCGATGCATGTCGATTCAAAATAGCGCGGTTGATTGTAAAATCAGACAAAATCCTAGATCACGCTTCCCTAAAAGCTGCGACGCTGGGCGAATTAGGCCGCACTGCACACTGCTATGGTGGATTCCGCCTCTCGACAGAGTGATCTCGGCGATGCTTCCACAATGCAAAAAGTGAAATGAGGATTAGCAATCCGCCGAACGTGCAGACTATCGCCGCACCGGAAGGCAAGTCCCACCAGTAGGAGAGAAATAATCCAGCGACGCCGCCGAGAAGGGCGATGAACCAACCGATGAGCAAGCGATTCGCAGTGCGCTGCGCCAGATTGATTCCGCAAACCGCGGGAACGATCAAATAGCTGAAAACGAGCAACACGCCAGCGATCCGGACAAAGCTCGTCACGACCAAACCAAAAACGGCGTAGAAGAAGAAGTCCCACCAGCGCACCCGAAGTCCTTTTTGGTAGGCGCCGTCGCGATTGAAGGAAACAAGAAGGAAATTCTTGCGGAAAACGAAATGGAAAATACCAACGGCTGCGAATAACGCGAAGCGCTCCCACACTTCTCGCGGCGTGACCAGCAAAATATTCCCGACGAGCATGTTTTTGATTTCCTCGTCGCCTTCTGCCGCTCGACTGAGCAACAGCACCGCCGCAGCCGCGGCAACGACGTAGGAAATTCCGATCACTGCCTCCTGCGGGATTTGGCTGGTTCGCTTTCCGGTTACGGAAAAGATGGCGGCGCCAATCAGGGTAAAGCTGAGTGCGATGGCAAAGGCCGTCCAGCTTTCCAACTGGAGGCGAAACAAAATGGCGACACAGATTCCAAGCGAAGCCATCTGCGCCATGGCGATGTCGATGAAAATAATTCCGCGCTGAACGACGTGCAGACCGAGATAGACCAGCAACCACGGCAAAAGCACGCAGGCCACGATCGGCCAAAACATTACTTCCCACATATTATTTCAGCGCTGCAGCCAGCCGAGAAACTAGTGTGTCAATCAACTTGACGTAGCTCTCCGTGCCGGGCACACCACCTGGGAATTGTGAAAAGTCCGCCACTTTGGCGCCGGTCGCGCTCGCTACTTTTTCGGCGATGCGCCGGTCGTGAAATGGCTCGACAATGATTGCTTTGATGTGCTGCGCTTTCATTTGCGCGATCACTTCGGCGAGATGCGAGGGAGACGGCGGAATTCCCGGCTTTGGTTCGAGAAAGAGATCGATGTTGAGGCCGAAACGGTGCGCGAAGTACGGCCACGAATCATGATATGCCGCCACATGTTGGCCGTGAAACGGCAACAGGGCTGCGCCCCATTCCTGCAACTTTCCGTCAATAGTGGCTTCGAACTTCTTGTAGTTCCCTTCGTAAAATGCGGCGTTCGCCGGATCGAGAGCGGAAAGCGATTGCGCGATATGTTGAGCAATCGCCTTCGCGATGATCGGATCGACAGTGAAATGCGGATTACCGAGCGCATGCACATCACCCGCAGCGCGGGTGACGTTTGCCGGCACGTTCATGAGGTGAATTCCCTGCGATGCCTGGACGCGTCCCGGCTTACCGATCTCGATCTTCGGGTTCCGCGCATTTTGCAGAAGTGGCGGCAACCAACCGAGCTCGAGCTCCGCACCGCCGTCGATGAGCACATCGGCATTGCGCAGAGAAACCACAAAGCTTGGTCGCGCATCAACGAAGTGCGGATCTTCCGTCGGTTTCGCCAGAACGGCTACGTTGACTTTGTCACCGCCGATTTCGCGGGCGAGCGATCCGAGGTCCGGCAATGTTGCGACGACGTTGAGTTTGGCCTCCGCCGAGAAATTACATGCGAGGGTTGCGGAAAGAATTAAGAGGATTTGTTTCATGAGTTTAAAATTTGTGAGCGCCGGGCGGACGCTTTCTGTCATTCCGAGCGGAGCGAGGAACCTCACAATTGGAGTTCGCCATACACGAGAATGCTTGTGTGATCCAAAACTCTGTGAGCGGTCCTTCGCTTCGCTCAGGATGACATGCGTGGAGAACATGATTTAAAACTTGTGAGCACCGTGAGCGCCGAGGATGAATTCCCACTGGAGAAAGATCGACTCGACTTGCCGTGCCGAGAGGAAAAAGTTCTCCTCCAGAAAATCCTGATTATACTGCAATCGGATTTTTGAAAACTCAGTCGGATACCAGGTGAGATTCGCGCTGAGCCGCCAACGTGATTGCCGATCTAAGTCGTCGGTAAAGTCGGAATTCTGCATGTGGACATAGTCTCCCCGAATGCCGACGACCCATCCTTTTTTAAATCCCCACATCACCTGCGAATACAGACCCCAGTCGTGAAATGTTTCCGCGACAGGAAAAGAATCATTCGCCCCATAGCCGGCTTCGAAACGGCGATACATGAATTCGGTCTGCCATTTCACGAATGGAAACCCGCCTTCGGCATGCGCGCTTTTCCATTTGTAGAGCAGGTCTGCGCCGTAAATCTGAGTTCGTGAATTTGCGCCCGTCTCGTTGGAGCCAAACGCTCCTGAAACGCCAGCCAACACGGTTTGGGTTTCGCTCAAATTAAAAGAATTCTCGAAACGCGGGATCCAAACAAAATCCTGCAGGCCGCGCACCTCACGATCGGTCGTTATGCGGTCGAAAAACATTCCGTCTTCGCCAGGATTCCGAAACGAAAATCCTGTGCTGCCGCGTCCATTTTGCGACGCAAAGATCAATTGCGAATACCACGGTAGAGGCAATGTCCAGGAAGCTTGCAGGCCAACGCCGCGCAACCCGTCGGGCCCCAAAAATAAGCCGTTGACGAGAGGCGTGTCGGCGAAGTCCCAGGTGTGCGGATGCGTCGGGTTCAGCCGGCCGAACGCGGCAAAAAATTGTCCGCCTTTCAATTGCAGATTGAACGGCAAACTGGTCGTTTGCATGAACGCTTCTTCGACTTCGACTTCCGTTTCATTGTCGTTATCCAATTTGAAAACGATATTCGCGAACCCTTCGAAGTACGGATCGACTGCGCCGTCGAACGCCAGCTCAGTGTTACGCGCGTTGAAGCCGCGCTGCTGTGGATCATGATCGCCAACCTCAATGTGATCGAGGTCGCGCGCGCTTGAATAGGCAAGCGCAAACAATCCGTCGAAAGAAATGTTCATGTAATTTCTACCGCCACCGATAGTGATCGGCTGCGTTAACGATGCCCCATTACCGGTGCTTGAGATTGTTTCTGGCGCCGATGTTACGACCGAGGTGTCGGTTGTCGGAAAACTACCGGGCAACGGACCAGCACTCGCTCCCGGAGCAGGCGCTGCGGCTGGGGCAGTTGTCGATTGAACAACGGATGTGTCCTCCGTTGGGAAGCGTGGTGGCGCGCTCCCAGCCGCGATGGGTGAGTTCTCGGCGCCCGTGATGGGCGATGGCTCCGGATTTTGTGGAAGTCCCGACTCGCCCGTGAGGTTTGCCTTATCCAAGGCGGCCTGCTGATCTTTCACTTGTTGTTGTAACGCTTTCACTGTCTCGGTGAGGGATTGCACTTGCTGACGCAGCGCTTCGACATCTGCTGATGTAGCTGGCGTTGTATTCGAAACTGTTGGCGCTGGTGATGAATTCGCAGTGGAGGTCGTTTCCTGCGCGAAAACGGCTGTTACCGGGAAAACCGCCAGCACGAGTAAAACTATTTTGTTCATTCAAAAAACTCCTGGTTCAAAAGACTCGGCGAAATCGCCGAATGAATTTTGCGTTCGCGCCCGTTGATTCAGCGGCGTGAAGGAACGCACTGAACGCCGTTACCCGCTTGCGCGGGAAAGAATCAGCGGTTCAGGAATGCGCAGGTGGTGCGTGCTCGAAAACGCGCGACCCAAGAAACGGTGATTCGACCCACTTCGGTATCAACGCCGGAATTTTCGGACACTGTGCGGCATTCGCCGGCGCAATCATCAACGGCGCAGCCGCGGTGTGATGGCAGCTGCTAGAAGCGATCAGCGTGACGGCGCATTCATGCAGCGATGCGCCGGTGGGATGAAGTCGTTCATGCAAATTCGGCGCGACCGAAAGACCTAGCATTAGAACAATCGCCCCAGTAAGAACAACGGCAGCGGCGCCGGCACACCACCCCGATTGAATGCGAAATGCGCAAGACGGCATCGAGCGCGATTTTGCTTTTGAGCGATTTGTTTCGCAAGGAGTTTCTACGCACTACCGCAAACAGCATTGCCTCCCGGATGACGGAGTTCTCTTCCACACTGACTCATCGTCTGACCTCAAAAGTCGTAGGCCACAGTGCCGTAGAAACCGCGACGCTGGCCAAATTGCGGCGCCCCGACTCCGATGCCGCTGCCATCGCGCAGTTCGTAGATTTTGTCGAGAATGTTCACGACATCAAAACGGATGTTGAGTGCCGTCTTCTCCGTGATCTGGATCCGGCGTGATAGACTGACGTTGAATGTTTCGTAGGGATGGTTCTTTTGGGTGTTTGCGAACCCGCGGCGTAACCCATTGCCGTAAAGTCCATCGATGGCCAGTCTCCAATCGTTCCACGTGTAGGAAACACCGGCCGAACCGGTGAAGCGCTGATCGTGGTCGAGGAAGACCCAGTT
>DATEZD010000251.1:0-11317 GCA_035255865.1 Candidatus Udaeobacter sp.
CCATTCAAATAACCGCCGCCGTTATCGCTACTGATGTTGTATCCATGCGAGGTGACCGTGCCGCCTTGGTTGAAAATGTTTTCGCCCAACGCGCCGGCATTCAAGATTGTGTTGGTAATTTGAAGACCGCCGTAATTGTAGATGCCACCGCCAGAGCTAGCCGAGTTGCCGCTGAGAGTGCTGTTGCGGATATCGGCCCACCCGAGGATGCCGCCGCCGCGGTCTCCGGCCGAGTTTCCGCTGATCGTGCTGTTCATAATCGTGACAAAGCTACCGGCGAGGCCGCCCCCGCTGTCTCCGGCCGAATTCCCGCTGATAGTGCTGTTCACGATGGTCGCGCCCCAATAGCCAACGGCGATGCCGCCACCGAAACCGGGCGCTGAGTTGCCGCTGACTGTGCTGTTGATGAGTGTGACGCTCGCCGGGGTTTTGAATAATGTGCCACTTATAATGCCGCCACCATCCAATGCTTGGCCTGCCGAGTTGCCGCTCAACGTGCTATCCAGGACCATCAGAAAACCGCCGACATTCGACACGCCCGGTCCCGAGTTATCACTGATCATGCTGTCGGCGATTGTCATAGAACCGGGGCTGCCAATGGGATCGTTAGGCGGGTGGTGGTAAACGTCGTTGACGAGTCCGCCGGATGAGTTTCCACTAACGACGCAGTTGCTGACAGTTGTTACGCCCTCGTACGCGTAGAGCCCAGTGTATGAGTTCGCGCTAAGTACACAGCTACTCACCGTTACAAATCCCCCTTGGTTGGAGAGCCCGACGCCGGAGTTGCCGCTGAGCGCGCAATTATTCACGTTTAACGTGCCCTCATGGTTGTAGAGCCCGTCATATGAGTTGCTGGTAACGACGCAATTACTCACCGTTAACGTGCCCTGCTCATTCCAAACGCCAGCGCCAGCCTCGGCGTTCCTGATGGTCAGGCCGGAGATCGCGGCAGTTTTGCCGGGAAAGATTCCGAAGACAAGTACCGCTTGGTTGCCATCAATTGAGAGTTGGTTCGAGCCGGGACCCGAAATGGTGACGTTCTTAGCGATTAAAAGCCCGCCACTGGTCAACCCGATGGTTCCAGTCACCGCGAAGTTAATTGTGTCGCCGTCATTCGCGATCGTGAGCGCCTGACGCAATGAGCCGGGCCCGCTGTCGTTTGTGTTAGTGACCGTTATCGTGGCTGCGTGCGCTTGCATGGGCATGGCGCAGAGCAGCAGCATGCCTATTGCGGCAAAACGCATTCCCATGATTCTCATGCCCATCTGAGCTCCAAGTGTGCAGAACCTTTTAGAAAATTCTCTCGGCAAAGTCGAGAAAAAACTAAAGAGAGACTGTTTCGGCGCGACGCCGAAACCAGGTCGCCGCGGCGACCGCTACCCAGTCTGCGCCTGACCGGTTCGCAGGAAAACTTTGCCGCTCGGGCAGAGCTGGAAGACCTCGCAGTTCGAGCAATCCGGTTTGCGCGCGTAGCAGCGGCGGCGTCCATGCCAGATCAGCCAGTGACTCCAGTCCGTCCAATGCTCGAGCGGCACGAGCTTCATCAAATCGCGCTCGATTTTTTCCGCGTCCTTGTGTTTCGTAAGGCCAAGCCGCTGCGATAGACGGATCACATGCGTGTCCACGACGATGCCTTCGTTTTTATGAAACGCGTTGCCTAGCACCACATTCGCGGTCTTGCGGCCGACGCCTGGCAACGCGTTTAATTCCTCCATCGTATCCGGGACTTTTCCGCCGTGTTCCTCTGCGATCACGCGCATGGCGCCGCGAATGCTTTTCGACTTGCTGCGATAAAACCCCGTCGATTTAATCGCATTTTCGAATTGGGCCTGCGGCGCGTTCGCATAATCTCTCGCCGTGCGATATTTCTTGAACAACGCGGGCGTGACCATATTGACCCGCTTGTCCGTGCATTGCGCCGAGAGGATCGTCGCAACCAGCAGCTCGAGCGGGTTGCGAAAATCCAGCTCGCAATGCGCGTTGGGGTAAACTTTCGGCCAGGCCTTGATCAATTGCTTCACTCGCTCGCGCGCAGTCATACGCTTGTCGTTATCCACATTCTTTGCGTTGTCATCCTAACCTAGCTACTTGCGAAGCCATCGAAATCGATCTCAGCAAACGAGACATGTCCAAGGAAGGGCGATCTCCAGATCGCCCAGCGGCAGACTGGAGACTGGCGCTCCTTGCACAATTGCCGGCGTCACGACGCCTCGGTGTACCGCTCGAGCTTCTGCGCCAGATCAGGCGGAACATGCGCGACGATCAGTGCGTCGTTGCCCTCGTAGCGCAATTCCAACACGTGACCGACGCGATGAATCTCGGCAATCAACGCGCTTTCATTTGCGGAAATACGAAAACGCGATCGCAATCGCCATGAAGCCAGCGCGTTCTCCAGCGCCTGCACGAGTTTGTTAATTCCCTCTCCCGTGCGCGCGGAGATTGCAACGCTACCGGGAAAGCGCTTCAAGTGAGACTCGGCAAGTTCACGATTCGGCAAATTATCGATCTTATTGAAAACGATCAGGGTCTGCTTGCCGAAAGCGTTCAGCTCTTTGATCACGGCATCGACCGCTTCCATCTGCTCGTCCACACGCGGATGGCTCAGATCGACAATGTGAATGAGCAGATCGGCTTCGCTGACCTCCTCAAGCGTGGCCTTGAATGATTCGATCAACGTGTGGGGAAGTTTTCGTAAGAACCCAACCGTGTCCGTCAAAAGAACCCGCTGTTTGTTAGGCAGCACAAGGCTGCGCGTGGTCGGATCGAGCGTGGCAAAAAGTTTGTTCTCCGTTACAACGTCGGCGCCAGTGAGCAGATTTAACAGCGTCGATTTGCCCGCGTTTGTGTAGCCCACCACAGCGGCGACGGGCCATTGATGTCGTTTGCGACTTTCGCGCTGTATCGCGCGCGTTTTGCGCACGGCTTCCAGCTCGCGTTCGAGCCGCGCGATCCGCTCCTGCACGCGGCGTCGATCAACTTCCAATTGCGTTTCCCCCGGGCCACGCGTTCCGATCCCGCCTGTCTGCCGGGAGAGGTGATGCCACATCCGGGTCAGCCGCGGCAAAAGATACTGCAACTGCGCGAGCTCGATTTGTAATCGACCCTCCCGACTGCGGGCGCGCTGCGCGAAAATATCCAGGATCAATTGTGTTCGATCCAGAACCTTGCGCGCGAATAAATTTTCCAGGTTGCGACCCTGCGCGGGCGAGAGTTCATCATCAAAAATGACCGAGGTCACTTGCTGGTCCTGACATGATTCTTTTATAGACTCCGCTTTGCCGCGACCGATGTAGTATGGCGCGGTCGGTTTCTGCAATTTTTGCGTCACGGTATCGACAACCTCGGCACCCGCGGAGTTCGCCAGCTCGCGCAATTCTTCCAGGGAATCGCGCAAGTCCCACTTCGAGACGCCTCGCTTTTCCAGGCCAATCAGGAGCGCGCGCTCCTGTGTTCTTTGCGGACGCGTTTCAATCATCCTTCGGCAAAAATGGAAAGCGTTGTAGCCACGGCGCTGTGTCGCCGTGCCGCAGAGAGCAACATCGTCGAAGCGCCTCGACAGAGCGAGGCGGCTACAATACTCACGGGAAGGAGGCGCTCAATCATCCTGATTCACGAGCGCTGCATGCGTCGCAGCAGGATCCATTTCACGGCTTCGTTGTGAGTGAGAAGCGATAAGTTCAGCGGTGAAAAGTTAGTTTGTCGCCGAAACCAGGTCAACTGCCTTTTGGCGTAACGCCGGGTCGCCTGCTGGATCTCCGCGATGCACTGCGAGAACGACATCCGTCCTTCGAGAAGCTCGTGAATCTCACGCAAACCGATCATCTGCGAAGCGGTGGCACTCGTTACCCCGCTGGCGCGAACCTCCTCGATTACGCCGTTTTCAAACATTGTTTCTACTCGCTGATTGATTCGGGCATAAAGCTCCTCCCGGTCGCGAAAAACAAACACACCTGTAGCCGCTTCGCTGTGCGAAGCGCCTCGCCGACCTCTCATAGCCGCGGGTTGCGCCTCGCACAGCGAGGCGGCTACAGTCCATTGCTCGCGCTGTTCCGAGGCAGGTTTCCCAATAAGTAAACAAATCTCCAAGGCGCGTACAAGGCGACGCCGATTCTTCACGTCGATCTTTCGTGCCGTTTGCGGATCCAATTCGTTAAGTTGCGAGCGCAATTCATCCAGGCTCATCGCGTTCAGTTTCTCGCGGAGCTTCGGATTGGCCTCTGGCAGAGGCGCGAGTCCGTGGCTAAGCGCTTTGACGTAGAGCCCGCTTCCGCCCACGACAAGCGCAAGTTTCCCGTGTGAATGAATTTCATCAATGGCTCCCGTCGCCGCCCGGCGATATTTCTCCGCATTCATCTCTTCGGAGAGGGGCATTGTACCGATCAAGTGATGCGGCGCCTTCGCGAAAGTTGACGGATCTGGTTTTGCCGTCAGGAGATCGAGACCGCGATAAATTTGAAACGCGTCCGCGCTGACAATTTCCGCGTTTAATTCGCGCGCAATCTCGGCCCCCAGCTCAGACTTCCCGGTCGCAGTTGGGCCGACGATAAAGAACGTGCAGCTCATCCAAATCAGACCGACCCGCGTCCTATCTTTCGCGCGCGGCCTTGACGATTTGGACGAAGCTGCGCGGGTCGAGACTGGCGCCGCCGACGAGGGCGCCGTCGATGTCCGGCTGGCTCATCAACTCGCGCGCGTTCTCCGGTTTCACGCTGCCGCCGTACTGAATCCGCACTCGCTCGGCGGTCGCGGCGTCCGCCATTTCGCTCAAAGTGTGGCGAATGAAAGCGTGCGCTTCCTGCGCCTGAGCTGGGGTTGCATTGCGGCCAGTGCCAATCGCCCAGATCGGTTCGTACGCAATGATTGTTTCCTGCAATTCCTTTGGCGTCAGACCAGCGAGGCTGCCACGCAATTGGATCGATAATATTTTTTCCACGTTCCCTTTGTCGCGCTGCTCGAGCGTTTCTCCGATGCACACAATCGGACGCAATTTCGCCTCGTGCGCGGCGCGCACTTTCCGATTTACAATCTCGTCAGTCTCACCAAACAGCGTGCGGCGTTCGCTGTGTCCGAGCACGACATAATGCACAAATAAGTCGCGCAAAAGCGGCGCGCTGATCTCGCCGGTGAACGCACCGCTCTTTTCCCAATGCATGTTTTGCGCGCCGACCTTGATGTTTTGTGCTTTGCCCAATGCTTCGCTCACTCTCGCGATTGCCGTAAAAGGCGGCAGGATCACCACTTCGACATCGTTGATTTCGCCCAGGTCCCGAAGGAAAGACTCCACGAAGCGCGCCGATTCGGCCTGCGTCATGTTCATCTTCCAATTCGCGGCGACAATTTTCTTTCTCATGTCATTCAATTGTCATTCCGAGCGACGCGAGGAATCTCCCGACTTATCGAGGGCGTGGTAAATCTGTCGTTACTTGTGAGATCCCTCGTTACACTCGGGATGACAGGCAGGGCGGCGACAATTTTCTTGCGCATCACTCTTTATCGGTTAGTGCGGCCACGCCGGGAAGCTCTTTGCCCTCGAGTAATTCAAGCGATGCGCCGCCGCCCGTGGAGATAAACGTCATTTTGCTGGCAAGCCCGGCCTGTTTGACCGCTGTCACGGAATCGCCCCCGCCGACGATCGTCTTCGCTCCCGATTGCGCCATTGCTTCTGCGATTGCAATTGTCCCTTCGCCGAATTCCGGGATTTCGAACACCCCCATCGGTCCGTTCCACACGATTGTTTCTGCCTTTGCGATTTCCTCTTGGTAAAGCGCAATCGTTGCGGCGCCGATATCGACAGCGTGCCATCCATCACTGATTCCGTGCTGCGGCGAAAGACGGCTCGTGTTTCGCATGTCCGCGCCCGGCCGAACTTCATCGGTTTCAACGACGTCAACCGGAAGCAAAAATTTTACATCGCGTTGCTTCGCGAGATCGAGAAGTTCGCGCGCAAGATCCACCTTGTCGGATTCGACCCGGCTTGCTCCGACCGGAATTCCCTCCGCTTTCAGGAAGGTGTTCGCCATCGCGCCGCCGATAAGAATGGAGTCGGCCCTTTCCATCAGCGCTTTTAAAACCCCGATCTTATCGGAGACCTTGGCACCGCCCAAAATGACGACGAACGGTTTGGCCGGATTCTCAAGGCCCTCGCGCAGGTGTTTCAGCTCTTTCTCCATCAAAAAACCCATCGCCGATTGCTGCACGAATTTCGTGATGCCCACCGTGGATGCATGTGCCCGATGCGCGGCGCCGAACGCGTCGTTTACGTAAAGATCGCCCAAATCTGCAAGCCCTTTGGCAAATTCCGGATCGTTGGCCTCTTCGCCCGGCTGGAATCGAACGTTTTCCAGCAGAGCAACGTCGCCGTTCTCCATGTGCTCAACAATTTTGGTGGGGACCTCTCCGATAGTGTCGTGACTGAAAATGACCGGTTGATGGATGAGCGAGTGCAAATACTCGCCGATCGGTCGAAGTGAATATTTTTCGACGGGCTTTCCCTTCGGCCGGCCAAAGTGCGACATCAAAATGGTTTTAGCGCCGTGCTCGCGCAGGTAGTTGATCGTGAGCAGACTTTTCCGGATTCGCGTATCATCAGTGACGCGAATCTTGCCGCTGCGCGTTTCGGTTGGCACGTTGAAGTCCACCCGAACCAGCACGCGTTTCCCGCGCACGTCGAGATCGCGGAGTGAAAGTTTCGCCATTCCTACTCGTACTCCTGCTCGTGATTGCAGCTCCGATCATACTCCTGCTCATGCTCATGATCGTACTCGCTAGGATATGTTCCTTCATCCTCGCGCAAGAACCCCGCGCGCCCGGAAAACCTTTTGAGCATTCCCATGAGCATGTTAACGATGCGCACAAGTTGCTCTTTTGCAGGCAAAATTCGCTCTGTAGCGATAAGCTTTCGCGCTACGAGCACATCAAGGCATGCCGCGCACTCCAGGGCTGAACCACGAGCAATCTCTAGGAACCTGGATCGATCGGCGTCCGAGAACTTCCCGTTTCCTTCCGCAATATTGAGAGGCAAGCTAGTAGAAGCGCGATCGAGTTGATCTTTGCCAGAGGCTCTACCTGAAATTTCGCTCAGCAATTTTCCAACCCAACCGCAGAACGCAATCGATTCCTGATAAACGTCGAGTCTCTCGTGATCAAAGTAACTTTTCATGCTTCGATCATGATCAAGAGCAGGAGCATGAGCAAGAGCCCCTATTCTCCCAACATTTCCATCAATTCCACGCAGCGATTGCTATATCCCCACTCGTTATCGTACCAGCCCACGACTTTGACGAAACGGTTGCCGAGCATCAGCGTTAGTTTGCTGTCAAAAACGCAGGAGTGAGGGTTGCCGACAATGTCTGCGGACACAAGCGGCTCGTCACTGTATTCGAGGACGCCTTTATAGCTCTTGTCTGGCGCGGCTTCCTTGAAGGCGGCATTCACGGCGTCGACCGTTGCATCCTTTTCCAGGACGGCGGTGAAGTCCGTCACCGAGCCATCTGGAGTCGGCACGCGGAAGGCGCCGCCGTTCAATTTCCCTTTCAATTCCGGGATCACTTCGCCGATTGCCTTGGCGGCGCCGGTTGTGGATGGAATGATGCTGACCGCCGCTGATCGCGCGCGACGCAGATCCTTATGCGGAAAATCGAGGATGCGCTGGTCATTAGTGTAACTGTGGATGGTGCTCATGAATCCGCGCGCGATGCCGAATTTGTCATTCAAGACCTTGGCCATGGGCGCGAGACAATTCGTCGTGCAGCTCGCGTTGGAAACGATTTTGTGTTTGGCGGGGTCATAGACATTGTCGTTGACGCCGACGCAAATCGTCACATCCGGATCTTTTGCAGGCGCGCTAATGAGCACGCGTTTTGCGCCCGCCTTGGTCAAGTGCAGCTCGGCTTTCTCCCGGCTGGTGAACAGTCCGGTCGATTCAAGCACGACATCGATGTCCAGTTTTTTCCACGGGAGATTCGCCGGGTCGCGCTCCTTCAACACTTTGATCTTGTGACCGCGTACGATGATGTTTTCGTCATCGTAACCGATCTCGCCGTCGAATTTGCCATGCACCGAATCCCATTTGAGCAGATGCGCCAGGGTATGCGTGTCAGTGAGATCGTTGATCGCGAGAACGCGCTGGACTTGTTTTTGTGACATGGCGCGAAGGACATTACGCCCGATGCGCCCGAAACCGTTTATAGCGAAAGTGGCCATAGCAAAAGTTAAGTATTGAAGAGGTTAAACCGTTACGCGGAAAAGCTTCAACGTCCAACTCCGAAAGCTTTCGCGAGCAGGCGCGCAACATTCAAGGTCCAACGTCCAATTCGAAATTCTTTATTGAGCGCCTGCTCGCGAATCCCTTCGGAGTTGAGCGTTGGACGTTGAGCGTTCAGCATTTCCTTGTGAGAGTTCGCATCGCGCTTTTTGTCGTGGTCTGTTCGATGGTGTGCGTTCAATCCCTCCACGCCAGTCCGCCCAAAGCCATTCTTGTCTTCGGCGACAGTTTATCGGACGGCTTCATGCTCCAACGAAGCGAAGCCTATCCGGCTCTGCTCGCGAAGAAACTGCAGGCCGCAGGGTTGAACTTTCAAGTAACCAACGCAAGCGCGGCGGGCGGCACCACCCAAGGCGGCTTGGAACGGCTGCCTCCCCACTTGAAACACAGAATCGATATCTTCATTCTGGAACTCGGAATCAACGATGCCTTCCGCGGCCTGCCGGTCGATCAAATCCAAAACAATCTTCAGCAGATCATCGATAAGGTGAAAGCGCGAAATCCCACTGTGCGCGTTGTGATCGCAGGGATGCAGTTGCCAAATTACGGAGCCGACGACTACGTATCTGCATTTGGAAGAGTGTTCGCCGAACTCGCCGCCAAAAATGGAGCGGCACTGGTTCCTTATCTTCTCGAGGGCGTGGCAGGCGATCCCTCACTGAATCTGCGGGATGGCATTCATCCAAACGCAGCCGGTCAAAAAATTCTTTCCGAAAACGTCTGGCGCGTGCTCGAACCAATCGCGCGCGCGGTGGCAATCTCGGCGAAAGATTGAACTTTCGATAACATCGGGCTTTAGGCGGCGTACGTGAATGTAAAAACAAGCGCGGCCGTTTTAGCGGCTTATTGCACGGGCAAGGGTATTTGAAGCCGGTGGAAACGGCTGAGCATTGAACCCTGGCGGGCACCCCGCGTGAGGGCGACTGACTAAGTGAATCGCAAAGACCTTGACTGCTTTCGTTATCTGACCACCTTGAGCACTTCATTCATCAAAAACTCTAACCGATAAGTAGAAACCAAAACGTATGAAAAAACTTCTGTCAGTAACCTTTGTATTGTTCTCCATTGCATTGAGCATCGTCGCTCTCGCCACGCCTCCGAACCGAGTGACGCTTAGAGGAAGCAAGCCAAGTTGGGCCACACCACGAAATCACGTCCACCCAGCCAATCCATCCGACAGGCTAGGATTCCGCGTCTATCTTGGCTGGAGAAATCCGGCTGCCGCCGAAGCGCTGGCGCACGCTGTGTCCGACCCGCATAGCCCGTCATACCACCAATATCTGACACCCGCGCAATTCCGCCAGCAGTTCGCGCCAACTGGCAATCAAGTAGCACAAGTGCAGGATTGGCTAACAAGCCAGGGATTTACTCTGGTCTACACGCCTGCAAACAATCATTACGTGTCGGCCGAAGGAAGTGTCAGGCAGGCGCAAGCCGCGTTCGGTGCCGACTTTGGCATGTACAGGGCTAACGGGCTAACGCTCCGCTCACCATCAGCGGATGTATCTATCCCAACTTCGCTGGCTGACTTGATCACCGGCGTGATGGGACTGGATGAAAGCGCGATATTCGTGCATCCGACTCACGTCGTAGATAACAACGCACCGCCCGGGGCAGGTTTCAGAAACGCGCCTCCTCTATCGCTTTACTGGGCGCAGTATCTCACCGGCGTACCGGTCCTACCGTACACGCCTCCTCCAGCGCCCCCGGGATATTCTTTCCCACCTGGCTTCACTGATGTCGCCCTACCGTCCGTACCGTGGTCGATCACAGGACATACACCTGACCAAGTCAAAGGCGCCTACAGCATCTCGGGTTTTGATGGCAGCGGGCAGACTGTCGCAATTATTGATGCCTACGCATCGCCGACCATCCTGCAAGACGTTAACCAATGGTCGATCAACCGTGGCATTCCTGTCTTCGGGACAACTGGCGGAGGCACCTTCACGCAAGTTGTACCGCCGGGCGTGTATCACAGACCGGAGAATAAGAAGCAGGATCCGCAGGGTTGGTATGGCGAAGAAACGCTGGACGTGGAAGCCGTCCACGGCATGGCGCCCAACGCCAATGTCGTCTATGTAGGTGCACCGAATAATTATCAAGATCTCGACGCGGCCATGAATCACGTGGTGGATAATCATCTCGCGCAAATCGTCTCAAACTCATACGGTTTTCTCGGTGAAGATTTGCCGCCAGGTTTTATTATTCCGCTGAATCACACCTTTATCCAGGCAGCGGCCGAAGGGATCGGAATCTATTTCTCCTCTGGTGATAGCGGCGACGAGACAGTAAACTTGGGCTCTGCCTCGACGGACTGGCCTGCCTCGAGCCCGTGGGTCACGGCAGTTGGCGGCACATCTCTAGGTGTAGATTCAACGAACAGCAGGGTAATTGAGACTGGCTGGGGTACCAGCAACTATAACTGCAACGTGAATACTCTTGCGTGTAGCCGCACCACCTGGCTCTACGGTGCTGGCGGTGGATACAGCGCGGTCTTTCCGGAGCCGCAGTATCAGATCGACGCGGGCCTGACCTTTCCGGGCCGCGGCGTGCCGGACGTGGCCGCCTTGGGCGACCCAAACGCCGGCTATCTCATCGGTCAAACGCAGACTTTCCCCGCAACATGCAACGGGCCACGTACCGTGGCCTATGACGAATATCGCATTGGCGGGACGAGTCTATCTTGTCCAATTGTCGCTGGGATCATGGCGCTGTCGGACCAGAAGGCTGGCGTCGCGCACGGCTTTGCCAATCCATTCTTTTACAGCCTAAGTGCGGGCTCGTTCTATGATGTCGGATCGGTCAAGACCGCGGTCGCGCGCCGAAACTTTGTCAATAGTGTGGACAACTGCGATGGCACGGTAGATCGACTCCGTACCTTTGATGACTATTCCGGATCACCGACGCAATCCACAGGCGCCGGCTGGGATAACGTGACGGGTCTGGGCGTGTTCAACGGCGTACCTTAATCGGGCTGATAGTTTGTTCGAAAGTGAGCGGGACGGAGAAAATCCGTCCCGCTTTTTTTGTGATGTCATCATTCCTTGAACGGCT
>DATEZD010000252.1:0-2284 GCA_035255865.1 Candidatus Udaeobacter sp.
AGCACAAACAGCAGCGCCGCAAAACTTGCGGTTGGGTAAAGCAGCGGAAATTTTCCTGCTTTCACGGGACGGGCACGCTGTGCAGCAGATTGTCCGCGAGTGTGCGTCCGCTTTGTCCGAGTTGCTCGATATCGTGCCCGAGCCGGTGCCCCATCACTGCTATGCCGATTGCTTGAATGTCCTCGGGCAACACCATGTCGCGTCCGTTCATCAGCGCCCACGCCTGAGACGCGTGCAGCAAGGCGAGACCGGCGCGTGGCGATAAACCGGTGCTGTGACGTTGTCGCGAGGCATCGAGCAAATCCTGCAAATAATCGAGCAACGCGGCCGAAGCGTGCACTTTTCGCACGCTGTCCTGAATCTCGATCAGCGTCCGTGGGCTGAAGACAGGTTTCAATTCCTTCAACATCTCGCGCCGATCCATCCCTAAAAGCATGGCGCGCTCGCTGGCCCGGTCCGGCACACCCAGATCGATCCGCATTAGAAAACGGTCCAACTGCGATTCAGGCAACGGAAAAGTGCCCACAGCGGTTTGCGGATTCTGCGTTGCTATTACAAAAAACGGCTCGGGCAGCTCGTAAGTCACGCCGTCGATCGAGATACGGTGTTCCTCCATGGCTTCCAAAAGCGCGCTTTGTGTCTTTGGCGTCGCCCGGTTGACCTCATCGATCAGCGCCACTTGCGAAAAAAGCGGACCACGATGAAAGACGAACCGTTGCTCATCGCGGTCGAAGATGGAATTACCGAGAACATCGGCAGGCAATAGATCGCTGGTAAATTGGATGCGTTGAAACGCGAGCGCGAGGGAGCGCGCCAATGCCTGCGAGAGCGTGGTCTTGCCTACTCCGGGGATATCTTCGATCAGCAGGTGGCCACGCGCGAGCAGACACGCCACGGCGAGCTTTACCGCCTGGTTTTTTCCTACGATCACCTCGCAAATCTGCTTTACGAACGCGTCAACATGGTCCGTCACGCCGCAATCATCTGCGGGAATAACGCGCGGCGCAAACATCCTTTCCGGTTTGGAGGGCTTTCAGGAAATGACCTACTGAATTTAAGACGGCCTGAACGCTGATCACGGGTCATCGATCATTAAACTCTGTGGTCGGCTTAGGCGATGCGCGTTTGGCTTTGGTCGTCCTGATGGAGTTTGCTTGCTCCATTTGCCGTGCCGCTGGGGAAGGGGAGGCATGCGCGTCGCGATAACATTTTGTGGCTACCCCAAGCACGAAGGCCGCAACAACGAAAACAGCTACCCGTTTTTCTGTTGGAGTAAGGCGGAATCTCTGCCGCACTTCGTCGAATTTGAAACGCCAGCTCCTTTTAACCACGAATAAACGTAGCGCGGCTTGTGCCGCAGCCACAGCTCAGGAACATAGATTTGTAATCTGTGTGCCCAGCGGGTTTGCAACCCGCTGCACTGGAAACAGCGGAGAAAATCTCCGCTGGGCGCACAGGTTATAGGCCTATGTTCCTTAGCGAGTGCGTCGCCATGTGCCAGGTTTGCCAAAGATGCGTCAACCTGCGCCATTGTATTACGAATGGTTTTGCGAAATGTTGCTGTGTCTAATCGTGTGATTTCACCGCCGCTTCTTCCTTTTGACGCGGCTGAAGCAAAACGGAGCGGTAATGCCGTCTGATATTGGAATCGTAGAAACGCGCTTTTGATTCCGCCGACATGAGGTCGCGATGCACCACGGAAGGCACATCAAGATAACGGTAAATGGCGCCGTTAACGAATTCGATTTCAAGAATGTGTCCGCGTTTGCTGTAGCCCACGCCCGCAAGGGCGCTCGATTCAACCCGCTGACGTGGAATGTGCGAGATGATCTGATTTGGTGTCGGTGACGGTTCCGCCCACACGACGGCGACAACGGCAATCGAAATGCAAGAAAGCAAAGAAATCCGTTGCACCGTAGGTCCTTTTACGGACCTGGCACGATTCAGTCGAGAACAGATCCAATATCATTCGGCAACGTACTGAGATCTAATCGCTCGAATGCCCTAGGCGCATTCGGGGCGCCTCTCCCTTCGCAAGGGAGAGGGGGAGGGTGAGGATCGAATTTATTAGCCGAGTGGGCTGCTTATCTCAGTGCCCGGCGGCGGCTTGAATTCGAAAGTCGAAGCGGGGACCGGCGCGCGCGTCTGGTTTGAGTACGTGGTCACGATTCGATCGCCGTTCGGCAGCAGCATATCGGTGCGTTCGACACGCAGGTTGTCGTTGATTCGCAGATCAAGCTTTTGAAATGTTCGTTTCATCGAAGGCGTGCGCGGTGTCAGCGCC
>DATEZD010000253.1:0-12307 GCA_035255865.1 Candidatus Udaeobacter sp.
GTGCGCCTCGTTCGGAATCACAATGAAAAGTTCAGACCGCCGAAGGTTGCGGCACCTGTCGCTCACGGGAAGGTTGCTCGCGCCTACGAGCCCCTAACAAACAACCTCAACCGCCCGATGAGAGATGCGGGTGTCGAGTGTTGCCAACTTCATGCGATGTTTCTCGGCCAATTCGGCAAGATACAAATCAGTGAATTGCCTGCTCGATTCCGCGGCGACCCTTCGCGGTGAAAAATCGTCCGGGATAAACCGGCAGCGATGTTTCCGGACAAATTCCGAAAGAGCCACTCGGCAAGGCTGCGGTTCGGCCCGAAATGGAAACGTGTCGCCGCTGCTGATCCGCAAAAAGCCCAGTTCGCTGATCGGGCAAGTTGCCGTTTGCTTGCCGCGCAACCACGCCTCAACCATGGGCTGGTCTTCGTGGTCCTGCCAGATCGCGGCAATCAGCATGTTGACATCGAGCAGGTAAATCACGGTGGAAATTGCTCGAGCGCTTTGAAGATTTCCTCACGCGAAATCTTCCGGCGAATGGAAAGCAGTGAGTGTTTGCCTTTGCGACGAATGATTCGAACCTTGTTCCGTGGCTTCGGCTTCGGCCGTTCCATTCGAACCAGAACCAGACGGCCGTCGGCTTCGGGCAGCACGTTAACGACGTCCCCGGTGTCGATCCGGGCTTTCTTTCGAGCCTCGGCCGGTATCACCATCTGTCCTCGACCATAAATTGTTGCATGCACGCATATATGATGATGTAAGCATTGCTTACACGCAACGCAATTTTCGCAGAATCAACTCCCGGGAATCGAGACACCAATTTGAAAGCCTGGCCGTCGCTTTGCGTCCGTTGCAGCACGAATTTACACCAATTGATCCAATGGTTAATCCAGGCTCGTTTGTCAGGAAATGTTTGAGCGATGTCAGCAGGTAAGAACGCAGGCGCCCTTTCTCTTTGCGCACCGTTTTCAGATCCCGGCGTTCCAGCAGTAGAGCCCTGCTTGTGCGCCTCGTTCGGAATCACAGTGAAAAGTTGAGACCGCCGGGATGTTGCGACGCTGGCCGCCCACTTTACAATCTCGTGCGCGTGTTCGGACGAACGCGCTCGAACATGCCGCGATCAATCGACCCGAGATCCTATGAATCGCCCGAAGGCGAACGACCGGTGGTAACGCCGCCCGTCGACTTGAAGCGCCGGCCGCATGATCCTTACGCGGCTTTCCGCTTCGGCGGCTTCACCCTGTTCACCGCTGGTAATCTGCTCTCGATCACGGGCCGTTTGATGCTGGCCGTGGCCGTTGAATGGGAGATCTATGCGCGTACGCATTCTGCTACTGCGCTCGGATTGGTTGGATTGGTCATCGCAGTGCCAGTGGTCGCGTTGTCGCTGCCCGCCGGCCATCTGGCGGATCGAGTCAGTCGAAAACACATCATCCTTGTCTCGCAGATCTTTAGCGCGATTACGTCCCTGGCGCTCGCTCTCGTTTCTTGGAAACATCTCGCGATTCCTCAGATCGCACCTCTGCGGGCAGGCAATCACGCGCTGGCTGCTGTCGCCGCGGTTTTCGAGCGCCATCACCCTATCTTTCATTTCGATGACGCGTCAGTCCCGTTGATTTATCTGCTTCTTTTCATCGGAGCGGTCGCCCGCACATTTAATTGGGCGGCGCGTAGTTCATTTTTTCCAACGCTGGTTTCGCGCGATTCGTTCGCCAATGCAGTCACCTGGAACAACAGCGTTTTTCAAATTGGATGTGTTGTCGGACCAGCCCTCAGCGGATTGTTGGTCGCGTATGTTGGGTTCCCGTTTGTGTATCTGCTGGACGCGCTCTGCGCATTTTTCTTTTTTCTTCTGGTTTTTTCAATCCGCCACAGCAAACAGGTGCGAGATCGCACTGAGGCGAACACGTGGAAGAGTCTCATCGCCGGAGTCCGGTTCGTGTTTCGTAGAAAAGTGATCTTGGCAACGATCACACTGGATCTATTTGCGGTGTTACTCGGCGGCGCCACGGCACTGATGCCTATCTTTGCCGATCAAATCCTGCACGTTGGACCTGTTGGTCTCGGGTGGCTGCGGGCCGCGCCGGCGATCGGCGCTTTCGCGATGGCGATGGTTGTAGCGCATTTGCCCCCGATGAAACAGACCGGCAAAACTTTGATGTGGTGCGTCACGGGATTTGGCATCGCGACTATTCTTTTCGGATTATCCAAAATATTTTGGTTATCGCTTGCCTTGTTATTTCTTCTCGGCGCGTTCGACAGCGTGAGCGTGATCATCCGCGGGTCGATCGTGCAACTGGTCACGCCTGATGAAATGCGCGGCCGCGTTTCGTCTGTGAACAATATTTTTATCGGCACGTCGAACGAATTCGGCGCGTTGGAATCGGGATTGACCGCGGCTCTGTTTGGCCCGGTGATTTCGGTCGTCGCGGGCGGTATCGGAACGATCCTGGTGGTGCTGGGCGTTGCGTGGCGCTGGCCAGAGACACGAAAGATCGGCGCGTTGGATAGGAACCTGCGGTGATCGGTAGGGGCGATTGACCTCAATCGCCGGGCGGTTCGGGTGAACCGCCCCTAGCACCGCATCAAAACGTGCCGTGCAGTGAAATCATTCCGTACGGAGCGCCGCCATCCTGATGATAGGTCACCTCGGCGCGATAGAAATCGAAGTTTCTGTATGGCTGATAGCCGACTTCACCGGTGAACGTCACGCTCGGCGAAATTTTCCAATCGAAGCCTCCGCCAGTCCGGATCTCCGTATAGGTGACGATCGCACTGTTGAGGCGGGGGATTCCGTGGGACGTTCCAAAATCATCGTCCACGCGGTAAGTGGTTTCTTTTAGGTTTGCTCCCACATAGAGCGATACGTCGCGATGCACTGCGAATACCAGACGCGGCGTCGGCAGTACGGCGTCCAACAGCCATTGCGGGCCCAGTTTCCAGCGAATTCCCACGGCAGGAAGAACCGGGTAGTTTCGTTCGACATCAACGCCCACGCCGAAAACAAACTGAAGATTAGGGCTGTAGATGTACGTGCCCCCAATGATGAACGGCAAATTGAAATCGTCCCAATCCAAATGGCCTAAGCCAGAATTATAGAGGCCAGGCTGACCTTCGGCCCTCACGATGATCGAATCTGAAAACTGCATATCCAGTCCAATGATCGCGCTAAAGGACTGTAGGGTGTTCGGCAATTGCGCGCCGTCCGGGAGACCAAACGACAACCGCTCCCATTCGGCGCCAAGTCGCAACACGCCAAATTTGGTTCGCGGCGTTAATACAAAGCGCAGGTTCGAATCGATCTCGTCAAAATCCTCAACCCTCTTGCGCGAGTTGCGCTCAACGCCGCCTTCGCCGACATACGTTCCTTCAGCGACGTACTCGCCCGTAAGAGGCCAGAACCAATTAGTGTCGGTTTCCTCGGCAAAGACCGGTGTCGCAAAGAAAAATGGCGCCGAAATAACCAGAAGAAGAGATCGCGGCATGGAAGTTTTCATTCGTTCACCGATTTCCACTGCTGTCCCGACGAAACAAGGTGACAGCCTTGGTGATATTTTTCATCATCACTGACTCCGATCCGAGCCGTTCCACCCCGTGCAATGTTCCCAGCGAGGCGGCGGAGATCATGTCGCCGCGCCAGACGAGCGTAGAAGGTTTGCCTTCCACTGTTACCGGCCACATCTGATAAAGCGTGAGCGCGACGTAATAACCGCCGCTGGCGTAATAGAGGACGTCCGCGGACTGATAGGTTCCGCTGGCCCCACTGCGGTTGTAAGATGCGCCGAGTGTCACGACGCCCTGGTCGTCCACGTCGAGAAGTTCCCAGTAAAGTTCTGGCCCGAGCGATCCGGCACCCCGACCAATTCCAGTGGCTCCAAGTAGTCCGGAAAACTGACGGCGAATTTTTTCTTGCTCGCGCAGCAATCCATTTACTTCCTCGCTCGCTCGAATAGACGGACCGGCGTGATCGTAAGGCGGTTCTGCGGCCATTCCGCCAGACACGAAGCTTTTCGTTCGCGCACTTAGCACATCTGCCCAGAACGCCGCCACCGGCGCGGGCATCGCCCCTCCGCCTCCAGTTCCAGCAGAAAACTTCTTTGCTTCATCCTTACTGACTTGCAGGTCGGAACTGAGCTTTTGGGTCGCTGCGACGAACGAGCGGACCGATGCGTTGTCAGGCACGTTTTTCAATTTTTCGAAATTAGCAGGTGTCGGGTTCGACGGCAGGTCAGTATGCAGGAACACCTTCAGTTCGCGATGTCTCGTGGCGTCCCATCGGCGCAGCGCCTCCGTTTGCTGGCCAGGCGAGCCCGGCGCGACGTAGCAGCTCTGCGCAGCGAGAAATCGCGGATTCCTCATGGGCGGCCCATGCGCAGTTTTCACGTCGCTCTTTGCCAGTTGGGCCAGATCGACCTTGTCAAAGATAGAAAACGAAGCCAGTTCGGAAACGGCATCCGCGCGTGCGATGCTCAGCCCCAAGCGCAAGAGCGACACTAACAACAAGAGGCCGCACGCCTTTGCAGAGAAGGGCTGCGGGAGACTCAACATTTTAGGTTTCATGAGCAATAAGGGGTGACGCTCAACGTCAGATGGTTGCAAATTTTCGGGATCATCGCAATAAGGTTTCACGATGAGCGAACCAGTGATCGTGCTCGACCGCCTGAGCAAGAGTTTCGGGGATGTTCATGCCGTGCAGGATCTTTCTCTTCAAATCGAGACAGGCACGATCTTTGGCTTTCTCGGCCCAAACGGCGCCGGCAAAACGACCACCATGCGAATGTTGTGCGGCCTGACCCATCCCACCAGCGGTCGTTCGATGATCGGAGGCGCGGATGCCTGGAAAGACCGGCAGCGGGTGCGGACAAAATTTGGTTATGTTCCGCAGCGCTTCAGTCTCTACCGCGACCTCACCGTGTTGGAAAATTTTCGCTTTTTCGGCGGTGCCTATGGCGTGCCCGGCGGCGAACTGGATGAACGAATCGAGCGCCTGCTTCGCGTCACTGATTTACAGGAGAAGCGGACCACCGCAGCCCAAAGTTTATCTGGTGGAATGCGGCAATTGCTGGCGATCGGTTGCGCACTGGTGCACAACCCGTCGCTACTTTTTTTTGATGAGCCGACTGTGGGCCTCGACCCGGTTCATCGCCAGCAGATCTGGAATTTGCTTTATGATCTAAGCAACGAAGGAAAAACGATTTTTGTCACCACGCATTACATGGACGAAGTGGAGCGTTGCACCGAAGTCGGTTTTATCGAAGACGGACGGTTGCTGGCAAAAGCGCCTCCGCGCGCCTTGAAATCGAGTTTTCGCACACGCTTGCTCGAGATCGATGTGGAGCCGCTGATGGCTGCGCTGGTGCGTCTCCGCGAGCTTCCCGAGTTGTTCGGCGTCTCGTTGCGCAGCGGGAGCCTGCGTCTTTATGCATCTGAACCCGAGAAGCTCATCGCCCGATGGCGCGAAAACTGGCCGTTTGGTGATATTCGGTTATTAGGCGAACGCTGGGTGGAACCGGACATGGAAGATGTTTTCACCGCGTATTCACAGGGCTACCACGGCATGCTGAAACCATCCACCTGATGAAATGGCTGTCACTCGAGGCGACGGCCAGCGTCGCTTACAAAGAATTTCTGCACATCTATCGCGACCGGCGGGTGCTGCTGCTGGTGCTGACTTTGCCGCCGCTGTTCACGCTTCTCTTCGGTCACGCCTTTGAAACGGGCGAATTAACGGGCGTGCCCAGCGTGATGATTGACCGGGACAACACGCCGCGCGCACAGGAGTTCATCGACATCATTTCAAAGAACAAGACATTCCACTGGCGTCGCGGGTCACCTGACACGAAGAACGAATCGGATTTGCTCGCACACGGCGTGCGCGCAGCGCTGGTGATTCCCAAAGGCTGGGACGAGAGCCTGGAAAACGGCGATCCGAAACCGTTGCTGCTTTATCTCGACGGCGGCGACATCAATACCGCCGACGCCGTAGAAGGCAGCGTTCGACAGAGCCTGGGCGACTTTCAGTTGAAACAACGCGACCGGATGATCGAGACGTTGCCGGAAGAAGTGTTTGAGCTGGGCAAACAGCTTCCGGTGCAAATCCGCAAACGCTTCGTCTCGATGATGGAAATGTGGGCGGTCGATCGCAAGGTGCTGTACAACCCGAAAGCGCGCGTCATCGATTTCGTTGTCCCAGGCATTATCGGCCTGATTTTGCAACTACTCACGGTGACGCTGATGGCGTGCACGATCGCGCGCGAACGAGAATCCGGCACGCTTTATCAGTTGATGGTGACTTCGCTCCGGCGCCGCGAAATTGTGATCGGGAAAATGTTACCGTATCTGGTTGTATCTGCTTTTTTGGTCGTGGTGATCATGCTCGTGAGCAGATTGCATTTTGGTGTTGCGTTCTATCAACTGCCCGCGCTGGCCGTGATTTGTATCCTCTTCCTGCTTTGCTCGCTCGGGCTCGGGCTGCTGATCTCGGCGTTCTCGCACACGCAAACACAGGCCATTCAGTTTTCGGTTTTTTTTCTGCTGCCGGTGTTCGTGCTTTCAGGCGCGTTCGCACCGCTGGAGCAATTGCCAAAAGCCGTGCGTTACATTTCCGAGCTTTTCCCGCTTACACATTTTTGTCGCGCCTTTCGGCTGGTGAACATGTATCACGCCGCCCCGCACTTCTATGTGGGTGATCTGGTCATTCTACTGGCGGGCGCGTTCATCACGTTTCTCGGCGCGGCTTTTCTATTGAAACGAATTGAGCAATGAGGCCGAGAGAATGACGAAGCACGAATAACAAATGGCGAAGGAATGACGAAATGCCCGAGCGTTTTACAGCACAGCGGTGTCTAGTCTTGCCGATCAAGATGATCGCTGTGGCGATTTGCATAGGCGCAGCAACGGCCGCCCTGGCCGAACACTTGGAGTCGACGCCGCAGGAGGTGTTCGACTCAATGCGCGGCAGTTTCCAGGCGGCGAAGGCGAAAGGCGTGCACGCCCGTTATCAATGGGACCTGAGCGGGCCCAACGGCGGTCAATGGTGGATCGATGTGAACGATGGCGCCTACAAGATGGGCAAAGGCAAAATCGATCATCCGAATGTGACGTTCGTGGCGAAAGACAAGGATTGGGTCGCCGTGTCCAATGGGCAGCTAGGCGGCACATGGGCGTACATGACCGGGCGACTCAAGATTCGCGGCGACCAGGGAGTTGCGAGAAAGCTCGGCGAAATGTTCCCCTAGAATTTCGCTTTGACCTCGAACTTGACGAAAGGCGCAGGCCTCGTCTTGGCGCTCGCTTCAGCGCGAAAGAAATCGAAGTCGCGCTCGACCGTGCAGCCGCCTCCGAGCGAGATGTCAAACGGCTTGAGGCCAGAATAGGTCGCCTGCACGCCAGCACGATCCTCGCTGTACTGAACCCAGGCGTTGTGCACTTGCAGCTTCCTCTCGGGAGTTATGACGTCTTCGGTGCGGAAACTTTCGTAAAACAAATTTCCGAAAATGCGAAATTCCCAATCATCGCTGGGGTTATAAACCAGGGCAGGTTTCGGGAAGACGCCTTCCAGACGCAAATGGTCGTTGAAGAGCCAGATGATACCGCCGCCGGGGGCGACTACCGGACTCGAATTGATCGCGCCACCGACGCCGATTACGGCGAAGATTTTGTCTTTCTTAAGCGGAAAGGTGACCCACGCTTTCCAGGGAATGTCGATTGTATTGCCCTTGATATCACTTTGGAAGTAGGGCCCGGGTTCGATCTCGATACCCGCGCCAGCGTGATCGTGCACGACATACTCAACCGCCAATATAGCGTGCACAGTCTGGAGATGGTCAGGTAAACCATTGTCGGTGCCGCCGAAATCGAACCGCTCATATTCGACGCCTGCCCGGAAATACCACTTTCCGGTGATGAGGAAACGATGAGCGTAGCTAAAGTCGTTGTATAGCGAATCGCCATGGCCGAAGTCGCCGTTGACGTCGTAGAAATGACTGCTGAACGTGTAGTCCATCTCATAATCGAAAAGGTCGCGGTGATTTTCGTCCGCTGGCGTGGGCGAAGGTAAGGCCTCTATTGTCGGCGGCCCGGCGAAAGCTGAAGTTACCGCAGCAAGGAACAGAAAGATGAACAATCCTTGGATCGTTTTCATGGGTTAAGGCGACTCGGATACATATCGCATGAGCCAGCTAGCCCCGATGTATCGGTTCGAAAATATTCTGACAAGCCGAAAATTCGAGAAAATCGCGAGGGTTTCGCTGGCTGCAGCGCTGTGACCAAGCCACGCCCGGCTGTTGGCGCGAACAGTTTTGACTAACCTTCTTATGCCTTATGGAGGTGTGCGCTTCTGGTCATTTCCCAGTTCGGCCTCAACCAGGGTGGTGAATTGGAAACATTTCCCGTTTGACGGGTGTTTAGTGGGCGCTATCTTTACTGGCCTTTTTTGTGACAAATTCCATGATTCTCCCTCAAAATTGCGTGGCCCTCGCCATCGCAAATCCGCTTGCCGGACCCGATCACGAGGTCGCGGGATGGTTCCACGCGCATCTGACGCGGACATTTGTCAGCGTGCTGCGCGCGTTCACCGAGTTCGGTTCAGGCGAGTGGATCGGAGTCGTTTTATTTTTCGTGTCGCTGTATTTTGTGTGGAAAAAATGGTGGCCCTCTCTCGTGACTCTGATCGTTGCTGTTCCCGGCGGCATGCTGCTGAACGAGTGGTTGAAGCTGATTGTCCACCGGCATCGCCCGTTTGTTGACGGCCCGTTCGTTGATTGGTCTGGTTACAGCTTTGCCAGCGGCCACACCATCGGAGCGACTCTGCTTTATGGGCAACTGCTCCTTTTTGTCCTGCCAGCGCTCAAAACGCGCCACTGGCGGCTGCTCTCTATTTTCAGTGCGATGTTGTTAGTCCTCTTGGTCGGATTCAGCCGAATCGCCCTGGGCGCGCATTTTCTGACTGATGTGCTCGCGGCGATCGTTTTTGGGATTATTTGGCTGATGTTGTGCATGGTTCTTCACAAGCCGATACGGCGACGCAATTTGCGACCGGAGATAATTATCCCGCTCGGTAATCCTGGCGAAGCACTCCTTGCGCCGATCGCAGCAGAGACCCATCCCGGTCCGAGTCTCGAAGCCTAAGTCTCCAGGCGGCACGCCCGCTCCAGGTCGCGCCCTAGCAGAGTTGCTTTTCGGCTCAAAATGGGCGCATTTCGCTACTTGCGCCCGAATTGCTCTCAAATGCCATGAAAGCGCCGGGAAAAATCCATATCACGATATGGTTACTCGGCCTCATCGGGGCCGCTCTGTTTACATTCCTGCTTATTCGGCAGGGCGCATCGCAGGTCGGTGCAGCTTTCGCTTCTGCAGGGTGGGCCATTGCCGCAGTAGTGATTTATCACTTCGCCGTGCCGGTTTTTCTTGATGCGACTGCGTGGTGGGTTCTGTTTCCGAAATCCGATCGCCTGCCTCTGCGGCAACTGCTTTGGATGCGTTGGATCGGCGAATCAGTAAGCACGCTGGTGCCTTCCGCTGCTGTCGGAGGCGACATTGTCCGCGCGCGCCTGGCGGCGATTCACGGTGTGCGCATGCCAGTGGCAGCCGGTACCGTGCTTGTCGATCTAACACTCGGCGTGTTCACGCAAGCCGCCTTCACATTGCTCGGCGTCGCGCTCCTGGTGCTGGCAACCGGGCAAAGAAGTTTTGTCCGCCCAACGGTGATTGGGACTCTAGTCGGCGTAGGGGCCGTCGGCGGATTTTATTTTGCCCAACGCCTCGGAATGTTTCGCTTTCTCGCCAAAATGATCGCGAAAATGGCGAATTCACCCGAATGGGAATCGCTCGTGCAAAGCGGCGAGAATCTGGATGCGACAGTTCGGACACTCTACGCCAGGCGCGGCGCAGTGATCGGATGCTGTGCGTGGACAATGCTTTCCCTGATTTTGAATTCAGGAGAAATTTGGATTGCACTTCACGCGCTGAATCTGCACGCGACAATCCTGAACGCCGTGATTCTGCAAAGCACGGTATTGACAGTTCGCAGCGTCGCGTTTGCGGTTCCCAGCGGGCTGGGCGTGCAGGAAGGCGGCTACGTTCTGATCGGCGGTCTTCTTGGAATAGACGGAGCGACCGCTTTGGCTCTCTCCTTGATCGCGAGAGTACGCGAACTCGGGCTCGGCATTCCCGGCCTGATTACCTGGCAACTGATTGAAGCCCGCCGCCTCTTGCGCGCGCGCCCGGCTACAAACGCTCGGTAGAATTCCAGATTAGCGATTACGTCTCGGATCTTTTCGAGACGCCGTTTCACTTTGGTCGGGTTTGCGAAACTTGTCCGCACGCCCCACCAGATCCACGCCATGCCGTTTGGAAGAGCGAGTTCATCTTCCAATTCGCAAATCACCGCGGTATTTCCATAAGCATTGAGAAAGGACAACGACAGAGTGAGCCATTGCGGGTTGGGTGCTACTGCGATCAAGTCCAGCAGGAAAACCAACAAATCGTCCGCCTGTCGCGATTTCGCAGGCAACGATTTGTCGTGCACAATTTCAAAGTCGATTAACCGAGCCCGGCCGGTTATCTCGTCATAGATCACATTGTTCGCTCCGGCGTCGCCGTGTGACCACGGCCCGCGAAACACATCGCTCCGGAGCTGATGAGCGCGCCGGAATTCGTGGCCAGCCGCTTCGACCATTTCGCGCGAGAGCCTCCTCTGTTCCAAATACTCCCACAGGCTTTTTCCCGGTAGCTTGTCGGCGCACACCGTTTTGTCACCGCACGCCCAGGCACGAAACCGGTCGCCATTGAGCATTTTGAAACAGTCCACTTCCCACCGTCGCCAATCCTCGGCATTCGCCCAGAAACGAATCGGTATGCCGGCCATGCGAAAATACAAATTCGCCAGATCAGCCAATTGTTCCCCGTATCCGTTGCGCTGCTTGATTACGACGCGCCGGCCACGACGAACCTTCTCGGAGACCGAATTGATTTTTAGCGAATCGACAAATCTCGCCGCGGCGTTGGCCAGCGCCTTAGGAACGACTGCCTCTGCCAGACTTATCCCATCTTCCCGAGTTGGCATCGTCCCTTTTAATCGACCTCGTCGCCTATCACGGTCGTATGAACTATTCAAAGGAGCCAAGTCATCTCCGGGGGGAATTCATCAGTTCGAGAGAGTAATTGTCTTTCCGATCTTCATGACGCGCAGTTTGGCCTTCGATTTGCGCTTTTTCAGTTCGCCTTCGAAAGCTTCAGGCGTGCCGGTGAGCAGTGGAAACGTTCCGTAGTGCATGGGAACCACCTCGCGTGGCCCAACCAGCTTGATCGCTTCCGCTGCACGAGCGGGTCCCATCGTAAAATGGTCGCCGATGCAAACGAGCATGATGTCGATTTTGTGAAAACGAGATACCAACGCCATGTCTGAAAACAGATCTGTGTCGCCCGTGTGATAAATCGTTGGGCCGCCGCGGATCGTGATTACGAAACCTCCTGGCGCCCCGCCGTGTCTCGCCCCGGATTGATCATCAGCCGACACGCCAGAGCCGTGATGGGCTCGAACGAAGAGGACCTTAACGTCTCCATCGAGCAGCGTCAGTTCGCCGCCAAAATGACCAATCGTATCCGCTTGCGCCAGGTCCGCCGGATACCCGAGATGTTTCACTAGTGCATCAGCTAAATCGAACGTCGCTACGAGTTTCGCCCGTGTGCGTTTCGCGATTTCCACCGCGTCTCCGACGTGATCGGAATGGCCGTGCGTAACCAGGATTAGATCAACATGTTTAAGCGCGGCGAGTTCGTCTTTCGCTGTTGCGAACACAGGATTCGTCAACCACGGATCGACGAGCAAAACTTTGCCGCTCGGCGTAACGATCTTGAAAGCCGACTGGCCGTACCAAGTGAGTTGGGTATCCATATCGTCATGAAATCGAAAACCGTTAGTCGAGCAAGAGCATTAGAAGCAATGACCAGTCTCAAGTGACGAAGCACGAATGACGAATGACGAAGGCGGGGGGAACATAGACTTTCAGTGGCTCTGTTGAAAAGCTGACGCAGTAAAGTAGGAGCGGCGCCCCCGCCGCTTTCCTGTATAAGAACGCGACGAGGGCGTCGCGTCCACCCAGCCCGCCTGCTTTTCAACAGAGTCACTTTCAGTCTGTGCGCCCAGCGGGTTTGCAATCCGCTGACCCATCAAAAGGCAGCGGAGAACATCTCCGCTGGGCGCACAGGGCACAGCCCTATGTTCCGTTCATTCGACATTTGTGCTTCGTCATTCTACTAGATTTCGCATCATGAATCACCATCACGCTCATCAACTCCTGCGCGCGAGCGATCC
>DATEZD010000254.1:0-11145 GCA_035255865.1 Candidatus Udaeobacter sp.
GCCCCAGACGATCATCTCACTACCGGTCCAGATCGCCGTATGCTCATATCGGCCTTGGGGCGCGTTGATGATGCTGGTCGCAGTCCAACTATCCATGGTTGGATTGTATCTTCCGCCCGTGTTCAAATAGGTCCCGGCCAACCCTCCCCAGACGATCATCTCACTGCCGCTCCAGACTGCCGTACAATCCTGTCGGGCAACGGGCGCGTTGGTTGTGCTGGTGGCCATCCAACTGTCGGTGCCAGGATTGTATCTTCCGCCGGTGTTCAGAAAGCTGCCATTATATCCTCCCCAGACGATCATTTCACTGCCGGTCCACACTGCCATGTGGCCTGATCGGGCGACGGGCGCGTTGGTGGTGCTGGTGGCTGTCCAACTGTCGGTGCTAGCATTGTACCTCCCGCCGGTGTTCAGATAGGCGGGGCCGCTGGCACCCCCACCCCAGACGATCATTTCACTCCCCGTCCACACTGCCGTATGGCCCGCCCGGGCGCTGGGCGCGTTGGTCATGCTGGTGGCTGTCCACGTGTCGTCCGTGCACGAACCTCCGGAAATTTGTGGAAGCGTATAGGCCGCGTTGCCTGACATCATTGGCATCGAGATGCTGCGCAGCCCTTTGCTTCGCCCATATTCAAGCCGCCCTGTTTCGTTTTGCGCCGACAAATCGCCGGTCAAACGGTCTGCCAAGACCAGCCTGGCCAGGCATTCGGCGATGACAAAGGGATCATTTCCTAACGCTTCAAAAAGTTCGCGCAACACCTCGGGCTGCTTCGTGTTCTTCGCCATTCGATCCATCTCTACTTGTACCTGCTCAGCGGTGGTCGCCCGTTCCCAGTGATCCTGCAGCGCTTGTGACTCGCGCAGGTAGTCTGCAACTTTCTTTTCGAGCTGCGCCTGAGACATCACCGCATCGAGCGGCGGCTTGGGATCAGGCCTCTCCTTGGGCCAGATGCGATGCCGCCAATAGACTTCTTCAATTGCTCGCTGATAGGCTACGCGTTCCGCGAACGTCAGTGTTCTTTCGGAAACCTTCGCCGGCACTTCGGAACGGAAGAAGGGCAGCAACGTGCCGGTGGTAATCGAACATGCGGCTCCGCAAAGAAGAAGAGTGATCAATGCACGCGGACTAAAGAAACCGGATCGAGGGGTGGGCCTTTTCTGCATGGAATGTGGCGAATTTGAGCCGCCCACCGTAACAGATACGCCGAATAGGCGTCAAAGGTCTTTCAATTGTTTATCGGATTTTCTATAACAGTTGAGCACAACCGCGAATGGAAAGAGACCAGAGATGTTTTCGCTTTTCGCGTTGTGAGAAGAATCATAATGTTAAGCGCGCTGCATTTATTGATAGCCTGCCGGGTAGATGATGTTGAACATCATGGTAAGGAAAAAATTGCAAATCAGAACCGCCAGCGACGCGTTCACGACAGCTTCAGTTGTGGCGCGGCCGACGCCCACCGCGCCTTCGCGTGTGGTCAAGCCTTTGTGGCAACTGATGAACACGATGAGTATTCCGAAACAGAATGCTTTTGACAGACCCATGATAATGTCACGACTCCGCGTCCACCGCACCATGTTCGCCATGTAGTAAGTGCCATTGATGTCGAGCATGAAAATCGCTACGAGATAGCCGGCGGCGATACCGACGGCGATGCACTCCGCCACCAGCAGCGGCATCGATACCATCATGGCAAGAGCGCGCGGCACGACCAGGTAATCAACGGGATAAACTGCCAGCGCGCGAAGTGCATCGATTTGCTCCGTCACTTTCATTGTGCCGATCTCAGCCGACATCGCCGCCCCGACGCGTCCCGCGACCATTAGTGCCGTCAGAACAGGAGCCAGTTCTCGGCAGAGCGACACCGAAACTACCGCGCCCACGGCGGAGCCCATTCCCAGTTTGTTAAATTGGAAAAATGTTTGTGCCGAGAACACCGCGCCGGTGAATGCGCCGGTGATTATGACGACGAGCTGTGAAAGCAATCCAATCTCAACAACTTGATTGAGAAATAATTTCCAGCGGAGCTTGTGCGTGAAGATGGAACGAAAGGTGTCAGCCGTGAGAAGGACAATCTCGCCTAAGTACTGGAGAAACGAGAGCAGTGGTGCGCCCAGCGCGTTGAAGAATCGGACCATGATTTGCGCTGATCTGTGATCTGCAATTCGCGCGTCGTCAAATCTTTCAGTGGACACTGCGATGTGGAAGGTAGGGCTGTAGGCACAGAGCGCTAGCCGTTTGCACAACAGGCAAAGCCGCGATAAAAGATCTGTCGATCCAAGGAATGAGGCGGGCCGTTTACTTTCTGAATCTTCTTCTTGGCGCGATATGTCTCGGTAGCTGCGAGACCACGCCACAGGGGATCCATCAGGCCAGGATCGAGATGGCGCAGCATATCGCCTCCGAACCGGCTGGAGATTATTTCATCGGCCGGCGTTATTATAAACCCGACTTCAAATTCTGGGGCTATGTTCGGCGGCCGGGCCAACCGTGGAGCAGTGCGCAGTTAGTGATGTTAAATGAAAAAGACAAACTGGCGCCCGATCGCGAACGCCTCGAATTCGGCAGCGACAACAATTACGAATACAAACTCTACGGCTCCTTCAGCGGCCAGACCGTTTACGAACCAGCGAGCAATGGATTTTATCCCGAGTTCATTTTGAAGGGCTACGAATTAATTTCGAGCAATCCGGGGCCGATCTTCAGAAGTCAGATGCAAGGGAGACCGACCCCGACAGAACTACGTTATACAGTCGAGAAACCAGAATAACATTTGCTGTTGTCATTCCGAGCGAAGTCTAGGAATCTCTGGCTGTCTGCTTGTCGCGCGTTACCTAAAAACTTAGAGATGTCTCGACTCCGCTCGACATGACAAAGCTCGCAGCCCCTTCCGAAAGGCGAGATCCGCTCGTAGAGGAATTCCTGCGTTACCTTGCAAACGAGCGAAATGCCTCGACGCGTACGCTCAAGGCGTATCGACAGGCGCTGACCGGCTTCCGCGCGGACAACACAACCTCGTGGAAAAAATGCACAGCCGACGATTTTCGCGATTATCTCTTTGCGCTTATGAAGCGTGGGCAAGCGCGGTCGTACGTGCGGCTGCAATTCTCCGCGTTGCGCACTTTTTATCAGTTTCTCGCAGCTCGGAAAAGGTTGCGACATAATCCGGTGCGCGAAGTGCAATTGCCAAAGCTCGAAAAGAAACTGCCGCTGGTGCTCACGCGCTCTCAAATCGAGGAGCTGATCGCAGCGCCGCTGAAAGTTAACAAGAACCGCGCGGCGCCGGGTTGGATGCCACTGCGCGACGTCGCGATCATGGAATTGTTTTACAGCAGCGGTTTGCGATTGAGCGAACTGGCAGCGCTCGATGTGGCCGATCTCGATCCTTACACTGAATCGGCGCGCGTATTCGGCAAAGGCCGCAAAGAACGCGTCTGCCCGGTGGGCTTTCCCGCGCTGGAAGCAATCCAGCGTTATCGCGCCGCAGCCAACGTGCATGCAGGTCCCCTGTTCATCAACAAGGCACGTAAACGAATGTCGGTGCGCTCGATCTGGCTGGTGTTAAAACGTTATGTGCGGCACACATCAATTCCGATTTCGATCAGCCCGCACAAGTTGCGGCACAGTTTCGCAACGCACATGCTCGATCGCGGCGCCGATCTGCGCAGCGTCCAGGCATTGCTCGGTCACGCCAGCCTTTCGACTACGCAAATCTACACGCACGTCACAGTCGAGCGTCTAAAGAAAGCCTACGCGGATGCTCATCCGCGGGCGTGACTTTGCAAGGCACCTCACTTCGCTGGCGCAGGTGCGCTGCTCTGTGGTTGCGATTCGGGAACCCGGAATGACAGCTTCCCATCGACGGCCACAACTTCGACTTTGTCGCCGGGTTTGACGTTGCCGCGAAGCAACTCTTCCGCGAGCGGATCTTCGAGAAAACGCTCCACTGCGCGGCGCATTGGTCGCGCTCCATACTGAGGATCGTATCCTTTCTCGATCAGGAGTTCCTTAGCGCTTGGCTGCAGCTCGATGTGGACGTCTTTGGCTTTGATGCGGGTGAGCACTTTGTCGGCTTCCAGATCGACAATGCGCAGCAAATCCGGTTTGCCGAGCGAATGAAACACGATGATCTCATCCAGCCGATTGAGGAACTCAGGCTTAAAGACGCGCTTGGTTTCGTCGAGAATTTTGTCACGCATCGATTCGTAATCGTGCCCCTCCATCGGCGCGCCAAAGCCCATCACACTTTGTTTCTTAAGCAAATCGGCGCCGACGTTGGAAGTCATGATGATAATCGTGTTCCGAAAATCGATTTTCCGCCCTAACGAGTCGGTGATCTTGCCGTCCTCGAGAATCTGCAAGAGCAAATGCATCACGTCGGGATGCGCTTTTTCGATCTCGTCAAACAGTACGACCGAGTATGGCCGGCGCCGCACAGCCTCGGAAAGTTGGCCGCCCTCTTCGTATCCGACGTACCCCGGCGGCGAACCGATCAACCGCGACGCGGTGAATTTCTCCATGTACTCCGACATGTCGATCTGAATCAACGCGTCGGCGTCACCGAACATGAACTCTGCCAGAGTGCGCGCCAGAAAGGTTTTGCCTACTCCGGTCGGACCGAGAAAGACAAACGAACCAATCGGTCGCCGGGGGTCTTTCAAATCCGCGCGCGACCGGCGTAACGCCTTGCTGATGGCGGTAACCGCTTCGTCCTGGCCGATGACACGCTGCTTCATGTCGGCTTCCATCATCAGGAGCTTTTGCGTTTCCTCCTGCTCCATTCGCTGGAGCGGAACGCCGGTGACTTTCGAGATGATGTGCATCATGTCGTCGGCCGTCACCACGACTTCTCTTTCTTCTCTCTCCTCGCGCCACTTATTGAGAATGGCATCGAGTTTTTCTTTGGTTTGCTTCTCCTTGTCGCGAAGCGCTGCGGCTTTTTCAAAATCCTGCGCCTTGATTGCGCCTTCCTTTTCCACTCGGATTTCTTCGATTTCCTTTTCGATATCCTTCACGTCCGGCGGCCGCGTCATGGCGTTGATGCGGGCGCGGGCGCCGGCTTCATCCATGACATCGATCGCTTTATCGGGAAGAAACCGTCCCGTAATATAGCGATCGGAAAATCTGACGGCAGTCTCCAGCGCATCATCGGTGAGTCTGGCTTTGTGGTGCGCCTCGTACTTGGGTCGAAGACCTTTCAAGATTTGGATGGCTTCATCCACCGTCGGCGCATCCACCTTTATCGTTTGGAAACGGCGCTCCAGCGCTGCGTCTTTCTCGATGTACTTACGGTATTCGTTCATCGTGGTCGCGCCAACACATTGCAATTCGCCACGACTCAGCGCAGGCTTGATAATGTTCGATGCGTCCATCGCGCCTTCAGCCGATCCTGCTCCGACGATGGTGTGCAGCTCGTCGATGAAAAGAATCACGTTTTTGGAACGGCGAATTTCGTCCATCACCGCTTTAATGCGCTCTTCGAACTGACCACGGTATTTTGTCCCAGCTACCATCAACGCCAGATCGAGCGTGATCACCCGCCGGTCGTGCAAAAGTTCAGGCACGTTGCCGTTTGCAATCTCCTGCGCCAGTCCTTCAGCGATGGCAGTCTTACCCACGCCTGCTTCGCCAATGAGTACCGGATTGTTCTTTGTCCTCCGGCAAAGCACTTGTATCACCCGCTCGATTTCATTGTGCCTGCCAATTACGGGATCGAGCTCGCCTTTCCTTGCCAACTCGGTCAGATCACGGCCAAATGCGCGGAGTGCCGGTGTTTTGACGTCTTTCTTAGCTGGCTCGCCGCCTTCCTGCTCCGATTCGGATGGCGTGAAGTTTGGATCAAGCTCTTTAAGAATCTCGTTGCGCGTGCGTTCGATGTCGAGTTCAAGACTCTTCAGCACTCTGGCTGCCACGCCCTCGCCTTCACGCAGAAGCCCAAGTAAAATGTGTTCCGTGCCGACGTAAGAATGGTTGAGCGCCTTGGCTTCCTTGCCCGCAAGCGCCAGCACTTTCTTTACGCGCGGCGTGTAGGGAACGTTGCCGACGATCTTCGTCTCCGGTCCCGAGCCGACCTGTTTCTCCACCTCCATGCGCACCGTCTCAAGATCGAGACCCATCTTCTGCAAGACGTTCACCGCCACTCCCTGGCCCAGTTTGATGAGTCCCAAAAGCAGATGCTCGGTGCCGACGTAATTGTGATTAAATCGGTCCGCTTCTTTGCGAGCAAGCGCCAAGACCTGTTGAGCGCGCGGGGTGAAATTATTCATTTTTTGATGGTGCGTTTGTCGAGCTGTTGCCCGACTCTCTTATCATCTTACTAATATCAGGTTTGGGAAAGAGTTTCAAACGCTCGCGGATAATTTGAGCGCGCAAGTGATCGCGTTCTTCCGCATTCAGTTTTTGTTGCGAGCTTTTTTGCAAATGCGCAGGCTGCGTATCGATAAACAATTCATCGACCTGCAGGCGCTGGTTTTCTGGAAACGCGCCCAAGTCCATGCCGAGTTTAATGATCGAGAGCAAATTGAGCGCTTCCTTCGACGCCATGGCGTGCGCGTAGGTCAAAATGCCATAAGCGCGGCCAATCTGGTCGCAAAGTGTGTTCGGTTTTTTCTGGAGCAAAATTTGCCGCGCATCGTGTTCCTTTTCGATGATTGTTTCGATCACCTTGCTCAGCCGATTGATGATTTCTTCCTCCTTCTCGCCGAGCGTGGTCTGATTTGAAATTTGGAAAAGGTTGCCCATCGCTTCGGTCCCTTCACCGTAAAGACCGCGCACCGCGAGACCGATTTTGCTCACTGCTTGAATGACTTGATTGATCAGCTCGCTCAGGACAAGCCCCGGCAAGTGGAGCATCGCGGAGGCACGCATACCAGTGCCGACGTTCGTGGGGCACGCAGTCAGGTATCCCAGCCGCGGATCGAAAGCGAAGTCCAGTTTGCTTTCAAGTGCGCTGTCGACCTTATCAACCAGCTTGAATGCCTGTTTCAACTGGAGCCCCGAACGAATCGATTGCATTCGCAGATGATCTTCTTCGTTGATCATAATGCTAAGAGTTTGCCGCCGATTCACCACCACCGCACTGCCCGCGCCCTTGGCCGCATGCTCGCGACTAATCAGGTGGCGTTCCACCAGCACCTGCCTGTCCAACGCCGAAAGGTCCTGCAAGCTTTCGGAGAACGATTCCTGCATTTCCGGAAGCGCTTCCACGTGCGACCTGATTAGTTCGAGAATTGAACTGCGGTCCGCTTTCTTGGCCCAGCCCGGAAAAGAACGGTGGCGCAGATTGCGCGCGAGCCGCACCCGGCTGCTGATTACAATTTCGTGATGCGGCCCTTCACCGCGCAGCCACTCGCCCGCAGTGGAAAGCATGTTCGCAAACTTCATGGCGAAGCTGAGAGATCGCTCTCAAGCTCTTTGATTTGATCGCGCAACGAGGCCGCCGTCTCGTAGTTCTCATCGGCTACGGCTTTTTGTAGATTTTCGGTCAGCGCGCGCATTCGGTGACTGAGCGCAATGGAGCGCTGCGCGCGTTCCGGCAGTTTCCCCACATGTTTGGTGCCTTTATGCATTGCTTTCAAAAGCGAACCCAGACCCTCTGCAAATGTGACGTAGCATTCGCTGCATCCGAGGCGTCCAGTTTTTTTAAAATCAGCCTGGCTAAAACCACATACCGGACATTTTTGGCTAAGTCCGCCCTTTTCAATCTCGTCCGTTGCACCCAGGCCAAGCAGCAGATCGGCAAGCGCAAAGCTCGTGGGGTCCTGTACGCCTTTTTCTTTCGAGCAGGCTTCGCACAGATTCACCTTGTGCATTTTGCCTTCCAGAATCTGCGTCAGGAAGACTGTCGCATCATTACATTTGCAAACGTCGCACAACATCTCTGTTAATTAGACCCTGATATTCTGGAAACATTCAACCTCGAATGTTTTGCCAGCGTCTGCGTCAGAAGTGGCTTTGCTCAAAGCTAAGCGAAGATCGGTGTGCCGGTTTCGCGTGTCATTTCGCGGAAGCGCGCAATGATGCGCGTGGTGATAGGGCCGGGTTTTCCGTTACCGATCACGCGTCCATCGGCTTTAACCACAGGAACGATCTCCGCAGCGGTGCCTGTGAGAAAACATTCGTCGGCAGCATAAACATCGTGGCGCGTAATGTCGGCTTTTAACGTTTTGAACCCGAGTTCCGCGGCGATCTCGAACGCGACCGAGCGCGTAATACCGCGAAGTGCGCCCGCAGTCACAGGGGGCGTAACGATTTGACTGCGCTTGATAACGAAAATGTTGTCCGCAGTGCATTCGGCAACGTTGCCCGTGTCATTCAACATGAGCGCTTCGTCTGCTCCAGCCAGATCGGCCTCGATACGCGCCATGACATTGTTCAAGTAATTGAGGGACTTGACCGCCGGGTTTAGCGCGCCGGGATTACAGCGGCGCGTTGCGCATGTCACGATCGTTAATCCCTTACGATAAAGGTTCTCGTGATAGAGCGTGATCGCGGCAACGATAATAATCACGCTCGGGCATTTACATTGCGTCGGGTTTAAGCCCAGATTGCCAATCCCACGCGTCACCAACAGGCGGACGTAACCGTCCCGAACATTGTTTTGCCGGATTGTCTCGAGGAGCGCTTCCGTCATACCCTCCTTCGTCATGGGAATTTCCAGGCAGATTGAGCGAGCCGAATCCCACAGACGATCGAGATGTTCCCCAAGCCGGAAAACGCGCCCGTTGTAAAAGCGGATGCCCTCGAAAATTCCGTCGCCGTATAGAAGGCCGTGGTCGAAGACGGAAACTTTTGCGTCCGCTTCCGAGTAAAATTTTCCATCGATATAAATCTTCGCGTTCTTGATACCCACTGTGGTGGCCCGCGGGCGACCTTCGATTGCCGGTTCAACTACGGCATCCGCATTAGGTTCATGAATTTTGGGTTCGTCTAATACCGCTGCATCAGTGGTTTTCATAATCGCAAAAAAACGTTCGACGTTTACTGACGTAATTCAAGCAGCAAAAATAAAAGCGTTGATATGGCGCTGTGATGTTGAGCAAAGCGAAACACCTCTGTCTATTTCCGCTGGTGGGTCGGTCCTGATTTGATTCGAGATTCTTCGCTTCGCTCAGAATGACATTATGCCCTTATTGCAATACACCATCCTTGATATGTAACTGCCGGTCGCCGCGCGTTGCCAGACGCGCGTCGTGTGTGACGACGAGAAGCGTTTTCTTCCGATCGCGCGCCAGGCCTAACAGCAGATCCATAATGGCATCGCCTGTTTTCGAATCGAGATTTCCGGTTGGTTCGTCAGCAAAAATGATGTCGGGATCGTTCGTCAACGCTCGCGCGATGGCGACGCGCTGCTGTTCCCCGCCCGAAAGCTCTGCTGGCAAATGATGCACACGCTCAGCCAGGCCAACTGCGGCGAGGCTCTCCGCAGCCTCGTCCCTTGTTGCCCGGCGGCCGATCAATCCGGGCAGCAACACGTTTTCCAGTGCAGTAAGTTCAGATAAGAGAAAATAACCTTGGAAAACAAAACCCATTTTTCTATTCCGCAGACGCGCTTCGGCGGAGGAGCTGCCACAATATAATCGGCGACCTTCGAATTCCACGCTTCCCGACTCAGGCCGCTCCAGTCCCGCTAACGTGTAGAGAAGCGTCGTTTTGCCGGCGCCGGACGCACCCGAAAGGAACACGGCTTCGTTATGCGCGATCTCCATGGAGATACCGCGCAACACTTCGATCCGGCGCGCCCCCATGCGAAATGACTGGTAAATATCGCGGGCGATTAATTGCGGTGGCTGCACGAGCAACTATCTCCCGCTAAGATCGACATCGCGCAAGATCATCATGAATTGCAGGGGAAGCTCATCGCTTCCCCTACAGATCTACAGAGCGCTCGCGAAATGCTCGTTATGTCATTCCCAATGATTCCAGCGTCGGCTGATCTATCGATGCGGTTTCGTAGAGTCCGTGGTCGCGTTGGTAATCTGCGATCGCAGCACGCGTCAGCGGCCCAATCAAACCATCCACTTCGCCGTGATAATACCCCTGCTCTTGCAACGAAGCCTGCACGTTCGCGATTACCTGGTCGGGTGGCAAGTGATTATAAGCATAGATGGGCCCATCCCAAGCGTAATACGCATTGGGAGAGTAGCCCCAGGCCGGGAACCAGTAACCCGCGTTAAAGTAATACGGCGCGCCGAACACGAACGTAATATTGTTGTGGTAGTGATTGTGCCACCAGCCCTGGTCGTGCCATTCTGAGTGGTAGTTGCGAAAGACGGCATATTGTTGGCCCTGCCAGTGCTCGCTGCCTTCAATGTGTCTGCCCTGCTGGAATTTCACAGGCGGCGCTTTCGCGGTGTTCGGCTGTTTGGCAACGTTGAAGTGCTGCGGCTTAAAGGGCTTTCCTGTTCCTGCGGTCGCTCCCGCTACTTTTCCACCTTTCCCTGGCTTGCCTGGTTGTCCTTCATAAGCTCCTGCTGAAGTTTGGATCTTCTTGCCCTTTTGACCGTGATAAGAAGCTTCTGCTGAGGTCTGGCCCTTCTTACCCTTCTCCCCATGGTAAGCTTCTACCGACGGGTGGCCCTTAATACCCTGCTGTGCGTGGTAAGTGCCGTGCTGGCCGTGGTAAGTACCCTGCTGCCCATGGTAAGCTTCCATTGAAGTATGCTTCGGGTTCGCTCCAGCACCCGTCGGATGTCCTGTCGGATGCCCCGTCGGATGTGCCGTTGTAGCCGCAGGCGCGTGCTGTGCCGTTTGCGGCTGCTTTTTCTTCTGTTGTTTGTTTTCCTCTTGTTGTGCGCTGTACGCACCAGTCGCGAGCGCAAGACTGCAAATTGTAATAACAAATATTCTCATAGGATTTTTCCCTTTGGCGTTGTTAGACTTTTGGAGATCTACATTTATTCAACGTTGGAGCGACCTTTCTCGGATGCCTTCGCTCTCATAAAACGCTGGCTCTTTGGGGCGTGCCCGCGACTCATTCGTGCTGTTGACGCACGGCCTCAAATAACACAATTGCAACCGCCGTGGCGAGATTCAGGCTTCGCGTCCCGTGCATTGGGATAGTGATACAGTTATGAATGTTGGCAGCCAGCAAATCATCCGGAAGGCCTTTCGTCTCGCGGCCAAAGACGAGGAAATCATCTTTCTCA
>DATEZD010000255.1:0-36943 GCA_035255865.1 Candidatus Udaeobacter sp.
AAATTTGCTCGCGTCGAATGGCGCGAAATCTTCGAGTTGCTCGCCGGTGCCGACAAAGCGCGTTGGAATTCCAAGTTCATCCTGAATCGCAACGACGATCCCGCCTTTGCCGCTTCCATCGAGTTTCGTGACGATCAAGCCGGTGAGCGTCAGCGCGCTATGGAATTCGCGCGTCTGATTCAGTGCGTTGCCGCCCGTGGTGGCATCGACCACGAGTAACGTCTCATGCGGCGCATCCGAATCGAGTTTCCCGAGAGTGCGTTTCACCTTTTGCAGCTCGACCATCAGGTTCGTTTTGGTGTGTTGACGGCCAGCCGTGTCGCAAACCAAAAAGTCGATTTTGTTCTTCGAGGCAGATTGGTAAGCGTCGTAACAAAGCGCAGCCGGATCGGCGCCGTACTGGCCGCGGATCATTTCAACGCCGAGCCTTTTAGCCCAAACATCAAGCTGCTCGATCGCAGCAGCGCGAAAAGTGTCTGCTGCCGCCAGCATTAGCTGCGGCGGGCGATTGCGGTCAATCGCCTCGACCTGCAAATAATGCGCGAGTTTCGCCGTCGATGTTGTTTTGCCAGTTCCGTTCACCCCGACGATCAAGATCACGGTCGGCTTGGCGTGCGCTCGATGGATTGGCGTTGGACGAGGCGGCAAAATGCGCGCGATCTCCGCGCGCACCGCTTTGATCACGTCGCCAATTCCAAGCAAAGCCCAGGCCTCGCGCTCCTGGAGCGTCTTGGTGATTCGCATTGTCATTGGCACTCCGAGATCGGCCCGGATTAATGCTTCTTCCAGATCGTCCCAATCGATGGGCTTGCCGGCGAATTGCTGGGCGAGGGTTTGAAGAAAATTCATGTCGATCTTGTATTGTAGGGCAGGCGCATCGCCTGCCAATCTCGGCAACCGGAGCGGTTGCCCTACAATTCTTTTTTCACCGCCTCGCGCGCCGGTCGGGTGAGATCTTTTCGAACCCGATCGAGAATGCCGTTTACAAAACGACCCGATTCCGCGCCCCCAAAAGTCTTTGCCAGCTCGATTGCTTCGTTGATCGAGACGACTGGCGGAATATCATCGCGATGAAGCATCTCGTAAATCGCGAGCCGGAGGACATTGCGATCCACCGCAGAAATACGCCGGAACTCGTAATTCTCACAGTAGCGCCGGATGCGTTCGTCGATCTCCGGAAGATGTGCCACCATTCCTTCGATAAGCGGCTGCGCAAACTCGCGCACGCGCGACTTGGCCGGGCAAAATTCCCAGAAATCGTCGATCTTCTCCGGGCCTTCGCCGCGCTGGAGATCGCGCCAGAAATGATATTGGATTGCCGCTTCGCGCGCCCGGCGACGTTTACCCATGATCTCTCGGCGGTTTGCCCTCCTCCGCGCCGGAGCCGCTTCGGCGCGGAAGCGAAACCGCCGCTCCTTGTTTGTTGCGAAAATCCGATAGCACACTCGCGATTTCGACTGCCACCCGCGCGGCTTCGGTGCCGCGATTGATTTTTTTACCCAGGCAACGTTCGCGCGCCTGATCTTCAGTGTCGAAACTGAGCACCACGTTGATGACCGGTACGCCATGTTCAACTGCAATGCGTTGAAGCGCGTCGGTAACTGAGCGACTCAGATTTTGTGCGTGATTGGTTTCTCCCTGCAAAATCACGCCGCAGGCGATGATTGCGTCGGCGCTATCGTGCGCTGCCAGCTCGCGCACAACCACGGGTATCTCAAACGAGCCAGGCACGCGCAGAATGGAGATCGTCGCCTTGGGAGCAAGCGTGCGCAGCTCTTGCATTACGTGATCGACAAGACCATCCACGTATTGCGGATTAAACCGGCTCGCGACAATGCAGAACGTGCGTTTCCTCTTATCCCCTCGCAGTCGACTTGGCGCTGCCTTCGACATCTAGAAATGACGAATGACAAATGACCCGCTTTCGCCAAGCTTCGGCGTGGCAGGCGAATGACAAAATAATGACGAAACCCGAATGACGAATGATGAATTGCACATCGTTTTGAACATCGTCATTCCTTCGAGCTTCGACATTCGATGTTCGTCACTTACAGCAAATGGCCCAGCTTCGTTCTCTTTGTCTCGAGGTATTTGGCATTATGCGGATTTGCCTCCGTGCGGATCGGCACTTGCTCGATCATTTCGAGACCGTACCCCTCGAGGCCGACAACTTTCTTCGGGTTATTTGTCAGAAACCGAAACTGCCGCACCCCGAGATCGAAAAGAATCTGCGCGCCGAGTCCATAATCGCGCAGGTCGCTAGGATACCCGAGCTTGGCGTTGGCTTCCACAGTATCGAGACCTTCTTCCTGCAATTTGTAGGCGTGAATTTTTGCTGCCAGCCCAATGCCGCGACCCTCCTGGCGCATGTAAACCAAAACGCCGTTGCCTTCTTCGGCAATTTGACGGAGCGCGGCATGCAGTTGGTTTCCACAGTCGCACCGGCGCGATGCGAAAACGTCGCCTGTGAGGCATTGGCTGTGCACGCGTACCAGTGTCGGCTTGTTTTTGTCGATCGTGCCTTTGACAAGCGCGAGGTGATGCTGCCCATCGAGCTTGGAGCGATAAAGGTGCAAATCGAAATCGCCGTAGTCGGTCGGCATTTTCACGATTTGCTCCAGCTCCATCAGCTTCTCGCGAATGCGGCGGTAGGCGATCAAACTTTGGATCGTGCAAATGCGCAGCCCGTGTTTCTTGTGGAATTCCATTAGTTCGGGCAACCGCGCCATGGTGCCGTCGTCGTGCAAGATTTCGCAAAGTACACCGGCCGGTTGCAGGCCCGCCATTCTTGCCAGATCGATGGCCGCTTCCGTGTGACCTGCGCGCCGCAACACGCCGCCGTCCTTCGCGCGAAGCGGGAATACGTGCCCGGGTTGGTTGAGGTCCTCCGGCGACGATTTCGGATTGGCGATTGCCAGGATCGTCGTCGCGCGATCGTATGCGCTGATGCCGGTGGTAACGCCGCGCGCCGCGTCCACAGAAACAGTGAAATCGGTGCGATGTTTTTCGCGGTTTTGTACCACCATTCGTTGCAAGCCCAGCTGCTCTGCGCGCTCGTTCGAAATGGGCACACAAACCAAGCCGCGTCCGTGCGTCGCCATGAAATTGACGGCTTCAGGCGTGACCTTTTCAGCTGCCATGACCAGATCGCCTTCGTTCTCGCGATCGGCGTCGTCGGTCACGATGACCATCCGCCCTTTGGCGATGTCGCTCAGCACATCGTCAATTGCATCGAACTGAAATGTTTCGGTTGCCTTTGCAATCATCGCGACAATACCATTACGTCCAGAGCTGCTCTGAGCAACTCTCTAAGTGAAAAGGAGCGGGGCGATTTCGCTTTGTGAAGCTTCGGCGAGCGGTTAGCGCCATAGGCGCTTTCTTAATATCAGCCTGGGGCATCGCCCCAGGAATTCAAAAGGTTGTTTAGCCAAGCACTGAAAGTGCGATTCAGTCGTGCGAGTGGGTCGGACTCGGGCCGGAAAGGAATCGCGCTTTCAGCGCTGGCGTTTTTGGGTGCCGTTAATGCTGGGGCGCTGCTCCAGGCTGGTAGTGAATGCGCACCTTTGGCGCGAAACGCGTATCCGCAACATGCTCGCGATTGCGAGCAAGATTGCGCGATGTGTAAAAACGGAAAATGCTAGAAGGACTTGCTAATGCAGTTCATGGATAAAACGGATAAGATTTTTGTCGCGGGACATCGGGGGATGGTTGGCAGCGCGCTGATACGCCGGTTTGAAACGGAAGCGTTTTCCAACGTCGTGGCGCGCGAGCGTGCGCAGCTTGATCTCACGGATGAATCTGCGGTTGCGAAATTTTTTGACGAGGAACGACCGGCCAACGTCATTGTCGCAGCCGCAAAAGTTGGCGGGATCAAAGCGAACAACGATTACCCCGTTGAATTTCTCGTCGAGAATTTGCGGATTCAGAACAACGTCATTCGCGCGGCCTACCAGAACGGCGTGCGCAAACTGCTGTTTCTTGGAAGCTCCTGCATTTATCCAAAGTTCGCGCCCCAACCAATCCCGGAAAGCGCGTTGCTGAGCGGACCGTTGGAGCCGACCAACGAAGCTTATGCAATTGCGAAGATTGCCGGCATCAAGGTTTGCCAGGCCTACGCTCGCGAATACGGGGCGAATTTTATCTCTGCGATGCCGACGAACCTTTACGGTCCCAACGACAATTTCGATCTGGAGACTTCACACGTGCTGGCCGCGCTGCTGCGCAAGGCGCACGAAGCCAAAACGCGAAACGATCGCAAACTGGTGGTGTGGGGAACTGGAAAACCGCGGCGCGAATTTTTGCACGTGGACGACCTTGCCTCCGCGTGCCTTTTGCTACTGGTGAAATATGACTCACCAGAGATCATCAATGTCGGCTGCGGCGAGGACATTTCGATCCGCGAACTTGCGGAATTAATCTGCGACGTCGTCGGTTTCGACGGTGAACTCGCCTGGGACGCGACCAAACCTGACGGCACGCCGCGCAAGCTTTTGGACGTCACGAAACTTCACGCGCTTGGCTGGAAACCGGCGATCGCGCTTCGGGACGGCATCGCTCGCACGTACGAGTGGTTCCGCGCGAATTGCGTGTAGGAGATAGGGACGCCGCGCTGCGGCGAACGCTTTCGGCGATCGGCCGCAGTGTAAATGTTTAGCGCGACAGATTCGCCTCTCCCTTTCCAAGGGAGAGGGTTTCGCTGCCTGTGTCGCGAGCGTGTGAGAACCCCTCACCTCAATCCTCTCCCCTTCAGCAAATGGGAGAGGGCGCAGGGCACACATTGACGGTAAACACGTACCGCGCGGCGCGCTGGCCTTACCTATGCCAGTTGACAACGAATCTTTCTGGCGTTGACCCAGAAAGCTTTCGGGGTTGACTGATCTTAAGGGATGAAAAATTTGCGCATTGGTGTTGTTGGGGTGGGTCACATCGGGAGCAATCACGCGCGGCTGTATGCGGAGAGTCCGTCCGCTGAGTTTACCGCTGTCTATGATATCGATCCGATCACGAATCGAACCATTGCAACCAAGTTCGGCGCGACGCCTGCCAAGTCGCTCGATGAATTCGTTGGAATGGTTGACGCGGCTTCGGTGGCGACACCCACCAACACGCATTACACAATCGCGCGCTCTCTGCTCGCCAAGGGCAAACATGCGCTGGTCGAGAAGCCGATCACCGACAACACAGTGCACGCCGCCGAGCTCTCAGACTTGGCCGCGCAAAACGGCGTGATCTTGCAGGTTGGCCACGTGGAGCGTTTCAACCCGGTCCTGGACGCTCTTGAAAAAAATCTGACGCATCCGCGATTCATCGAAGCGCATCGGCTCAGACCCTACTCGGAACGTGGTACCGACATCGGTGTCGTTCTCGATTTAATGATCCACGATCTGGAAGTCATTTTGCATTTCGTGCGTTCGCCCTTGTGGAGTATTGATGCGGTGGGCGTGCCCGTGCTTAGCCGGAGCGAAGACATTGCCAACGTGCGATTGCATTTCGAAGACGGTTGCGTGGCAAATGTGACCGCGAGCCGGATCAGTCCCGAGCGGATGCGCAAGATCCGCGTTTTCCAGGAAGACGCGTATCTCTCGCTCGATTATCAAAATCAAAGCGGCGAAATCTATCGGCGCGTTGGAAGACAAATTTGGCGTGACCGAGTCGAGATCGAACACGAAGAACCGTTGAGGCTTCAGCTCACTTCATTTATCGAATGCGCAAACACGGGACGCCAGCCGCGCGTTTCGGGTTCTCAAGCGACGGCGGCCCTGGAGCTGGCAGTCAAAATAACGAAGCAAATCGCGTCGAGTGCGTAGAAGCAGCGTGAACTTGCTCCTGTTTGGCCGCCCACGCGGCCTGCGCTCTCCATGAAAACCATTTACTTCGTCGCCGGCGAAGTGAGCGCAGACAATCACGGCGCCGCGTTGATGCGCTCCCTGCGCGAGTTGGATTCCGAACTGAAGTTCATCGGGCGCGGCGGCCCACAAATGCAGCAGCTGGCCGGCAACCAATTCAAAAATTGGATCGGCGACGCAGCCGTTCTCGGCTTGTGGGAGGTGCTCAGGAAGTATGGTTATTTTCGAAAACAATTTCGCGGAACGCTCGAAGAAATTCTGGCGAGCAAGCCCGACGCAATCGTGTTGATCGATTATCCCGGATTTAATTTGCGGCTGGCCCATGCCCTGCAAAGGCAATCGCCGCAGCAGAAGGTAATTTACTACATCAGCCCGCAGGTTTGGGCTTGGAATCCGGGCCGCATCAAAAGGATGGCACCCTCTGTCGATCTGGTGCTCTGCATTTTTCCTTTTGAGGCTGATCTCTATAAGAAATCTGGCATGCCTGCAGTATTCGTCGGTCATCCGATGATCGAAAGATTGCAGGCCCGGAAAATCGACGTTGAGCGCGATCCAAATTTAATTGGACTTTTCCCGGGCAGTCGCTTGCGCGAGGTGCGGAAAATCTTTCCGATAATGATCGAAACGGCGCGCCTGCTTTTGCAAGCCAGGCCTGCGTTGCGCTTTGAAGTCGCGGCGGCGTCTGAGCAGCTGGCGCGCGAAATGAATGCACCGACTGCCTCACTGCACAAGTTGTCCGATCAGAATCCGATCCAAATTAAAATCGGTGAGACAGGAGAGATCATGCAGCGCGCGTGGGCGGGAATCGTTGCCTCGGGCAGCGCCACGCTGGAGGCTGCTTATTTCCGGATGCCGTTTGTGCTGGTTTACAAGGTGGCTTGGCCGACTTACGTCGCAGCACGCATGGTGCTAAATGTGAAATATCTTGGCATGCCCAATTTGCTTGCAGACAAAGAAGTCGTTCCGGAATTTATTCAGCACCGGGCAAAACCGGACGCCATCGCGAAGGCCGTGCAGCCGTTAACGGAAGATGTGCACGCGAGAAAGCGAGTGATTTCCGAATTTGACGCGATCATTACCAAGTTGGGTGGTAGTGGCGCGAGCCAAAGGGCCGCGCGCGCAATACTCGAAGAGATTGGAAGACCCACATAAAACGAAGTAACTGAAGACGCGATGAAAATTTGGGATATTTCACGAACGCTTTCGAATGACTTCGCGGAATGGCCGGGTGACGAGCCGTTTCATCATCGATTGACGAGAGAGATTGCCAAGGGCCAGACCGTGAATCTGGGTGCGATCGCCATGAGCGTGCACAACGGGACGCACGCCGATGCGCGATTGCATTTCGATCCAAAGGGCGAATCGATCGAGAAAACGCCGCTCGATATTTATCTGGGTCGCGCAACCGTGGTCGATCTCGCGCAAACATTTTTGCGCTCGAAGGAAAAGCACCTGATCACGACCAAAGATCTTGCACCGCATGCCGAGGAAATCGCAGCGACCTCGCGACTTCTCGTAAAGACCGGTCGCTGGGGCGACTCCACAATTTTTCCAAATCAAATTCCCGTGATCGCAGCCGATGTCCCGGCGTGGCTGCAGAAAAATGGCGTCAAACTGTTCGGATTGGATCTGCCCTCAATGGATGAGATCGATTCGAAATCATTGCAGAACCATCACGCGCTTGCCCGCGCCGGCGTTGCAATCGTTGAATCACTCGATCTCAGCGCGGTCGCTCAGGGTATTTATAATCTTGCGGCGCTGCCTCTGAAAATCGCCGGGGGCGACGGCGCGCCTATGCGTGCCATCCTGTGGCGCGACTGAGACCATATGATTGTCATTCCGAGCGAAGCGCAGCGTAGTCGAGGAATCTCTGGATTCTAACAATTAGAGATGTCTCGACTCCGCTCGACATGACAAAAACCCTGCTCGAAGACCGGCGCACTCTTTGGTTTGTCGTCGGTTTAACGGTACTCCTATTCGCGGTCGCCAACCTGCCGTGGCAGCTCGACGACTACGACCAGGCCAAGCAGGCGTTTACTTCCTTCCAGATGATCAAGGAAGGTCGCTGGTTTTATCAGCGGACCCCACACGAACATGTGGCTACCAAGCCACCACTCGTTGGATGGATTTCTGCCGGCTCTTTTGCGATAACCGGCTCGTGGGATATGGCATGGCGGCTGCCTTCGTTGCTGGCCGCGATTGCGATCGCGATGTTGCTATTCCGTGCTGCCGCGTCGGCTTACGGAGCGATTGCCGGCCAGATCGCGTTCGGCGCGTTTGGATTGAATCTACTAAGCCCGCGCCTCTCGACACTCGTGCGCACAGATATGCCGCTCGCGTTGGTGATTTTTCTAATCGGCCTGCTGATCTGGCAAAAAATTCGGGCGGAAACCGAGTGGACACGGCGAGAGCGGATCTATCTGTTTTCATTGCTCACAGTCGCAATGTTGATCAAGGGCCCGATCGTCTATGCGTTTCTGCTGCCGGGCATCGGCATCTTCGAATGGTGGCGATCGCGACAGGAGCGCCTCGACACAGCGAGGCGGCTACAGAGCGCGTGGCCCGGCTGGTCGCCATGGATCGCTTCGCTGGCAGTCTTCCTCCTGTGGGTGATCGGCGGGATTTTGTTTACGCCTGGTTTCTTCGATCAAGTCGTGGTTCGTGAATTCGTTGCGCGCTTTGGCGAAACCATTCATCGGCCGCAACCGCTTTATTTTTATTTGCCGCATCTGCTGCACAAGTTTGCTCCATGGAGCGTGCTGATGATCGGCGTCGGCATTTTCGATCTTGCGTCGCGCCGATGGAGGATTGGCGGCGCGTTACGGGAGATGTCGGCTGGAACTTTCTGGCTGCTTTGCTGGAGCCTCGGCGGGCTCATCGCGATGTCGCTGATTCCATCAAAACGCGTGGACAGAATTTTTCCGATCGTGCCGGCGCTCTGTTTGCTCCTGGCGTCGCAGGTGCACGGTATGGTTGGCGCGTTGCGGCGACGGGACGCCCCAGCGGTGCGTCCCTACCTGGCTATCGCGTTGGTCTTCTCAATGCTTTTCACCGGCGGCTACACAATTTTCAAAATCGTCTCTGGCTATCGCGATCACCACGATGCCCTCGTTGTCTTTGGAAGGAATGTTCGCCATGAAACGGAAGCGCATCATTGGCGTTACGAATTGGTGTCCGCGAAGGATGAAGGGCTGCTCCTCTATTTGCGGAAAACGCACTTCATCGAACCAGATCGTGCTGTCATTGAATGGAACCGGGGCAATCTCGATGCGCTCGTTGCGTCAACGGAAAAGGCGCCGGCTTTGCTCGGCGAGCTTCGAGACGCTTCTCTTTCCAGTTTGAAATCAAATGAGAGTAGGAAAGAGCAGGGGAGAGACTACGTTTTGATTACGCACTAACTCTAACGAGACCGGCGTTCGACTGCGTCGCTCGGATCGGCGGTTTTTCCAGGACGTAATCTTCCTCTCTTAGCTGGCTTCCAGGCTAACACTTTGGATAGAACTTGCTCTGCGTCTAATGGCCGCAATCTCTCTGCCTCTTCCATCACGTCACGCGGTACCCAGTCAGGAAAGGGTACCTGTCTCGACGCGTGCGCTCCGGTTTCTGTGTGTTCGTCCCAAACTTTCGCGAGCCGCTCTTTCGCAAAGCGTGGCGCAAGTTTCACCAGAGCGGGCCAAAGCCGTCGATGAACATACGTGACTTTGTCATCAATTAACTTGCAGACCAGGACGTTGGGACTTTCACAAACCGCACGCGTTGCCCGAAAAATTTCCTGGCCTTTGACGTGTCCCCACCAACTGCCTCGAATTGGCCCACCTGCAATCACCTCTGCCAGACTCGGGACTGGACCGCGCGCTGCTTGGAGCACGATTCCGTGACGTTCCACAAAAGCGATTGCTTCTTTTGGACTCACTTCTTTCTAATTTCGCTCAGTCGCCGTGCTGGAACCAGACGTAGCGATTGCCGTTCCAGTAGATCAACGCGCTGGCTGCCTCACTCTTGCCTACGAGAAGTGCGTCTCCGCGTAGATGCGGAGCGTTTTTTCCATCGCCTCCTGATGCCACGTGGGTTATCGAATAAATCTGCCACGTATCCATCCACTCGAAGTCATCGCCACCATTGCCGACAGCACTCCCCGCGCCGAGAATTGTTACCTTGCTCGTGCCACCATGAACGATCGCAACTCCGAGCTTTCCGGTTGAGCGTTGCTTCACCAGAACAGTCACGTCAATTTTGCCATCGCCATTGAAATCTCCGCGCAAATAAAATGGGTTCAGGCGAAAGGCGACCTCGTACTTCTTCGCGAGCGGACCATGTACGATGACGTTTTCGACGGGTTCAGGAATATGATGGAGTTGTGCGTCCGGGGTCTGTGACTCCGCGGGATTTGCCGGTCCGGCGACAGCAATCGCGAACGGTACCAACAACGCGAACGAAATGATGTTATTTGCGGATGTCCACCCGAAGGATTTCGCCATTGTAGTAGTAAAGCCGCGCATAAACGCCACCTCCCAAAACACCTCCGTGGGCAAGCGTATTTCGGTACGCAGGCGTGGCGTAAAAGTAATTCACCTCAAACTGTTTTCCGTTCACGGTGAAGATGTCTCCCTTCGTGTGTCCGGTCGCCGGCTGTTCATGCAGGATCTGAATCGGCCCTTCGACGATTTGATACTGTTCGTCTCGATATGCTTTCACCAAGCTGTTAATGTGCCCAAACACATAAGGAAAATTGTGCAGGTAAAGCCAAAGCAAGCCCCAAGCGGTGACGAACACCGGGCCAACCCAGCTTTTCAGGTCGTTATTTCTCCACTTAAAAATTAAAGCGGTCACCCCTCCTGTCAGAGCGGCGATGCCAATGAGCAACCGGAAAACTTCGCTTGCAAAAACGCCGTTGCTCCCTCTGGCAATCTCAAAAACAGTCACAAAATCTGATGCGGCTAAAATCATTACTCCTATTCCGAGGGATTCTGTCCTTACATGCGTTTGCCAGCGCGCCTGCTCGCGAACAATTTCGGAGTTGGCTGAAGGCTGATTGGGCTGTAGTCGTCTCGATTATCTTCGAGCTTTGAAACTAAGTAGCGTGCCGGCTGCAACGCCGAAGGCTGCTCCGAAAGCGACACCCATCGCCACGTTATGCATGGCAGCGCCTATCGCTGTTCCAATGGCTACGGCGAGAGCAATACTGATTCCCATCGTCGCTCCTCGACTACGCCGCTGCTTTGTTGGCGGTTGTTGTGATTCCATCTCTTTGTGTGTGCCCAATGAGGCCTAACGAGAAGGAGCGCATTGAGCCAGGACGATTCATTTGATGTTGACGGCAATTGCTATCGTGGGGCTGGGCATCGCATGGGCGTGATGCGGATCTTGGTGTCCCTTTGGAAGAAAATACCAGACGCCAGGCGTCATTTGGCCTCGTTCGGGCAGCTGTTGCAGGCGCGCTGGATCCAAGCCTGCTGCGATCAAACCAGAGGCGTCGAACTCGTACACAACGTCTTCTGGTGTGCGCTCTGGTTGGGTAGCGAAGTGAACCATGGTACCGAGGCCGCTGTTGAAACAGTATTCACCACTCGCTGCCGTCTGATCGATCGCGACCTCAGGCTTCGCGCGCAGAATCCTGGCGATGGCAAGAATCTCGCGTTTCGATGTGCCCTGAAGGGCCAAAACGTCGGCGTAATCACGTTTGAGTGTGGTGAGTTCGTCTTCGGCTACCGGTTGCTCGCCGGCAAGAACGCGACCCGTCCCAAGGAACGTTAGAAGTATGAAAATAATGCGTCGCATGATGGTACCTCCGTATGGTGTTTGAGCGGCCGAACTATATTTCGGCTGCATTTCGCAGTCTAATTCTTCATTGCAGGAGGAGTGAACCCGACTGCGGATGCACAACAAAGGCTGTTCCTTCGACTGAGAAGCGCGTTCCGTTGGAGCTCGTATATTGGGAAGGTTGTCTTAACGAAAGAGACGCGGCACAGCGCGAGAAGTATCTTAAGACCGCGTGGGGTAAGCGGTACATCAAGACTCGGTTGCGACGATGTCTCACGGGGTAAATGCTGACTCGACTTTCTGGCGCATGAACCTACTCTCACGGCAAGGGAAGCTGGCAGCTTCCCCTACAGGAACTAGAGGAGCCGGAATCGTAAATGGCGACGGAAGAATTTCCGAAAAAAGAATTGGAGACGCTCTGGGCTCCGTGGCGGGTGGAGTATTTCGAAAAGGAACCGCGCAGTCTCAATTTTCTTTCCGAGGCGGCACAGGCCAGCGATGACGCTGCGCATTTGGTGATCACTCGGCGAAAGAATGCGTTTCTGATGATGAACCGCTATCCGTACTCGGTCGGTCACCTTATGGCGGTGCCCTATCGCAAGGTCGCGGAGCTTTCGGCATTGGGCGATAATGAAGTTGTCGAGCTTTGGAATTTGGTCGTGCATGCGCAGGCGCTTTTGCGAGCCGCGACGAAGGCGCAGGGATTTAATATCGGTTTGAATCTTGGCGAGTGCGCGGGCGCGGGTGTGCCCGATCATTTGCATATGCACATCGTGCCGCGCTGGAGGGGCGACACCAATTTCATGCCGATCCTCGCCGGCACGCGCACGCTCTCGGACGGGTTGCGCGCTTTGTATGAAAAATTGATGGACGCGCAGGCCAAGATGGCTTCGCCGCGTTAATCGTTAAATCGTTGAACGGTTAAATCGTTGAATCGTAAATCCGATGTAACGGTTTAATGATGTAACGAATCACTCGCCCTGTATGAACACCTGGGTCGAAGCGCCGCCGCGACAAAAGGGTCTGGGTTGCTTCGCCAGGGGTTGTCTTATTCTTTTGGTGTTTGCGGTCGTGCTGGCGATCGCTTGCTTTGCTGGTGTGTATTGGGGATTTCAACGGCACTCTGCGATCGCTCACGGTATTTATTGGCTGGCGAAAACTCATTCCATCGCCGAAGGGCCGGTGCCGGTGCCTGAATTCACCGGCTCGGACACCCAAATTCAAAGTGTCCGCGAACGCTGGGAGGATTTCGAACAGAAGACGCGTGCAGGTCAAGCGGCCGAAATCGAACTGACAGCAGATGACATTAACGCTTTGATCGCCGCAAACTGGAATGCGTGGGGCAAAGTTTTTGTCTCGATTGAAGGCAATCAGCTCCGTATCCAGGCGAGCACGCCACTTGGAGAAATTCTTAATCGGCCAGGTTACTATTTTAACGGTGATATCACGGTCCAATTTAAGGGCGCGGAATCCCTGGACAATCCGCAGTTGAACCGAATTGTGGTAAACGGCGAGCAGGTGCCGAGTGATCTTTTAAATTGGAAGTATCGTTCCAGGCGATTGAGCGAATACCTCGCTGATTACCGGGACAGTAATGACATCGGTACGGTTGAGGTGCGCGATGGGAAATTGATTCTCCGATCGCGGACTGAGTAAGAAAACGGCCACAGATTAACACAGATTCACATCGGACTAAAGATTGGCATTCTGGTCAATTTCAGTCGCTACAAGGTCGAATACAAACGGTTCATCTTCTGAATCTGTGTTTCATCTGTGCCCATCTGTGGCTGGAAAAGAGTTTGATCTCTAGTTCGACTGCATGATCTCGCGCACGAAGACGTTAAGCTGCCCGTCTTCCTGTTTGCGAACTTCGGTGATCTCGTAAGGCCGCAGCTCGTCGCGGCTTACCGTTGCGCCCTGCAGCGGAGGAGTATAACCACTCGGAAATTCCACAATGATGCGCGTAGATGAACCGCTACCAAAGTGCAGCACTTTGTCGGTTAGTTTTGTGCGTGGACGCAGGACGGCCTTGTTGGCGTCGGAAAAGTTCACGACGAATTGTCCTTTCAGATACACGCGTTCGCCGGCGAGTCCGTGCTCAGCGACATCTGACAGATCGCCCGTCCCGATAAGCCGGCCCAGCGGCATTTTGCCCGGTGGAAATGTTTTCCAACTACCGCCGCCGGCGTTCGATGCCAAAGCCACGTTGGAAGCATCGGCTGGGACAGGCTTCGCGGGCAAAACGGGCACGGGCGTGGCAGTTGGGATAGGTGAAGCCTGGGCTACAGGTGCGGTCCCGGCTCCAACTTTCAGCGCCGGCGCGGGTGTAACAGCAGGAATGTCTGGAACGTTTGGCGGCGTGCGCACGGACGCAACTGCGAACGGCGTCGTACTTGGCGCGCCTGCTTTCTGAGCGACCATTGGCGGAGCCGGAGTCGATGCGGGTGGTGGAGACTCGAGTTTTTGTTTCTTACCTTTTTTACCTCTCGGTAACGGCGTTGGCTTGGGCAGCTTGTCGTTCTTCGCTAACACAGGTGGCAAAAACGCTTGAACAGGCTTGGCCTGTTCGACGCGCACTAATTCATTCTCGGCGGGCGCAGGTGGCGCGCTGGGGCTCAAGCCAGGTATGGGGACAGGACCGCCCTGGGTTGTTGCGCCTTTTTGCCGGTTGTCCGCGAGCCGTTGCTCGATGGCGGCGCGTTCCTCTGCCTTAAACAATGGCCAGCCCGCACCCAGGTTAAGACTAAGCGGTGGCTCAAGACGAAAAGTTCCCAGACCGCGCGTGACCGTGTAGCTTCCGTAAAGCAGCGGGACGGCTGTGATCATCATGCGCCCATCATCCAATCGCTCCGCGTGAATCACTGCAGAAATATCGTGTGTGCGTTCCAGCTTGACTTCTAACCCGACAGTAAGGGTCTGTTTCATAAGAGGCAGGGCTTCAGGTTTCGCCGGGTAAAGGTGTTCCATGACGAGCTCGCCGTTATCGAGGGCATTCATCAGCGCCACCATACCGGACGTAAACACGTCTCCGGGACCGAGCTCGCGTGTCGCAACAATGGTGTACCTGCCTACGACGTACGGCACAAGGCCGCGCACTCGCTGGTAATTTCGAATGTAATCGCGCGTCAGTTCAGCGTTCGCCCTGGTAAGCTCGGCAGCGCCCATCCCCACATAGCGCTCATACAGCTGCTGTGGATTTAAAAATTCACCAGCCGGTGCAGCAGTCAGCTCGAAACGCTTCGGTGGTTCAATCTTGTGCAGCCTTTGTAAGATCCGGTAGCTGTCAGGCCGTTCCGGTTGATCGAAGATATAAAAACTGCCCAGCCACGCTGCCAGCGCGAAGCCGGTCAAAAGCAAAATCGCAACCGTCCAGGCGAAATAATTGATGCGCCGCCGTGGACGGGTGTACGGATCGTCGTACGGATCGTAAGGAGAAGTGCCATAATCCATCAGTCCAGTGCGCGACGATTCTCCATTTTCAAGCTGACTGCGTTGTCTCAAACGACGATCCGCATCCGCAGGTGCGCGATGCGTTCGGATTAACGACCCGAAAACCGGCGTCGGTCAAACCGTCGCTAAAATCCAGAGTCGCGCCGCTCAGGTAGGGAACACTATCTCCATCGATAAAAAATTGCATTCCATCGCGCTCCACTACTGCGTCGCCGTCTTTTTTTTCATCGAGGTTCATCTCATAATGCAGACCTGAACAGCCGCCTTTTGTGACCTGCACCCGCAGGCCTTTTCGCGAGTTTTCCGTCCGCTGTGAAAGCAAACTCTGGAGCTGTCGAACAGCGTTTTCCGTGACGTTAATCATCTCGCAAAAATACGACTCTCGCGTACCCAAGTCAAAGGGGCAGGGGCAGCGTCAGCGGGTTGCGCCGTTCGAATGCCGCGCGCTGCGGCGTCGCTGCTCTTGAAATCCGAATCTCCAATGTCGAATATCGAAATAAATTCGATTTCTGAATTCGTGCTTGTTTCGGATTTCGATATTCGGATTTCGAATTTCCTTCACTTGCTGTTTTTCTTCGCAATCGGCAATCCGGAACCTACAATTTGGAACACAAAATGGGCCGGATTCGATTGTTGTCTGAGACCGTGGCCAGCCAGGTGGCGGCTGGCGAAGTGGTGGAACGCCCCGCGTCGGTAGTGAAGGAACTGATCGAAAACGGCATCGACGCAGGCGCGCGCAAAATCGACGTCATGATCCGTCGCGGCGGAATTTCGCTGGTTCGCGTGATCGATGACGGCTGTGGCATGGACCGTGATGATGCGCTGCTTTCGCTGGAGCGGCATGCCACCAGCAAGATCCGGACTGCGACTGATCTTCAAGCTGTCGCTACGCTGGGATTTCGTGGCGAAGCGCTGCCAAGCATCGCCAGTGTATCGCGATTTCGCCTGACTACGCGCGAGGCGCACGCAGTAGCAGGAACCGAAATCATCGTAAATGGAGGCAAACTCGACGTTGTGCGCGATGGCGGGGAAGCCCCGGGAACGCAAGTCGAGGTGCGCTCACTCTTTTATAATCTGCCCGCTCGCCGCAAATTTCTTCGTTCCGAAAATACCGAAAGCCGCAACATCGAGCATCAAATTCATTTGCAGGCCATCGGTCATCCTCAAATCGGCTTCACCTTATTGCGAGACGACCGCGTGCCATTCCAGTTACCGGCTGCGGCGACACTGAGTGATCGAATCCGTGATTTGTTTGGGGTTGAGCTATTGGAGCGCCTGGTCGAGGTAACGAGCACTGGTTCGTCCAAGATTCGGATCAGTGGCTTTATCGGACAGGCCGGCCTCAGCCGCCAAAGCCGAACGCAACAGCTCGTTTTTGTAAATGGTCGCGCGATTGAAAGCAGCGTCATCACTGCCGCTATTCGTGAAGGCTACCATACGGCTCTCATGAAAGGGCAGTATCCGGTTACGTTCTTCTTTCTCGAGATTGATCCGGCGAGTGTCGATGTAAATGTCCACCCGGCAAAACGCGAAGTGCGTTTTCGCGACCCGACCGAAGTGCGCGAAGCAATCGTTCGATGCATTCAACAGACATTGGAAGCTGGCCGGGCCGAATGGCAGGAAAAATTTCACGCGCCAGTCAGTGTGCCGAGTGTGGTAGGAAAAGCATCCCCCGATCTACGGTTACGGCCTGAGGTATCGGCTCCACCTGAGATTCATCGCGAGTTACCGCATTTTGGTCCGGCTGTTGCAGCCGGTGCTAGCGTTTCCAGCGCTGCATCAGGGGTGGAGATTGTAGGGCAGGCGCGCCGCCTGCCGGCCTTGCCCGCTGATTCGGCAACCCCTAAAGCTTTCGGGGTTGCCCTACAACAGCAGGCCGGCAGAGCTTCTCAGCAGCAGTTCCAGATCATCGGTGTGCTTAGCAAACTTTATGTCCTGATGGAAAATGCGGATGGCCTTGTCCTGGTTGATCAGCACGCGGCGCATGAACGCATCCTTTTCGAAGAGTTGCGGCGAAGAATGGAAGAGCAGGGGGTCCCCACGCAAAAGCTGCTGCTGCCACAGACGTTCGATGTGCCGCCGCGCGACGCCGATTGGATCGAGCGCAACCTGTCGATCCTGCAAAGAATGGGAATCGGGATTGAGAGTTTCGGGCCCGGCACTTTCAAGATCGATAGTCTGCCGAGTTTCTTGAACGTCTCGGACCCGGCGCAATTCATGCGCAAAGTGATTGATGATCTGAAGAACGCCAGCAATACCGCTTCAGCGATGCGCTTGGGCGAAGAGATGATTGCCAAGAGCGTTTGCCGTCACGCAGTCAAAGCCAATGATCCGTTGCGTTACCCTGAAGTGGAAAAACTGATCCGCGATTTGCTCGACTGCGATCTGCCTTACTGCTGCCCACATGGACGGCCAACCATGATCCAGATTTCAATGGTTGAGTTGGAGAAGAAATTCGGTCGAAAAGTGTGATGCGGTGGAGAGCGCGCTCCAAGCGGATTATGTTGTCGACTGCGCACGCGCTTGCCATTTGGGAGGCAGCCGGGTTTAATGTGGCGCCGTGAAGAAAATCGAGGCCATCGTCAAGCCCTTCAAAACCGAGCCAGTGAAAGAGGCGCTAATGACAGCCGGCGTTGAAGGAATGACTCTCAGTGAGGTAAAAGGATTTGGCCGGCAGAAGGGGCACAGCGAAATTTATCGCGGCACAGAGTACACGGTGGATTTCCTTCCGAAAACAAAATTCGAAATAGTGATTGCGGACGATCGCGCGCAGCGTGCGGTGGAAGCCATTCTGGGCGCGGCAAAGACTGGAAAAATCGGTGACGGCAAAATCTTTGTAACCGAGGTGGAAGAGGCGGTGCGCATCCGAACGGGGGAGCGAGGAATGGAGGCGCTGTGAGCGCAAAGCGCTCACGTCGTTAAATGGTTAAAAGAGTTACAACGTTACAAAGGGCAGCTCATCTGCGATCAAAAACCCGCCGTTGTAACCATGTAACTTTGTAACTTTTGTAACTTTTCAAACCATGCACGATTATCTGCTGTCGATCTTTCTCGGAGTCGTCGAAGGACTGACCGAATTTCTTCCGGTAAGCTCAACCGCACATTTACGCATCTGCGAAGCGCTGCTGCATATCGATCTTCACGATGGGTTCTGGAAAATGTACACGATCGTTATCCAGCTCGGCGCTATTCTGGCGTTGCCAGTTTATTTTTGGCACCGCATCCTGCAGTTTGTTGGCACTTTCCCGCGAGGCGAACGCGGTAATCGCACCATCCTCACGCACCCATTGAGTCTCACGCTCATTGCGTTTGTTGTGACCGCAATTCCAGCGTGGGCCCTAACGAAGGAGATCGGCAAAAACCTGGAAAATCTCTGGGTGATGGCCCTCGCGCTACTGATCGGTGGAATCATCATGTGGATCGTTGACGCCGTTTTCACGCGGCCGCGCACGATGCACATGGAGGAAATGACTTTGCCGCAGGCGGTGTGGATCGGCGCAGCGCAAATCCTTTCTGCTGTTTTTCCCGGCACCTCGCGCTCGATGTCCACCATTGCCGCGGGGCAGGTCGCCGGAATGTCGCGTCCGGCTGCGCTCGAGTTTTCGTTCTTCTTATCGATGCCGACGATGTGCGTGGCCACCGGATATGATTTTTTGAAAACGGTGATGCCGCATCATCACGAGGCGAATATCGCACCGCTGACAATGAATCCGCACGAATGGATTGTGCTCGCCATCGGATTTGTAGTTTCATTTTTTGTGGCGCTGGCAGTGGTCGCATGGTTTATGAACTGGGTGCGCGCGCGGGGATTTGCGCCGTTTGCTCTTTATCGAATTATGCTCGGCATTGGATTATTGATGCTCCTTATGCGCGGTGTGATTTAATCGATTATCAATGGAAACGGATATCATTCTTCCCGATTTGCAAAGCGCGGTTCTTTGCGAGGACGTCCGCTGCGAAATGAATGGAATGCAGACGCTCGTGGGCGTGCTCAGCGTGATCCCGGCCCCCGCGCTGCCGATTAATTATATCCGCCTCTGCATTTGGACGCGCTGGTGCAGTGGCGCAGGAAAGTTTCGGCAAAAATCCCGCATTGTCGGCGTGGATGAGCAGCAGGTCATCGCACAGGCGGAGGTCGAGTTTGTATTGAAGGAGATGGAGGGCCACGCAACGAACGTGCATTATTTCGGCGGCGTGCAGTTTCAGCAATACGGATTGCATCACGTGGAAATTTTTTTGGAGAACGAATTGCGCCTTCGCTTTCCATTGCCGGTAATCCAGGTCACGCGTCCAGCTGGCTAAGCCCGGCGAAGTCTTGTGAGCCCGGGTTTGCCAACGGGTCGGATTTACTTACCAGGGCGCTCCATGCTGAAGGGGTTTTTCAAGCCGCTGCTCTGCAGCGTTTTCCTTGTCGGCCAGATGATCCATGCGCAGGAAGTAGTCGTTCCTCATGAAACAAAACCGGAGGCTCCCGAGCAAGCAGCGCCGTCTTCGGAGCCTGAGCAAACCCCTTCGGAATCGGCTGCACCCAGGCGAACCAAACCCAAGCCGCGCGAAAAGAGATCCGTCGCGCCGACGCTTGACCAAATGCGCGCGTCAGGAGCGCTTGCTGCGGAGGGGCAAAATGACAGATCTGTTTCGCAACCAACCAGAAAAGACACGTCTCACTCGGAAACGGCGGCCGCGCCAAGACCAGCTGTCTCGACAACTCCCGCGCCGGTGAAACGAGAAGCCCAAGTCGAACAAAAAAGAGCGTCGCGCCCGTCCACGCCGCGAAGTACCAAGTTGGAACCGATCGGCCCAGTTCGGCCGACCATCATTGAATCCGGAAGAGAGCAGCCCAGCGCTACTCCCTCGGCAAAAGCGCAAGCTCCGACGCCTTGATCGCGCAACGAGCGTGCTGCACGGGGGTCGACAGCTTCCCTTACAGAGACAGTGCTGAAGAGCGGAAGCAAGAGCGGGAGATAGAATTGCGCGAAGCCGCGAAACCCCTTGCGCAGTAACCTTGCTAACGTATTATCTGTGGGCAAGCCCAGCACCTTGCTAGCAAAGTGCTGGGAAATTTTTTGCCCATTTCTGATTTCAATGGCGAACACAATTCTAATTGGGATGCAGTGGGGCGACGAGGGCAAGGGCAAGATCATCGACGTGCTCACAGCCCGGGCTGATATCGTGGTCCGGAGTCAGGGTGGCAACAACGCCGGGCACACCGTCATCTATCGGGGTGTCAAATACGTTTTGCATCTCATCCCGTCCGGAATTCTGCGACACGGCAAAATCTGCGTGATTGGAAACGGCGTTGTGATCGATCCAGTAGCGCTGGTCGGCGAGATCGACGGTTTGCGTAAATTGGGAGTCAAGATCGACAAGAACTTGCTCGTGAGCGATTGTGCGCACCTTGTCCTGCCTTATCACCGAATATTGGACGAGCAACGCGAGCTGCGTCGAGGCCGGATTGGAACGACCAAGCGTGGAATCGGCCCGGCTTACGGGGACAAAGCAGCGCGTACGGGCCTGCGCATATCCGACTTGATACAGCCGATCGTGTTCTCAAAAAAATTACAGGCCAAGGTGATTGAGAACAACAGAATCCTTCAGGCACTCGGCGCGAAGCCGATTAGTTTTCGGGAAGTTAACGAAACCTACCTGGCAGCCGGCAAAAAATTGTGTCCGTTCGTAACAAACACGGTCGTGTATCTGCATCGTGCCATCGAGCGGGACAAAGAAATCCTGTTTGAAGGAGCTCAGGGAACGTTTCTTGATATCGACCATGGCACCTATCCTTATGTGACTTCTTCGAATACAACGGCGGGGGGCGCATGCACAGGCACGGGTGTGCCGCCGCACCGGATGGATCGCGTGGTAGGCGTGATGAAAGCGTACTCAACCCGCGTGGGCGAAGGAGCGTTGCCCACCGAGGACGACCGATTGGCGCAAAGGCTTCATAACCTCGGACGCGAGTTTGGTGCGACAACAGGGCGCAAACGGCGGTGCGGCTGGTTCGACGCCGTCGCCACTCGTTATGCAAGGATGATTAATGGAATCGACGAGATAGCCATCACCAACCTAGATGGACTTGATCACGTCGATCCAATTCGGGTTTGTATTGCGTATCGGCTAAACGAGAAACGCCTGGATGTTCCGCCATGCGACGCGAGCCAGCTGGCTAATTGCGAACCAGTCTATGAGGAGGTGCGCGGCTGGAATGCGTCCACTCATGCGGCCCGAAAATTTTCGCAGCTTCCTCCGGCAGCGAGAGAATATGTGAGATATATCTCCGAATTAACCGGAGGAAAGTTATCCATGGTCAGCGTTGGTCCCGCACGCGGTGAGACAATCGTGCTGTAGCGTGCGCTGTCCTCAGCGCATCCGGCAGGGAGCGAACAAAAAATCTGCTGAAGACAGCGGACACTACAGCCATCGCCACGTTGGCTTCCTCATTCGGATTTGGCTCGAGTGAAATTTGCCTCTCGGCAATAAATTCCAGAAGATAAAGGCTGCGACGATGTCTCCGAATCTCAAAACTGTTCCCCGTCACATTGCAATCATCATGGATGGCAATGGCCGGTGGGCGAAGGGGCGGGGGCTGCCGCGCATCAAGGGTCACGAGGCCGGCGCGCAGGCGGTTCGCGAGTGCGTGGAAGGCTGCGGCGAATTAAAGGTGGAATATCTCACTCTTTACGCGTTCTCGGCTGAAAACTGGCAGCGCCCGAAAGGCGAAGTCATTGCACTCATGCGTTTGCTTGAGAAATTTTTGAAAGAGAAAACACCGGAATTAATCGAGAAAAATGTGCGTCTGCAGGCGATTGGCCGGTTGACGGACCTGCCTCAAGGCGCGCAAGAACAACTTCACAAAACGATCGAGCAAACTGCCGCAAACGCAGGTCTCACGCTTGTCCTTGCGTTGAGCTACGGTGGCCGGCTTGAAATCATCGATGGGATTAAAAGTTTGCTCCGCGCGATTGAGCTGGGTCACATCGACAGGGCAATGATCGATGTGGAGATGTTCAGCAAACATCTTTACACCCGCTACTATCCCGACCCGGACCTGCTGATTCGCACTTCGGGCGAAATGCGCCTGTCGAACTTCCTGCTTTGGCAAACGTCTTACACTGAGCTGTACGTCACGCCAAAGCTGTGGCCCGATTTTACTAAAAAAGACCTCCTTGCCGCGGTGGAAGAGTTTGGGCGCCGCCAGCGCCGCTATGGCGTGGTGCAGTAGCCAGAATCCACTTTTAGTCAGATGGAAAGTAATATGAGATTCGAAGGACAAGTCGCGATCGTCACCGGAGCGGGGCGGGGGATCGGGCGCGCTATCGCTTTGCAGTTTGCAAACGAAGGCGCGCGAGTGGCGTGCGTGAGCCGAACGGAGCAAAACGCCAAGAAGGTCGCGGATGAAATCAACGCCCTGCGCGCGGATGCAGCCAAAGCGTACGCTGTCGATGTCGCAGATCATGCTGCCGTCCAAAAAGTCGGCGGCAAGATTCTGGATGACTTTGGCAGGGCCGACATCTTGGTGAACAATGCCGGGGTGACGCGCGACGGGCTCGTGATGCGCATGTCGCTGGAAGATTGGGACGCAGTTATCAACACAAACTTACGCGGCGCGTTTAGTTTTACTCAGGCGATTGTTCGCGCCATGACGAAGCAGCGCAGCGGGCGCATCATTAACATCAGCTCGGTAATCGGCCTGATGGGTAACGCCGGGCAAACAAATTACGCGGCCAGTAAAGCCGGCTTGATCGGGTTCACGAAGTCCCTTGCTCGCGAATTGGCGAGCCGCAACATCACCGTCAATGCAGTGGCGCCCGGCTTTGTGACTACGGACATGACCGCCGGACTTTCCGATGACATCAAGAAAACGATTCACGCTAAAATCCCGCTTGGAAGAACCGCAACGGCTGAGGAAATTGCCGACGCCGTAGCATTCCTTGCATCGGCGGAGGCGGCCTACATCACAGGCCAGGTGCTCTGCGTCGATGGTGGAATCGTGATGTGACGCTAGTGATTCCGCTGAGGACAGCGGACACTACAGCCTTTTTTCAGCGTGTTGTAGCGTGCGCTGTCCTCAGCGCATTGGGGTTCGGCGTCGCGCCGAAACAGTCTTTTCTTGAGGGTCGCGCCTAGGAAAAAACCACAGGTCAAAGGGAAAGTCCGCGATCGCGAGGACGCGCTCGCCAGCACGCGGGACGCGTGCGCTACCCAGAGCCTGGCAGATCGCGCTGAATGATTGTAATTCGTCCTTCTGCTACAAGAACGTTGGCGGCTGAAATGATGAATTCGTACACGGTATTAGCGCGATGGCCGAACAGACGCGTCGCGCAAATGCGAAGCGGCAAATGGATTTGATCCAATCGCGCTACCTGTAACCGTCCATCTCGCAGCGCGGCCAGATAACCCGGAGCCGCTGTTGTACCCACCGAGCGGGCTCGCAACCCGCCGTGAACTGCCGCAGCTTGTGCGCCGTATTCAAAGGCGTGCAGGGCTGATAAACACCCGCCGCGCCGCAATGGATTGGCCGGATCACGATGGGTGTTGGTGATGCACACAATGGATCGATCATCCCACTGCATGACGTCGTCCAACAAGCACATCAGATCAGAGTGGGGGATCAGTGTGCGAATTTCTGCTTTGTGGATCGCATAGTTAGCCATTACGCAAGTTCCGCACGATTGGTTTGTCAGTCAGCGCCCACGAAACACACGAAAGACGCGAAAGGTTTCGCTGTTTTTAGGCCGCAGAATTCTTCGAGTCTATTCGCGTGTTTAGTGGGCAGTTCTCCTTCGCGTCATTCCAAAACGGATAGAAGTTGAACCAGTTGTAAGGTGCAAGGCGCGCATAATATTCGAGGCGCTCAGCGTAACGCTGCATCCAGAGCTGAATATCTTCGGCCCGACGATCGCGATCCAAATCGATCTCGTCGGCAAACTGTTCGAAATAAATTTCGTAGCTGTTTCCACCGCGGTACAGACCAAAAAACAAAATCACAGGACAACGCATCATCGCAGCAAGCAGGACCGGGCCGGCTGGAAACGTAGCCGGAGCGTTCAGGAACTGACATCGCGCTGTCTTGTCGCCTCCGGAGACGCGATCGCCTAACATCCCCATGAAACAGCCCTCATCCAAACTCTCCTTGACCTTTATCAACGTATCCGGTCGATCGGGTGCGATTACCGTTCCAGCAACCATGGGGTTTAGCGCGTCAAAAAAACGCGTGATATTTTCGTTGTGCTGAGCGTCCATCAACACCTTCAGCGGAAATTTTCTCTGCATCACTCCCAAAGTGCGCAACACCTCGAAGCTGCCCAGGTGCGAGCCCAGGAGGATGGTGCCTTTGTTGCTTTCGATCTGACGCTGCAAGAGTTCCTTTCCGTGAACGGTTACGGCAAAGCGCTCGAATTCTCCGCGCAGCAAGTAAACGCGATCCAGAATTGTCGCGGCGAAACAATGAAAATGGCGGAAGACATCCCACCAGCGAACTGAAGCGCCGCACAAACGGTTCAAGTATTCGTAAGATGTCCGACGCGCAGAACGTGCAGCGATTACAAAATAAAGTGTGATCGGGTACAGCAACAGCCTCGCTGTCGGTCGTCCGATGTGCTCCGCGATCCAGGCGATTACGCGCAGCGAAGCGGGCGTGCCGCGTTCCGGCAACATCGTCCAGCGATCCGCCTCCGAAACTTTACTTCCGAGAACTTGCGGGGTCATTTGCCGTTTCGATGTTTTGCCCACAAATGGCGCCGGTGAAAAAATGCGGATAAATCTCGCGGATCCGCTCGATGTCCGGCGCCACGTTCACGTGTTTGAAGCATGCGCGTGAAAAAGCACGGCGCCATTGCTCTGCGGTTAGAAAGCCCGGATTCGGGCGAACTTCCGGGTCCGTCTGGACGTTTGTGAAACTGTCCAGAATCTGAAACATCAATTCCGGATAGATTGGTTGATTATCGTAAGGCCGAACGCATTCGCCGATCACAAGCCAGCCGCCAGTGGCGAGAGCTGATCGGGCCTCATCCAAGCTAAACAAAAGATTCTTGGAGATATGCATCACGTTCACAGCGTAGACGAGATCGAATTCTCCTGGACTGATGCCTTGAGTATTCCATGGCAAGTCGAGGTCTAACGGGGCCCATTGCAGCGGAAGATTGGGATATTGGCCGGCTAGTTTACGTTGACTGCAGCGCCGGAAGTACGCGTTCGGTTCGGTAATGAGATAGCGCTCGATCCGTGGCAAGAGACCGCGTTCAGCAAGCAACTGCAGCAAAATTTCGCTGGCGCTGCCAGTGCCGGCGCCGACCTCTAGAATCCGAACGGTGTCCCGAGTGGAAAGATGATCGGCGGCCAATACTGCGCCCACCCAATTATTCACCGCGTAGGTCAAATTATCGTTGTGGAAATAATTCAGCCACAGCGGTACGCCTTGTGGTCCGAGCAGATTGTGATCGCCGCTTGGCTGACCACTGGCAACCGCCGGATAAACGCTTGCGGCGTGATCTAATAAATCCAGCGTCGCTGAGTTGGTCGGGTCGATGGTCAGACCTACTGCGCGCCAACGCTTGAGATCGGGCTGCCACGGTGGCTGCCGCAGATGATAGGAGCGGATTTGTCCGTCGGTCCGTGCTTCTGCGCAGCCACTTTCGACCAGACGTTCCAGGATCCAGGATAAAGCGAACTTGAAACGCGACTGAAAAGACAAAATGCGGCAAAGTTCATCCACGGATCGCCACTCACCGAGTTGCTCCAGCAGATTCAACTGTCGTGAAAGATCGACAGCCTGTTCGATGCTGTAACGCTCCATCAGTTCAATGCTTTGATACAAGCGTTCGCTGAACACCGCCGGCGGGAATTGCTGGAGCCACTGCGCCAGCCGCGGATCGCTCCGCTCGGCTTCAAACTGATGCGCGTCCAACGATAGCGTGTTCACGATGGTAGAATCCGTTTCGGTGTGATGGCGGGCCAAAGCGCCGCAGGCGCGACATGTTTATAGGTTGAAATGCTACAATGCCCCAGCCCTGTAGGGGCGACATGTCTGCGGGTGCATAATATGCCGCTCCTGCGGAGCTGAATTTTGCTATTGCAGCGTCGCGCTATAAACATGGCGCACCTACGGTGCTCGCATACTATCGGGACTCGCTTATTCACCAACTCGCTTTGTCTCCCAACAAATTTTAAGTCGACCTTCAACTATTACGTGATCTTCAACGCGGCAGGAAAAGCTCACCTCGCCCCCGCCATCATCGTTCGCGGAAAAACAGATGGTGAAAGTCTGCTCGGGCTTAAGTGGCACAAGAAATTTGACGGTTCGTATCGTGGTGAGCAGACAATCTTTGTGCCACTCAAGCAACGCTCCGAGCACTTCGTCGAGAATCACTACCCCGGGTACTAAAGGCGCACCGGGAAAATGACCTGGCAGGCTTGGATGATCAGCGCTAATTGCCCGGCGCGCTTCAAAGGTCATTCGAGAAATTTCTCTCCTGCATCAGATAAGGCAACCCGATTAGTTATTGATTGCTGCGTACTGTTTGCCGAAGAGTTTCATCCAGAGATTCCTCCCGCCGCGGCGGGTAAACTGCTTCGCTCGGAACGACAGGCTGTTGGTTTTTGCGCGCATGGCGCGCTTTGGAGTGCGGCGGCTCGACGCCGCTTTGGGATTGAGCACCGCATTTGCACCAGGCGTCTTAGCCACCAGTTTCAGCATTGTTTCCGGTAACGGAGACAAAGGCGGAACGCTTTTTTGTTTGTAATAGCGAAGGGTCTCGACCCGATGACCAGAGTTTCTCACCATCCGACGAGGATAAGCCAAATCGCTGGCAATAGGACGCGAACGCGCTGAGCACTTCTTCCGCAGAAGAGCCAAACTGCGATAGATGATATCGATGATTCGCAGATTCCCTCTGCGCGTTATTTGCAACCAGAACACGCATGCAATGCTCTGCCTCTGGCGAGAGCGACCAGCCAAAATGATCATAGATTCGCCGGACCGCAGCGATCGGGTCACGGCGAATTTGGTTGTATTCCAAGTCGCAAATCCGGTCGTTGGCCAGTCCATCGCGTTCATCCAAAAATTTCTCCATGGTTTCAGACCAGTACTGGATTGCTTCACGGTAAATCGTCAACGGATCGACGGCATCGCTAAACGCGCTGCGAAGAATCGTCACGAGACTTGATACCGAAGCCATCGCATCGACCGGGGTTCGATGGGTCTGCACGAATAGCGCATCCGGATAGACGGAGAGCAACGCGGGCATGGCAAACATGTGAGTAGGCGCTTTCAGAATCCAACGGCGCGCAGCTCGCCGAAACTGCAGATGTTGGAGAAACCGGTGATGATATTCGTATGCAGGCCGCAAATCCTGTTGAAAAAACCAGGCGCGATACGACGGCACATAATACATCGCATCGAACTGATCGCTCATAAAGGTGGGAGTCATCAGGCTGACGCACTCCTGCGGAACTTCTGCGCCCACAGCATGAACGTAGCGAAAGGTTGGCACGAGCCAGTTGAAGAAGTTACAACTCCGGGCCGCGCGCTGAATCCGGCGTTTCTCATCCACGTGAGTAGGTGGAGATGGGGATCTTACTTCCCACATGCGTGGACATCGATGCTCCGGGTCTGCGGCCAGCAGGCTATGCAACACTGTGGTACCACTGCGAGGCAGCCCGACGATAAAGAGCGGTTCGCGGATTTCCTGCCGCGCGATGTTGGGATAAAGCTGCCGGTCCCGTTCCATTTGCAAACGCGAGCACAACGTCTCCAAAACATCGACCTTCAGAGCGATTTTTCCGATCAGGTTGAGCCGTGCCTCGCTCTGGCAGGACTCGAGCAAGCGAGCTAGCGCTTCAAAAAAGTCGCCGTCGCCAAAATCATCGAGGCTGCAGCGGCGCTTTGCAGTCTCGATCAAGTCAACGGCAGACACCCGAGTCGATGGAATTCGCGTTTTTTCGAGCAATGCTCCGAATCCATTGAAGAGCCGAACAGGCAGGAACGGGCGGATCTGTTGGAGAGTAGTAACACGTGTGTTCATTCGGTTAAGGCATCCAATAGTCCCAGCCGGTCGCATTCGATCGCTATTGGACTTAAAAAGACCGGCTGGCAAGTCAAGCAGTGAATGTGTTTAGCGAGATCTTCGATCTCAAATCGACGAGCGAGCACAAGTGCTGTAGCGTCCGCTGTCCTCAGAGGATGATTTTGAGGTGTTCGCTTGCTCAACGCGTGACGCGCTGAGGACCCACCTTCGTCCGGCAGCTGCCGGACTACAGCGAGGCGTGCAGCGCACGCTACAGCCGATAATCCGACATATTCGCTACGAGCGCGTTGTTGCGCGCCGCGAGTAAACGCATCATCATCTTGGTATGCAAACCGAGAAAGCCACATTCGGCGCAGGCTGTTTCTGGGGAGTGGAAGAAACTTTCCGCAATTTGAAGGGCGTGTTGTCCACGGCGGTGGGATACGCAGGCGGGACAAAGGAGAATCCAACGTATGAAAATGTCTGCACCGATAAGACCGGACACGCTGAGGCCGTAGAAGTGGAATTCGATCCGGCGCAGATCAGTTACGATCAACTTCTCGACGTTTTTTGGTCGAATCATAATCCGACCACCCTGAACCGCCAGGGACCGGATGTCGGAACGCAATATCGCTCAGTAATTTTTTATCATTCGCCCGAACAAGAGGCGGCGGCCAAAGCGTCGAAGGAGAGAGTTGAAAAGAGCCGTCGCTTCAATCGGCCGGTGGTAACGCAATTCGAACCTGCGCCGAAGTTCTGGCGGGCCGAAGAATATCATCAACGTTATCTGCAAAAGCGCGGCCAGTCACATTGCGCGATCTGAGCAGCGGAAGCGGACCCGATCGACAATCCTGCCGTTGCCATCCATTGTGCTCGAGACCCATTGTGAAAGCGGCGGAGCGCCGCCGCACTCCAAGACGCAAGCGCGTGATGTGCGTCTAGGTTACGGCCACGTTTTGGAGTGCGGCACTGCTGTGCCGCTTTACGACTAAAAGGATGCAGACCTTTTGTAACACGATTTACGAATTTCAATGAAAGCGAACTCAAAAATCATTCGAACCAAGAATTTCGTCGCCGACGCCGCTGACTTCATTCTTGAACGGGCGCGCGAGGCGATCGGCGAACGCAACGAATTCCGGATTGCGCTCTCGGGCGGGAATACGCCGCAGCCGGTTTACGCGCGGCTTGCGGCGGTCGCGAATGATCTGCCGTGGGACCTGGTTCGTTTCACCTTCGGAGACGAGCGTTGCGTGCCCCCGGACGATCCAGAGAGCAACTTCAGAATGGCGCGCGAAACTCTTCTCGCGCCTGCTGGGGTTCCTGAAAAGTCGATCCTGCGCATGCGCGGCGAAATTGATCCAAAAATCGCGGCGCAGGAATACCAAGACCGGCTCGACGGCATCGCCAGCGAGCGCGGCGAACCAATTTATCAGCACGACCTGATCCTTCTCGGCTTGGGCGACGACGGTCATACGGCGTCGCTTTTTCCCGGGACCGCCGCGTTGGACGAGACGACACGGCGGGTCATGGCGAATTTTGTTCCCAAGTTGAACGCCTGGCGCTTGACATTCACATTTCCGCTCATCAATCACGCGCGGCACATATTGTTCCTCGTGGGCGCGACGAAAAGCCCCGAATTAATTGAAGGCGTGTGGAAAGGCGATACGCAATTTCCAGCGTCGCGCGTGAACCCAACCGCCGGACAGCTCGCATGGATAATCGGGGAATGACTTCACCCAATTTTTCGCGTGGTCATCCCGAACGAAGTGAGGGACCTCGCACAGACGCGGTTGAGATCTTGCTGAAGGAAGACGATCAAAGCTTCGATTGTGAGATCCTTCGGTTCGCTCAGGATGACAGATTGCGCATGTAGTGTTGGCACGATCCAGCGACCTTTGTGAGTACGCCGCGCACCGTCATTGTTACAGGCTCAGCCGGATTAATCGGTTCCGAAACGGTCAAGCGTTTCGCCGGCGAGGGCGCGCGCGTGGTCGGGATCGATAACGACATGCGTGCGGAATTTTTCGGTGCCGAAGCTTCCACTAAAAAAACGCGCGACGATTTGATCGCGAATGTTCGCGGCTATGAACATCACGATCTGGACATTCGCGACGCGGCCGCAGTGACGGAGCTGTTCAAACAGCGTCGGGGCGCCATTGAGGCGATTGTGCATACCGCGTCGCAACCGTCACACGACTGGGCAGCGCGCGATCCGCAGACCGATTTCACTGTCAACGCGAACGGCACGCTGAATCTGCTGGAAGCCGCGAGAAATTTCTCTCCGGAGGCGCCATTCATCTTTACATCCACGAACAAGGTCTATGGCGACACACCGAACCGCCTTCCGCTGCGCGAACTGGAGAAACGCTGGGAAATCGAGCCGGGCCACGAATACGAGCCTGGCATCTCGGAGACGATGAGCATCGATTACACGAAGCATTCACTCTTTGGCGCGTCCAAGGTCGCCGCGGACATCCTCGTTCAGGAATACGGACGCTACTTCGGAATGCCGACCGTTTCTTTCCGCGGCGGTTGTCTCACCGGACCTGCGCATGCTGGAACGGAGCTGCACGGTTTTCTTTCGTATCTGATGATCTGCACCGTGAGCGGCAGAGCGTATCGCGTTTTTGGCTACAAAGGCAAACAGGTGCGCGACAACATCCACAGTTTCGATCTCGTCGAAGCGTTCGTGGAATTCGTTCGCGCCCCGCGCGCCGGCGAAGCCTATAACATCGGCGGAAGCCGCCATAGCAATTGTTCCATGCTCGAGGCCATCGAGATGTGCAAAGAAATCAGCGGCAAAAAATTAACCTGGACCTATGAGGAAACCCACCGCATTGGCGATCACATCTGGTGGATCAGCGACGTCCGAAAGTTCCAGTCGCATTATCCGAACTGGAAATTCCGCTACGGCATGCGCGAAATTCTCGAAGAAATTTTCGCCGCTATTGCAGGATGATTTGTCCACAGAGCGGCTCCGCCACAACCGAAGATACTTAACTACGGATTGAGCGGATAGTGCGGATCCGCCTTCGCGCGCGGCTACGGCGGACAAGTTATTCAGGACACAAACTTTAAATGGTTCTGTTCAAAACGTGAGCCGAGCAAAGTAGAAGCGGCGCCCTCGCCGCTTTGTCCCTACGCAAGAGCGCGACGAGGGCGTCGCGTCCACCTTGATGGTCGCCTGAAAAATCTTCGTAAAACGCGACGAATTTCGCCTATAGCAGTTCGGATAACGCGGATGGTTCATAAGGACAGCGCCTACGAAACACACGAAGGGACACGAACAAGAAAAGCCTATCCCCAACTTTCGCGTCTTTGGTGTGTTTCGTGGGCAAAAAGCTGCACGCACCTGGGTCGCTTCTCCCTTTTAGGGAGAGGGTGAGGGTCAGGGTTTATTTTAGGTAAGAGCGAGCGTTCTGCCAAACCCCCTCACCTCAGTCTTCTCCCCTTATCCAAGGGGAGAGACGAGAAGGTTATGCCGAGTGTGAGGTGAACTTGCGAATGTACTTTCCTCTAAAACTGATGATCAACGGACCCGCGCGTTGCGGGGACGATCCGTTCAACGTTGTAACCGTTGTAGCGATGTAACGTATCGACGGCTCAGTATTCTTCGCCTTCGTCTTCTTTGGGCGGCGTGACGCGGTCATGCACGGCGTAGGCATGCAGCATTACGGCGCCGAGGTAAAAGAAAAACAGCCCTAGACCCCACCCGGCTGATGCGATCGCGGCCAGGAACACAAAGAGCCCGACCGGGATCGCGCCAGCCATCCAGAGAAAGCCAGCCAGGATATGTCCCTTGTAGATGTGTCCCAATCCCGGAATGATACTGAACATAACCGCCACTGCGTCGCTCGCTTTGCCTTCCGCGGTTTCCGTCGCGCCGCGCTTCCAATCGCATCGATCACAGGCTTCCGCGTCTTTTGGCAGGAGATGTCCGCAGAATGGACAGGGCATTGTGTCGCCCGCGCTTGTTTCGGGCGGAGTCGCCGGTGCATCCGTGTATTCTATGTTCATTTCAAATGTTGAATGTTGTAGGGCGTTCGCCGCGGCGAACGCTAGCTCGTTGAAGGTTCACAAGCCGCGCGGAATTCGTCAAGAAAACTTAACCACGAATGGACACGAATCTTTGGCTTCTCCACCCAAAGAAAAGCGAGGTCGATTGATTTTTTTGCGGGCCCACGAAACACACCAAAGGACACTAAAGTTCCGCAGAAACTACGCGGGTCAGCCGTGATCGTTTCCCATTATTCGTGTTCATTCGTGGTTAAATTGCTTTTTTTTAGATCTTTTGGCGTTGAGATTTACCTGGGATTTGGAAATTGGTATTTGGAACTTCCGCTTCGGTCAACCATGGCGTCACTAACCGATATCGTTAGTTACACGGATCGCTTCCTGCGCATTCGCGACGTGGGCGATTGGGACAACGCGCTCAATAGTCTCCAGATTGAAAATTCAGGACGCGTCACGCGGCTCGGCGCGGCAGTCGATGTTTCCACGCGCGCTTTGACCGAGGCCGCCAAGAAAAAAGTCGATCTTCTGATCGTCCATCACGGTTTGTTCTGGCCCGGCTTGCAACCGGTAAGAAGCGCGTTGCGTCGGCAACTGCAGCTTGCCTTTGAAAATGATATCGCGCTTTACAGCGCGCATCTTCCGCTGGATATCCATCCGAAAGTTGGCAACAACGCGCAGCTCGTCGCCGCGCTTGGACTCAAATTGGCGCAACCGTTTCTGGAGGAAAAAGGTCAGCCCGTCGGGGTGAAAGCACGCGCGTCAATGCGGCGCAGCGAACTCGTTCGCAAGTTGCGACGCGCGTTGAATGGCCCGGTAAAGTTTTTCGATTTTGGCCCGAAGCAAACGCGCACGATCGGCATTGTGACCGGCGCCGCAGGCTCTGAGATCTACCGCGTCGCGCAGGAAAATATCGACACGTTTATCACGGGCGAAGCTCCGCACTGGGCAGCGGTCGCCGCTGAAGAGCTCGGCATGAATCTTCTGCTCGGCGGACATTACGCCACGGAAGTTTTCGGTGTAAAAGCGCTGGCTGCGCGTTTGTCCAGGCGATTCAGAGTTCCATGGGAGTTCATCGATTGCCCGACCGGGCTGTAGTGTGCGCTGTCCTCAGCGCAGTCGTTCCGGAGCCCGGGCAAAATCATGTGCCGATCCGCTGTGGACAGCGGACGCTACAACAATACGCAGAATTGCGTACGACTTTTTATTCTAAATGCTTGACATGAGGGCCGTCTCAATGTCAAAAGAGCGCCGATTTTCCCACTCGCACAGGCATGTCGGACTCGGTCAAGAATCCGGTTAAAACACGCATCCTGATTTTGGAGGAGCATCCGCTGCTTCGCTACGGGATCAGGGATTATCTCAATTCTCAGCCCGATATGATTGTCTGCGGCGAAGCGGACAACATTCGGGACGCACGCAACAAGATCGCCGAACGCAAGCCTCAATTGCTGGTGAGCTCCCTGCGACTTGGCGCCGGCGACACCCTGGAGTTTGTGAAGGCGCTCAGGAGCGAACGACCTGGCCTGCTGATCCTGATCTATTCTGCCTTTGAGGAATCCATCTTCGCAGAGCGCGCCCTGCGCGCGGGCGCAGCCGGTTACATGATGAAAAGCGCGCCCGCGGAAGAGCTGTTGGCCGCCATTCGCGAAATTGTGACGGGCAACATTTACGTCAGCAAAGATGTGGCGATGCGCGCCTTCAAAAGATCGTTGGAGTCGCGTGCGGAGGCGCGTTCGGCGCGTCCTACGATTGGCATCGAAAGTTTATCCGATCGCGAAATGCACATTTTCAATTTGTTAGGCTCGGGGCTTCGCAACCGGCAAATCGCTCATTCGCTAACCCTGAGTGTGAAAACCATCGAGACTCATCGCGAGAACATTAAACGCAAGCTCGCTCTGAATTGCAGCCGGGATCTGGTTGAGGTGGCCACGAAATACGTAGAGCTAACTTTTGTGCCGCCGGCGAGCATCCTTGGCAAAGGCAAAAAGAAAGTGGTCCGCTTCCCCGCCGCCTGAGGGGTTAAACCACGAATGGACACGAATGAACACTAATTTTGGTGTTCATTAGTGGTTACTGAGCGAATTCATAAGACGATTCGCTCCCATTGTAATTTGGCGTGCTTAAAATTAAGAATTACGCCGACCCGTAGACTCGTATGGCCTTTGTAGAGGACGCTAAACGGCGGCTGCTGCCGAAACGGAATTTTCCGGAGTGCAAACTCGACCACCAACACATTTTCGTATGGCTTCTCAACCGGCCCGTGACCGAGCGTGTTCAGCACCTCAATCGCGCAGCCCACAATTTGGAAGACCTCCTCTTTAAATAGCGGCGCTTCATCGTTCATCTTTATTAGTGCTCGAAGAGTTGACCACGAATGGACACGAATAAACACGAATAAAGGAAGACGACCGCGTCATTCCTGTCGCAGCCGATCCTTTCCGCAGAAAAAGTCCGCAGCGGTTCCCTCCTTCGTGTACATTCGTGTTCATTCGTGGTTAGTTAATTTTACCTAAGAGCGTTTTCACACCCGAAACGCGCCGACCTGTTCACCGCTGTTCACATTTCCCCTAGGGGGATTTGTACCGAAAGATCAGGGAGCATTCCTTACCTCAAAAACCGCCTTTTTTCTTTACAAGCGGTTTTAGGATAACAACACTGCGCGCTTTAACTTTGGATACGCGCGTCTTCGAACCACACCGCCAATCCGTTCGATCGTCTGGCAGATGCCGCGAGGCATCGCGCGCAAGATTCCATGGCAGCGGCTGTTTTCCCCGGCACGCTGTAGCTCGCCGCGGCGACGAGGTTGTAGCTCGCCGCGGCGAAGGCGAATTTTTTTCGAAACTTCGCCACAGCGTTTCCGTATTGGAAACAAGAAACGCAACGCAAATGAGGCTGGTGTTCTCCTTAACCGAATTGCCCGACGTTTCACAGAAAAGCCCTACAAAATCTGGCCAGATGCTTAACGATCCCTAACAAGTCTCCCCTAGCTGTTCCCCCAGAACACTTCTGTCAGGGGCGACCCAAACGTAGCCGGCGATGCAATTAACTACGCCAGCGACTACTGCGATGCAGTTTTCGACCGCGGGGCTGTATCCGATCACGGTGACATTGGGCACGAATCCCAACCACAGTGTGACCAAGACCGATGGCACGCTGACCATCACCTTCCAGAAATGTGGAGGGACCTTAGTGTCGCGACGATCGCCGCCCTGAGACCACTCCCACATTTTTGGGGAGCGCCTTGCGAGCATTTTTTCACTCGGGCATTAGGTGGATGCGCCGCCCGCGTCGCGCTCTTGCGTAGGGGCAAAGCGGCGAGGGCGCCGCTTCTACTTTGCTCGGCTCACGTTTTGAACAGAACCATTTAAAGTTTGTGTTCCGAATAACTTGTCCGCCGTAGCCGCGCGCGAATGCGGATCCGCGTCATCAGCGTAATCCGCGGTTGCGCTGTAGAGTCCGCTGTCCCCAGCGGAGAGTTCCAATGACCTGAGGGCAGCGCACGCTACAACATTCGTGTCCATTTGTCCCCCAGTCGCGGGATTCGTGGTAGATCCGCTGCAAAGTTTAGAATTGGCGTTTCACAGAAACGCCCTACAAAATGTTCGCCGACATGGCTGCGGCTGACGACCGGCGAATGAGCACCCGCGCAACGGGTGTTGTGGGGCTCGCCATCCTGTCCAGTCGCGTCCTCGGTTTGATTCGCGAAATGGTGTTTGCCGGTCTGTTCGGGGCCGGAAAGAATCTCGACGCCTTTTTGATGGCGTTTCGGCTGCCGAATTTGTTGCGCGATCTCTTTGCCGAGGGCGCGCTTTCAACGGCGTTCATCACCACGTTCTCGAAAAAGATCGCGGTTGAAGGCGATCAATCGGCGTGGCGGCTGGCCAACAAGGTCGCGACGCTCACCGCGGTGTTCATGAGCGCAATCACGTTGCTGGGCATCGTGTTCGCGCCGCAACTGGTTGAGCTTTTGACGTGGGGAGCCTGGTCGCCGGACAAAACTGCGCTGACGATTTTGCTCACCCGGGTCATGTGGCCGTTCATGCTGCTGGTTTCGCTCGCAGCGTTGGTGATGGGAATGCTAAATGCGAAACACGTTTTCGGTCCGCCGGCCATGGCGTCGAGCTATTTCAATCTCGGCTCCATCATTGCCGGGGTGGCAATCGGCCACTGGATCGATCCGCATTTCGGCGCGCCTTCGCTCGTGGGTCTCGCGATCGGGACGCTGATCGGCGGCGCCTGGCAATTGATGGGACAATTTCCGTCGCTGTGGAAAGTCGGCTACAGGTTTCACGCCGATTTTCATTGGCGCGACGAAGGCGTGCGCACTGTTTTGACGTTAATGGGACCAGCGGTCATCGCCGCAAGCGCTGTGCAGGTGAATGTTTTAATCAACAGCGGATTCGCGGCCAGCCTCGGCAACGGGCCGGTGAGCTGGCTCAACATTGCATTTCGCCTGATGCAATTGCCGCTCGGAATTTTTGGAGTGGCCATCGGCACGGTTACGCTTCCGCTGGTTTCCAAGAGCGCCGCGCTGGGGAACACGGCTGAGTTTCGCGCAATTCTTGCGCGGGGGATGCGGCTAGCCTTTTTGCTTACCATTCCGTCGGCGATCGGATTGGCCATGCTGGCGCCGCCGATCATCAGTGTCATCTATCAACACGGGCGATTCACAGCCGAGATGACACGACAGACTGCAGGTGCACTGCAATTTTACGCGATCGGTCTCGTCTCGTACGCAGTGTTAAAGGTGCTGACGCCTGCGTTTTATGCGGTGGGCAAACGTAACACGCCAATGGTGGTGAGCTTTTTGGCGATCGGCGCGAACCTTTTTCTTAACTGGCTTTTCACCTTCCGGCTGGGCTGGGGACA
>DATEZD010000256.1:0-16706 GCA_035255865.1 Candidatus Udaeobacter sp.
GTCTTTCTCGTTCCCCCGCAGCGCGGCCATGAAGCACACTCCGCTGCGTTCGGTCACTGCACCGGCCCAGCCTTCCTGATGAACGTAGCGCCATCCGGGAAAGCGCAGCACCGCGCCGGTTTTCGCGTTCCGCTCCGCGGGAAAAAGAAAGAGCTGCATCCGTTTCTCACCGAGCCAGATTTGGGCAATGCGACGCGACTCTTCGTCTTCAAAAACACGACACCCAATTGTTTGAAAATCGGCGAATTCTGCCGGGACATCGTAATGTTCCAGCCCGTGTTTCATAAAAAACAGATCACTCAATGTTCCCGCTTCAGTGCTTACCGGATCCAGCATCACAGGTCGCGTGGAGGCAGCTACGGTCAATAACCTCCGGGCGGTCGCCGATCCCGGAAATTCATTCAAACGAGTAAGCAACTGGAAGACGAACACTCCGGCGATGACCACGACCGCGATGCTGATCGCAAGGACGGCGGGATTGCGCGCCATTCTTTTCCAAGTCCACCTCGAGCCAACAACCAGGTCTTTTTCCGAAAACCATTCGGCCGTTTCTGGCGGAATTGGAATGAGACGAACCAGCGCCGCCACAGCGCGATCGAAGCTTTGCTGATTGCCAAATTCACCGGAGTCATCTGCGCGAGATACCGCTGCCCGCATCGAACGGTCAGCCAACCGGTCTTGGCTGATCGGCGCGCAATTCAAAAGGGCGCGTTGTCGGCGCAATAACCGCAACATTCTCATACTGTGCTTTGTTGAGGGCGCTTTGCGTCCAGCCAAGCCTGAAACTGCCGGCGGCCCTGCGCCAGAAACCGGGAAAGCTCGCTGAGCTTGAGTTCCGCGAGGTCAAGAATTTCGTTGTAATCAAACTCGTCGAGGTAAAAAAGCGCCAGTGCGGTCCGCTGGGGATCGGGCGCGCCGGAAATCCACACGGCGAGTTGTGTAGGCTCGAGCTGTTCAATCTGTGCAGCCGCCTCCGAAGCCACATCATGCTCGTCGATCGCGAGCGGCTCTGGTTGCAAGTCAGATTTGTCTGCTTCCAAACAACGCCAGCGTGCGTCGCGGAAAAGCCAAAACGGCTCCTTCGGCAGTTCCCCCTGCGCCGCGCGCAGAGCCGCTTCGCGCAGCGTCGTCCGAAAGACTTCCTGCGCTTTGAGCGAGTCGCCCAGCATCAAGAAACAAAAGCGATAGAGTTGCGGCAGATTTTGTTTTCGATCCGGCACGCGTGAATCCCCAAAAATTCTGCGCACTCTACGCGCGTCGAGTGGAGCAGGCAATCGCGACTGCAAGTTGACGGTGTATCCACCGGTGCTGTCGAAGAGCAGACATCATTGTCTGCTTCACGGACTTCGCAATTCCGTCAGTCGACGCGCTACTTCCCCAGCATTCTCGCGGCTGTTGAAAGCAGAAATACGGAAGTGACCCTCACCTTGCGCGCCAAACCCGGCACCAGGCGTGATGACCACATTCAGCTCGCACAGCATGCGATCGAACATTTCCCAACTCGTAACGCCATCGGGCGTTTTCACCCAGATGTAGGGCGCGTTTACTCCGCCGAAAGCTTTCAGCCCAGCATCGGCTGCAGCGTCGCGCAGGAGCTTTGCGTTGCCCATGTAATGATCGATAAGCGCGCGAACCTGCTTGCGACCTTTCTGCGAATACAACGCCTCGGCGCCGCGCTGCACTGGATAATTCACGCTGTTGGATTTAGTGCTCCAGCGCCGTTGCCAAAGCGGATGAAGCGGCAATCGCCGGCCGTTTTCGGTTCGTCCGACTATCGACTTCGGCATCGCCGTGAAGCCGCAACGAATTCCGGTGAAACCGCCGTTCTTGGAAAAACTGCGAAACTCAATCGCGCATTCGCGCGCGCCGGGAATTTCGAAAATCGAATGCGGAATGTCCGGATCACGAATGTAAGCCTCGTAAGCAGCATCAAAGAGGAGAAGCGCCTCGTGTTCACGCGCGTATTCGATCCAGCCCGAAAGCTGCGCGCGCGAGGCTACCGCCCCGGTTGGATTGTTAGGGAAACAAAGATAAACCAGATCGACATGTTCTTTTGGTGGATCGGGCACAAAACTATTTTCTGCTGTGCAGGGCAAATAGACGATCCCTTCGTAGCTACCGTCTTTCCTGGCCGGCCCTGTGTGGCCCGCCATCACGTTTGTATCGACATAAACCGGATAAACCGGATCGGGAACTGCCACTTCATTTTGGTCGCCGAGAATATCGAGGATGTAACCGCAATCGCATTTTGATCCGTCAGAGATAAAAATTTCGTCCGGGACAATGTCGATATTGCGGTCGCGATAATCGTGCTGCGCGATGGTTGATCTTAGAAATTCGTAGCCTTGCTCTGGACCATAGCCACGAAAACTTTCGGAGTGACCGAGCTCTTCGACGGCCCGCTTCATCGCTTCAACCGCCGCGCGTGGCAACGGTTCGGTGACGTCACCGATTCCGCACAGAATTAATTTTTTCGCCGCTTCAGGATTAGCTTCGCAAAACTTGCGCACCCGCCGCCCAACTTCCGGAAACAAATAGCCGGCCTGAAGCTTGAGATAATTTTCGTTTAGATATGCCATCGTTGTAGCGGCGTTTGTGTCAAACGCCGAACCTAAAAAGATGGGCGCTTGGCACAAGCGCCGCTACAACGTTTGCGCTCGCTGTCAGTAATTCTTCGCGACCGCGTCCCAGTTCACCACGTTCCACCACGCCTTAAGGTAATCCGGCCGGCGGTTTTGGTACTTAAGGTAATAGGCGTGCTCCCAGACGTCGACGCCGAGAATCGGCGTGTTGTCATCCATCAAGGGGCTGTCCTGGTTAGGCGTCGAAATGATTTCGAGCTTTCCATTCTTGTTTTTAATCAGCCACGCCCAGCCGCTGCCGAAACGTTTCACACCCGCATCGGCAAATTTCTCCTTGAATTCGTCGAAGCTGCCGAACGCTGATTTGATATCATCGGCGAGTTTGCCTTTCGGTTGGCCGCCGGCATTCGGTCCCATGATTTTCCAAAAGAAGGAATGGTTGGCGTGCCCGCCGCCGTTGTTGCGCACGACTGTGCGAATGTCTTCCGGCACCGATTTGAGATCGCTGATCAAATCTTCCACCGATCTCTTTTCGAGATCGGCATTGCCTTTGATCGCCTTGTTGACGTTGTCGACGTAAGCCTGGTGATGCTTGGTATGATGGATTTCCATCGTCTTCGCATCGATGTGCGGTTCCAAAGCATCGTACGCATAAGGTAATTTTGGTAATTCGTAAGCCATAATCTATACAGTTAGATCGAATTACGCAGCGCGACAGGTTTTATTTTTCGCTCCAGAATCGACCCGGCGCGCACGGAGTGACGCGCCCTACCTAATCGCAGCGATAAAAACTCGAGCGATGTCCGAGGCCGCTGCAGTAATTGACATACGTTGCCAGCGCAAGCAGCGGGAAATTTTGTCGATAGAAATCGTACTTGAGATAGAAGACTTTCGGAAATCCGGTGCCGGTGATTTGTTCTTCGTCCCATGAGCCGTCCGGTTTTTGCGAGCCGAGCAGGAAGCGCAAGCCGCGCTGAACGCTCGGTCGGTCTAGCTCGCCGCACGCGCAAATACCCATCACCGCCCACGCAGTTTGCGAAGCGGTACTTTCGCCGATGCCTTTGGCCCCAGGATTGTCGTACGTTGCACAAGTCTCGCCCCAGCCGCCATCGCTGTTTTGACAGCTCTCCAGCCAGTCGCGCCCGCGCAAGATCCAATCTTGCGTCATGTCCTGGCCGATGGCGCGCAAACCGCGCAACACCTGCCACGTGCCATAAATGTAATTTACGCCCCAGCGGCCGTACCAGGAACCGTCGTCCTCCTGCGTTTCGATCAAATACTTTAGCGCGCGTTTGACGCCGGAATGATTCCGATCGAACCCGATATAACCGAACAGCTCGAGCGTGCGCGCGGTCAGATCGCTGCAGGTGGGGTCGAGGATCGCATTGTGATCGGCAAACGGCATGTCTTCGAGCCATGGCGTCGTCACATTTTTGTCAAAAGCGGCCCAGCCTCCATCGTCGCATTGGAAACTGAGTTGCCAATCAAGGGCGCGACGAAAGATTTCATCGAGCGCTTCTGGATCTCCTGGCCGCACCGCGCGCAACGCCATCAGCACCATCGCTGTGTCGTCAGTGTCCGGATAATAAACATTATTGTATTCAAACGCCCAACCGCTCGCTTGCGGATGCGGATTGTTTACCGCCCAGTCCCCCCTAACTCGCACCTCTTTGTTGATGAGCCAATCTGAAGCTTTCTGCAAGGCGGGATGTTCCGGCGAAACACCGGATTCGGCCAGCGCTATGACGTTGATCGCCGTATCCCATATGGGAGACAGACAAGGTTGAATCCGGAAATCCTCTGGATCATCGACAAACAGCCCGGCGAAATCCTTCTCAGCCTTGGCGTAAACTGGATTTTTCTTCGAGTAACCCAACGCGCGCAAAGCGATCAAAGAGTTCAGCATCGCCGGAAATACCGCTGCGAGACCGTCACTTCCGTCGCGGATGCGTTCGAGCATCCAGCGCTCGACTGCTTCCAGCGCACGGACGCGCAAGGGACGGATCCGCAGAGGCTGCAGGAACTTAAACGTGTCGTCGAGTCGAAGAAAGAAATTGCGCCAGGTCCAGAACTTTTCGCTGCGAGGAAGCCGCAAATCGCTTTGCTCTGTGCCGAGTGGATAGAGCTCGTGCAGTTGTTTTTCGCCGGGAAGAATCCGGGTTGGCTTGAAATGGTTGATAATGGCGAGCGGGATGATCATGGCCCTGCTCCACGACGACATTTTGTAGATGTGAAATGGCGACCAACTCGGCAAAAGCACCATTTCCACCGGGATCGCGGGCAGGTATTTCCACGGAAACTGCCCCAGCAACGCCAGGTAAAGTTTGCTGAACGTGTTCATTTGCGGGATACCGCCGAGACGCATGATGGTCGCCCGCGCTTCCTGCATAAACGGCGCGTCCACAGAAGAGCCGGCAAGTTTCAGGGCAAAATAGGCCTTGGCCGACGCGTTGATCTCGCTTGGGCCGCCGTGATAAATGTTCCAACCGCCATCCGGCAGTTGCCGTTTCAAAATGTGACGAACGCAACGCCGCTGCAATTGCGCATCCACTTCGCCGCACCAGTGCATGAAGAGGATGTAATCGGAGCATAACGTGCTATCGACGATGAGCTCGCCACACCAGTGACCATCGGGTTTCTGTTGCCGCAAAAGGTTTTCCTGCGCGCGAGCGATCGCGCGGGCGATCTCTTGATCCGTCGCGGAATAAGATTCCGAGATTTCAGGTTGTGCGCTTGGCAAAACGATCAGTTTCTTCGACGGATTCAGCATGTCGATCTTACGAGGCGCGCGCTGCAGCGCTGCTCGCGTGAGCGGACTTCCCCGTGATATGTCCGTTGCCGCTGCTTACACCATTGAATACAACCGTTTCGCTGCCCCGGCCTGTCGGCTTTGGTTTCGCCCCGAAATTGAATTTAATCGTTTTCCAAGTATCGCCGCGATGCGCCTGAAGGCCAAGGCTGGCGGTTGGCTCGTAACCGCAATGCACCATGCAATTCTCGCAACGGCTGTCGCGCGCGACGCCGTCCACCACGCCGTATCTGTCCCACTCCGTTTTCTCGAGCAATTCCGCGTAGCTCGAGTAATGCCCGTCGGTCATGAGATAGCAGGGCCCTTTCCACCCGCGAATGTTCCGGGTTGGAATCGCCCAGGCTGAACAGGTCAAATCCCGTTTGCCGGCGAGAAATTCAAAATAAACCGGCGTGCCAAGAAACGTGTATCGATTCATCCATTCCTCCACTTTCCGGAATTTTCGAATCGTCATGGACCGGGTAAGGAAAAAATCCTCAGGGCGCAGACTAAGCCGTTTGATCATGTCTTTCTTCGCGGCGTCGTACTCATAGCCGGGGGAAATTGTGTGGCCATCGACGCCAAGATCGGAGAGATAATCGAACATCTGCTCGACCTCTTGCATATCGGTTTCCTTGTAAATGGTCGTGTTGGTGGCGACTTGATAGCCGAGAATCTTCGCCATCTTGATTGCGAGAATGCACTCCTTGAAGACGCCTTCGCGCTCGACGATCAGATCGTGAATGCGCTCCAGTCCATCCAGGTGGACGTTCCAATACATCCATTTACTCGGCGCGACCGCCGGCTTGGTCGGGTCTTTCGGACCTTTGCGGATTTCAGCCGCATCTTTCTCGCTAAGCAAACCGGCCTTCATTAACTCGTCGATTTTCTCATCGACGAACTCGGGGCGCGTGGCGATCTGCGACGCCATCCAGTCGCGCATTTTCCTGCGCATAAACATGGCGTTGGTGCAGATGTAAACGATCCGATTTTGCGCGAGCAATCCATTCACCAGCGCTTCAATATGCGGATAAATGAGCGGTTCACCGCCGCAGATCGACACCATGGGCGCGTTGCACTCCTCCGCCGCGCCGAGGCAGTCCTCCAGGTTCATGATGTCTTTGAGCGATGTGGAATATTCGCGAATCCGCCCGCAACCGGTGCAAGTCAGGTTGCAGGTGTGCAACGGTTCAAGCTGCAGCACCGTGGCGAACTTCTTCGTGCCACGTAACTTGTGGCCGATCATGTAAGCCGCAATCTTCGTTGTTAATGCGAGCGGAAATCTCATAGAAGCGAGGATAGTAACAAGGGTCGCCTGCGTGTCAATGACCCCCGCGTTAAGCTCTCAATACGCTAAATTGATTCGGGTCAGGCCTCCTCTTCGGATTTAACCTGCTGTAAATTAAAACGTCGTGTTGCTAAAGGCAATAACTGTTTAGGTCCCGGCGTTGTGCCAACCGCGGCGAATCAGGCTCACGGCAATCGCCGCAAGAAGTAGCGCTACTATTTTCGATACACCACGTAAGCCCTGCCGGCCCATCAAACGAGTTACCCAATCGGCATTCCAGAACGCGATCGCGACCAAGACGAGATTCAAGACGAGCGAGAGCAGTGTGAACAACAGGCCGACTGTGTCGACCAAAATAAGCAATGCGGTTAGTAACGCCGGCCCGGCGATCAGCGGCATGCCAAGCGGAACGACGCCAAATTCATCGCTGGCTTCGCGATCCTGTGACCCAAGACTCAGTAATTCGCGGCCCGCCAGACCCAGCAAGATCAAACCGCCTGCAACTTGAAAATCCGCAACCGTGATTCCAAGTGCAGCGAAAATAATCTTCCCCAGAAAAATAAAGCCGACAGCCAGGCATAGGGCGGTGAAGATTCCAAGAAGCGCCTGTCCTCTTCGCTGTTCGCGCGAAGCACCGGCGCTGAGACCCACAAACACCGCCACGAGTCCAATCGGATCGATCGCCACAAACACCGGGATGAAAGCGAGGAAAAATTTCTCAATCATGCGATTCGCGCAGGGATTTCACTTTACGCAATGAACGTTCTACACAATGTTCGCCGTCTTCAGCAATCAAACCTTTCCGAATGAAAAACTTGTGCCTGTCGATCTTGCTTTATGCGGCCGTTGTCCGTCTCCCGGCCGCTGAACTGAAATCCGTCGATAGCTTTCGCGCCGCTGCTGCCAAGGCAAACGCCGTGCTGACGATTCCCGATTGGGAACAGAGGCCGGAAGCGATCGATGCATCAATGAAAGATGCGATCGCTAAGGGAAACAGCGCGCTCGATCAAATCGGTGCCCAAGACCTGAGCAAGGTTACTTTCAAAAGCACCGTCGTAGCGCTCGACGATCTCACGTATCAAGCCGGAATCACGGCGAACAGGGCAACGATTATCAAGGAGACAAACACGAATCCCGCCATGCGCACCGCGGCTGAGAACGCGGTGAAGGCTTTTCAAGAATGGGCGGTTGGAATCGATTATCGCGAGGACGTTTACAAAGCCATCAAAGCTTTTGCCGATACTCATCCGAAACTCACCGGCGAAGACGAGAAGCTGCTCAAGGAGACGCTGCGCGATTATCGGCGCGCGGGTCTAGAGTTGCCGCAGGATCAGCGCAAGGAAGTCGAACAGCTGCGCAAGGAATTGTCCAAACTCGGAACCGATTTCGATACGAACATCGTTAAGTCCACTGCTCCGGTCATGTTTACAAAGGCTGATCTGGATGGAGTCCCGGAAAGCTTCCTCGCCTCGCCGGGAATCAAGACCGGCGATGACGTTTACACGGTGATGGCAAATGTTACCTGGCAATTCATCACTGTGGAGGAAAACGCGAAGAGCGAAGCGGTTCGCAAGCAACTTTATGTCATTCACGACACCCTCGCCAAAGACAGCAACGTTTCCGTCCTCAACCAAATGCTGGCGCTCCGGAACAAGATCGCGTTGCGGCTCGGTTACAAATCTTGGGACGACTACCAGACCGAAATCAAAATGGCGAAGACCGGCGCGAACGCGGAAAAATACATCAACGATTTGGTCGCGGGTATTCAGCCGAAATTCGACAGCGAACTGGCGGAATTACAGAAATTGAAAGCCGCCGAGACGAATGATCCCAGCGCCAAGATCATGGTATGGGATTGGCGCTATTACAGCAACCAGCGGAACAAACAAAAATACGACGTCGATAAGGAAGCGCTGCGCGCGTATTTCCCGTTCCAAAGAGTGCTCGACGGGATGTTCAACATTTATCAGAGCATCTTTGGTTTGAAATTTGAGAAGATCACCGTGCCCTACAAATGGATCGATGATCTCCAGCTTTACCTGGTGACCGATGCCGCCAGTGGCGAGCCGCTGGGCATGTTTTACCTCGACATGTTCCCGCGCGAAGGAAAATTCAATCACTTCGCGCAGTTCGATATTATCAGCGGCAAACTGTTACCGGATGGCAAATATCAGCGACCGACCGTCGCGTTGCTTTGCAACTTTCCGCCCGCCACCGCCGACAAACCGTCCTTGCTAACGCACCAGGATGTAGAAACGCTGTTCCACGAATTCGGTCATGCTTTGCATTCCATTGTCACTCGCGCCAAGTACGGACGTTTCGCGGGAGCGCATGTGCCGGGTGACTTCGTCGAAGCGCCCTCGCAAATGTTGCAGAATTGGGTTTGGGACAAGAAGGTCCTCGACACGTTCGCGGCGGATTACGGCGACCCATCGAAAAAGATTCCGGCCGACATCATAAAAAAAATGAACGACGCCAAGCTGGCTAACGCCGGTGTTTTTTATCGGCGACAGTTCGCATTCGCGTCGCTCGACCTCGCCCTGCACGACCCGCATCCTGAAGACATGCCTTACGACTGCGTCGCCATATCGAATCCAATTTTGGAAAAAGTTTTTCTCCCGATCGATCCCAGCACCACGTTCGTCTCCTACTTTGGGCATTTGAACGGGTACGACGCCGGTTACTACGGCTACGCGTGGGCGGATGCCATCGCCGCCGACATGGCCACTGTCTTTGAAAAAGCAAAGGACGGTTACCTCGACAAACAAGCCGGGCTGAAATTGCGCCGCGAAATTTACGAGCCCGGCGATTCGCGTGAGGTAAACATGTCCATCGAGAAATTCCTCGGTCGCAAGCAATCAATCGAACCGTTCCTGAAAAAGATTGGCGTGAAAGCTGACAACAAAAAGAAAGCCCCCGCCGGTCCCTCGCAGGAAAGCAGATAGGCTGTTGTAGAGGCGCTTGTGCCAGGGGCCTGTCGAGGGCGTCCATTCTAACGCTCGGCGTTTGAAACAAAGGCTGATACAACGTCTCGGTATGTTTTCCTCTCCCGAATCCGTGGAGCAATCGAGAAAAATTCAACGCCTTGATCCGCTGTTAGTGGCGGCACTGTCGCTCGCGTTCCTTTTTTGTTTGCACGGCATCACGTGGGGACGAGTCGAATGCTGGAATCGCAGCGAAATCGCATTGCATAGTTTGCGCGCGTTGCGGCCGGGTGACTACTTGAAGCCGCCGTTTCACACCTACCTAAACCACGTTTTCGTGGTGTGGCCGATAACTGGAGCTCTGAAAATCGCCCACGTGCCTACAGAAAGAATGAAAATCGCCTATTCGGCAAAGCTAATCGGATCGCGGTTATTGACGCTTGCGCTTTATCTCGGCACAATCGCACTCGCTTATAGCTTTAGCCATCGCTCGTACGGACGATTTTCTGCCGCTATCATCGCGTTTGCTTTCGCCACGAGCGCCGGATTTGTTACTTACGCGCATTTTCTCACCGCCGATACACCGCTTTTATTTTGGATGCTGGCGGCGTTTTGGGCCGCGCACCGGATCGCATCAGCCCCTAACGCGCGAAATTACGCCATTGCCGGCTTTTTGACCGGCATCGCATTCGCGACCAAATACAATGGCGTAGCAGTTGGGATCGCGCTTCTTGTCGCGCATTTCTTCGCCACGAAAGGCGCGAGCATTCGAAGCATGATTCTTAGTCGCCACCTCGCGATTGGACTGGCTATGGCTCTGCTCGGATTTCTCTTCGGATGCCCGACTGCGCCTTATGAGCCGAAAAAATTCTGGCACGATTTCATCTACAACTACACCGTCACGCCGCGTTACTCAGGTCAACCGGACCGTGTCAATTATCTTGGTGCTCTTGCCCGGATTCCCGAAATCGTCGGAATTCCCGGCGCGATTTTGATCGCCAGCCTCGCGATTTTAAGCTGCATTTTAATCCTGAGACGACGCGACCTCAGTGATGCCGCAACGCGTGGATTCATCCTGAGCGGCGCCGTATTTCTCCTCTATATTTTGAAAATAGGCACGTTCCCGCGAATGGAAACGCGCTATGTGTTGCCCGCGATTCCATTTCTGATTTTGATGGTTGGTCCAGCGCTGCAGACTGTCGAAAGGCGAAAATGGATTATCGCACTCCTCCTACCGGTCCTGATCTACAACTGCCTTTGCAGTTATCTCGTCGGCAAGCGTTTCAACGATGATCCGCGGCTGAAGGCGCAGCTTTGGATGGTGAAAAATGTCCCGCGCGGAAGCGTGATTGAATCAAGTGCTACCAGTCCGCGCTGGTCAAAACTGCCGAATTTCGATGCCCATGAGGTTGATCTTGGTGAAGCCGACCGGTCTGGCCCGCCAGCAGGAGACATCATCGACCTGCGCCTTCCTCACGTGTCGGGTCGCCTTGAGTTGTTCCGCAAGGTTTTTCCTAAATCGGTGCAACCCCTCGTTGCCGAGAACGAATCAAATCCCGACCAAGAGCTGTTCACCGCGGCCGCCTTGGAGAAGCGCAATCCGGATTACATCAGCGTTTATTCCCCGGATTATCGCGTGCCCAGCGAAACTGTGCGCAGATATTACGGTGACCTTCTTACCGGGAAACTCCCCTACACCATCGTCTCCGATGGCGAAACCTCACGTGTGTCGGCATGGATTTATCCCCGCACGATCGATTCCCTGCGCGGACGGATTACTATTTTACAGCGGAAGAGTTGAGAGCCCTCGCTGCCATCGGCATAGCTTGAAAAAAATCTGACCGAGCTTGCGGCCGCATATCATCGACAAACACCAATCATCCATGACCATCGAATATCTCGCTGATCGTCGGAACTTCATCCCAACGATCGCACACTGGCTTCATGAGGAGTGGGGTCATCTCCGGCCTAACGAGACGCTCGATAATCGCATTGCGCGAGTAGAACGCGCTTGTGGTCATCACAAAATTCCCACGACGTTTGTTGCCGTTGATGATCGCGCCCAACCTGTCGGCTGCGCCAGCCTGGTCGAACTCGATATGCTCACGCGCCCGGAGCTTTCACCATGGCTTGCAGGAGTGTTCGTTGTACAGGAGCACCGCGGGCGCGGTATCGGAGCGGCGCTGATCGAGCGAGTGGTTCAAGAAGCGAAGTCACTCGGGGTCCCACGACTCTATCTTTACACGCCTGGTTCCGGCGGGTTGTATCTCAGGCTCGGTTGGTCTGTGATAGAGCACACGTTTTATCGCGAACTTTGGGGAGAAACGCCAGTGACGATCATGGAGTTTACCACGCGCGATTTCAATAACGTAACTGCGGGAGTATCTGTCTTGTGATTCGTGCTTCGTCATTCTTTCGCCATTCGGCATCAGGATTTCGTGATTGTCTTGCGACGCTGAGAAAGCGCCGCTACAGAAAGAGCATGAAAATTGCCTGTTGGTTCATCGCAATCTCTTTCGCCTTCTCGGCCTTGCTGTTCGCGGCCGATGAACTTGCGGAGCATTTGCAGCCGGCACTGGAAGCAATCACGCCGGACGGGCTGCTCGCGCACATCAAGATTCTCGCATCGGATGAATTCGAAGGACGCGCGCCGGGATCGAAAGGCGAAGAACTTTCGGTGCAATACATCTCCGATCAGTTCAAACAGATCGGGTTGAAACCGGGAAACCCGGACGGGACATACACGCAGGAGGTTCCCCTGGCCGGGATCAAAAGCGAACCGCGGATGTCGTTCACGGTTGGCGACAAAACGGTCGATCTCAAAAATCAGGATGATTTCGTTGCTTCCTCGGCGCGTCTCCAACCCGGAATCAAGGTCGACAAGTCCGACGTGGTCTTTGTCGGATACGGCGTCGTCGCCCCGGAGTACGGTTGGAACGATTACAAAGACGTCGATGTGCGCGGCAAGACGCTGCTGATGCTGATCGGCGATCCGCCGGTGCCGGATCCGAAAGATCCGTCAAAACTCGACGACAAGATGTTTAAAGGAAAAGCGATGACCTATTACGGTCGCTGGACCTACAAATACGAAATCGCAGCGCAAAAAGGCGCGGCCGCGGCGATCATCATCCACGAAACCGCGCCGGCGGCTTATCCATGGCAGGTGGTGAGATCGAGCTGGGGCAAAGAAAACTTCGAGCTCGATAATCCGAACAAGAACATGGATGCGGTTTCGGCTCGTTCGTGGATCACGTCCGATGTTGCGAAAAAATTGTTCGCGGATTGCGGCAAGGATTTCGACGCCCTGAAGAAATCGGCGGTCACAAAAGAATTTCGACCGGTGTCGTTGAAAGCCAAAGCCAACATTGAGATCAAACAGCAGATTCGCGCGCTCAAATCGCACAATGTCATCGGCAAACTCGAAGGGGACGATCCGAAATTGCGGGATGAATACATTATTTATACTGCGCATTGGGACCACCTCGGGCGACATCCCGAATTACAGGGCGATCAGATTTTCAATGGTGCCATCGATAATGCGTCGGGCGTGGCGTCTATCATTGAGCTTGCGGCCGCGTTCACAAAATTGAATCCGCCGCCGAAACGGTCGGTCCTGTTCATGGCCACAACCGCCGAAGAAGCGGGATTGCTCGGCGCGAAATTTTACGCGGAGCATCCGCTGTATCCGCTGGAGAAAACCCTTGCTGACATCAACATTGACGGCATCAATCCGTGGGGAAAAACGCGCGACCTCGAAGACCTCACCAATAACAACTCAACTCTGGACGACTTGTTAGGCCAGGCAGCTGCGCGACAAGGCCGCGTGATGAAACCGAACAGCGAACCGGAGAAAGGCGGCTTCTATCGGGTCGATAGTTTCGAATTCGCCAAAGCCGGTGTCCCCGTGGTGCACGCAGCCCGCGGTATCGACATCATTGGCAAGCCGCCAGAGTACGGAAAGCAGAAGCGCGACGAATTTGTAGCGAAACATTACCACCAGCCGTCTGACGAAGTTGATCCTACCTGGGACCTCTCCGGCGCAGTGCAGGACGTTCAACTTTTGTTTGAGGTCTGCTACCAAGTCGCCAACGGCGACAAATTCCCAGAATGGAAAGCTGGGAGCGAATTCAAGGCGAAGCGCGATGCGATGCTAAAGAAGTGATTGGATAGACGAAATTTTTCGGTCTAATTCCTTGTTAGGCCTATGGCGCGCGCATTTCCGCTGCTTCTGCTATTGGTGTTTGCCGCGACGCCGTGTGCACGAGCTGACGAAGGTCCGCCGCCGCCAATTACCCGGGAGACGCTGGTTGACACATGGGAGGCTGCTCCGTCGTGGGCAAATGCCGTTTACCGCCTTGAGATCAACGCGTCTGGCCCATCGTATCTCGCATTTAATCTCGGTGGTCAGAACTTGGTTTGGCGCTTAACATCTAGCGAGGTTCACAACGGAAAAGTGGGTTTACACTTCCACTGTATCAGCAAGCGTTGGAAGATAGGTGGTGGGCCTGAGATGGACGAGTTGGAGATTTCCGGCAAGGGCAATTCGAGCGACGTTCGCGGGACATTCGAAGGTGCGCTCAAGATGACGTTTCGTCCCTCGGATCCCGTTGAGTCTACTCCGCTCTCATTTTCCAAGCCAGCTTGGGTCGAGTTTGCCGCTAAGCAGACGAAGGAATGCGAGGCGCTCATCAGAGACGCGAAGTCTCGCGACAGTGAATAGCACACCAAGGTCTAACCTTCATGATTATTGCCGACAGCAACGAAACTGAGTTGCAACACAGCGGATTAGATGGTTGAATCGCAACCTGCGACTCTGAAAATCTGAATGGGCTCTCTCAAGAAAAGACGGAAAGCAAAAATTGCCAAGCATAAGCGCCGCAAGCGCATGAGGGCGCATCGGCACAAGAAACGTCTGCGCTATAAGGTGTAACGGGCAACTCCCTCGCTCCCGAGAACATCGAATGCAAAAGGTTCGACGTTGGACGTTGAGCGTTGGGCGTTCGGCGTTTCGTCCGGCAAACCATTCAAACCGGGTCATCCCGAACGAAGTGAGGGATCACACCTATGAAGTTTCTGTCACACTGATTACTTAGTCTGATCAATCACTCTGTGAGAGGTCCCTCGCTCCACTCGGGATGACGTTCTGGGCTGGTTTGCCGAACACGGCGCGGAAAGATAAGATTAAGCATGAGGGAGGAGCGGAAGAGTCGGGACGTTTCGGCGTCCCAGTGTTTTTTGTTTTCACTGGCTATCTTCGTCGCTGCAAGCAGCATTGCAGTTGCCCGGCCGCCAAACACTTCATCACCAAAAGCGGTGCCTTCATCCGCGACGACAAAGAAAGCCGGCCGCCAGGATGACTCGCTCAATCCCAAACCCGCCCCCGATCTTGCCCTGCGCACTGGCGGCGCGCACAAAGCGGATGCGCTCGCGCATTTTGTTGAAGGAATGGCGTTTGAAGAAAATGGCGAGATGGATCGCGCGCTGGAGACTTATCGCAAAGTGCTCAACGTCGATCCCGGTCAGGCACAACTCGCGTCGCGTGTGGCAGGGTTGCTAATACAACAAGACGATTTTCCGCAGGCAATTGACGTGCTCAAAGATGCGATCAAGGCAAACCCGAATAATGCCGAGCCTTATCAGCAACTGGCTTTCATCTATCTGAAGTATCTCAAGAAGACGGATCAAGCCATCGATTATGCCAACCGCGCGATCGCCCTGAATCCGGGAGATGCGGAAGGTTACCAGCGCCTGGTCGAAATCGAAGTTGCAGCCGGCCAAGAGAAAAAAGCGCTCGAAGTTCTGGATCGCGCCGCAAAAGTTCGCAGTAACGATCCCGCTTTCTGGATGCGGCTCGGCAAGCTTTACATGGCCATTCTGTTCAAGTCTGACTCGCAACCGAAACCAGATGAATTGAAAAGAACCAACGAGATTTTCAAAAGAGCAGCCGAACACGCTGGAGACGATCCCGCGGTCCTAAAGGAAATAGCCGATTATTACGCGGCATCCCAGCAACTGAAGGAAGCGATTCCGCTTTACCTGCGCGCTCTCGAATTGCAACCGGACGACGCAAATGCGCGAGAGAAACTGGCGACTGGTTTTATTCTGACGAACCAGCGCGGCAAAGCGGTCGAGATGCTCGAGCAAATCATCAAGGAACATCCTGAAAAATATCAATCCTACGATTTACTGGCACAGGTGCTGGATGATGAAGCGCGATCACTGCAGCGCGCAAACCGCATCGAGGAAGCCAAAGCGAAGTTTGCAAAAGTGGCCGCGAATTATGAGCAAAGTCTGTTGATTAATCCAAATCATCCCAGCACTTATTTGCATCTGGCGGAGCTGCTTCTCGGACCGTTGAGAGACGCAGAGCGCGCGGTGAAACTGCTGACGGAAGCCCGGCGCCGGTTTCCCGGCGCGCCGGAGATTGTTTACTATCTGGCAATCGCCCAGCGCGAAGCGAAGCAGAGCCAGCAAGCCGTGGCGACTTTCGAGGAAGCGTTGCATGAAGCGCAAATCGATGAGGATGATGATGTGATCAATGCCAAGTTTTACTTCAACTATGGCGCGGCAGCCGAGCAAGCTGGTCTCTACGAAAAAGCGGCTGATTTGCTCCGAAAGTCAATTTCGCTCGACCCGGCAAATTCGGCGGAGGCCTACAACTACATTGGTTACATGTGGGCGGATCACAATATGAATCTGGATGAAGCTGAAGCCATGATTAGGCGCGCCCTCGAGAGCGAACCAAACAACGCTTCCTATATGGACAGCCTTGGTTGGGTGGAATTTCGCAAGGGCAAATTTGATCAAGCTTTAAACGACCTGCTTCGTGCCGCAAAGGCCGTGGAGCGCGACGACCCAGTCGTATTTGAACACATTGGCGATACTTACCTGAAATTGAACCGTGTGCCGGAAGCGCTGGACGCCTGGCAAAAAGCGCTGGCGTTGGATCCAAAAAATAAAACGCTCACGGACAAGATTGAGGGCACGAAGAAAACAATTAGCAAAGATTTGCCGGTAAAAACGAATCCGACGTAGTGACTGTTGGATGTCGGGCGCTGAAAACGCAAAATGAAGGAGTATCCCACACCCTGGCAGCGCAAGATGATGTGGGCGGCGCTTACTGC
>DATEZD010000257.1:0-7101 GCA_035255865.1 Candidatus Udaeobacter sp.
AGTAGTGCTTCGCGACGTTTGCGAGAAGACGGGGTGGGTTCTGGGACACGCATGGGCGCCAAACCCAGAAGGAAGTGTTCTTGATTTCGTTTCGGCCTGGTATTGCGGTGATGGTGAGCTAAAACCTTTCAGGACCGTCTCCGAGGCATCTCACTTTGAACCCGGCGTTGGGCTTCCGGGACGCGTGTGGGAATCGAAACGGCCAGCCTGGGTTGAGAACGTCACCAACGACCCTAATTTTCCGCGATCGGCGGCCGCCCGGATCGCAGGTTTAAAGACGGGCGTTGGAATTCCGATTCTCTCAGGCAACCAGGTCATCGCTGTTCTCGAATTTTTTATGCGCGAGTCGCGGGCCCAAAGTGAGCGCTTGCTAAACGTGATCGCATCAGTCGCTGGCCAATTAGATTTGCTTCATCGCGCTACGCACGGGGAGGCGGCGGCTAGAGAGCGGCAGTTCCGGACTCTGGCAAACTCCATATCCCAGCTCGCCTGGATGGCCGACGGTGAAGGTTACATTTTTTGGTACAACGACCGCTGGTACGAGTACACCGGCACCACACTCGAGGAGATGAAAGGATGGGGCTGGCAGAAAGTCCATCACCCGGATGAAGTCGGCCGAGTGGTTGAACGCATCAAGGTCGCATTTGCAACCGGCCAACCCTGGGAAGACACCTTCCCGTTACGGAGTAAAACTGGTGAATACAGATGGTTTCTTTCGCGAGCGCTTCCAATATTCGATGCAGAGGGCAAAGTTGCGCGCTGGTTTGGGACTAACACCGACGTTACCGAGCAACGGGAATTGGAGCGCGCATTGCGCGAGAGTCGAGACCAGTTGGAGCAAAAAGTAACGCGCCGCACTGCCGAGCTCTCCCGCACCAACGAGATCCTGCGCTCCATCTTGTCGAACATGGGCGACGCCGTCATCGTCGCCGACAAGGACAATAACTTTCTCGTCTTCAATCCGGCGGCAGAGCGCATGTTTGGAAAAGGTGCAATGCAAATGCCGCCAGTCGAATGGTCGCAGCATTACGGACTATATCTGCCGGACAAGGTCACCCCGTTTCCGCACGATCAGTTGCCCATGACACGCTCGATTCGTGGTGAGGAAGTCGACAACATTGAGATGTTCGTACGACATGAAAAGGCGCCCCACGGCATCTGGACGCGAATCACTGGTCGCCCGTTGCGTGGCGCTGACGGTGATCTGTTAGGCGGCGTCGTCGTTTGCCGGGACATCACTCAAATCAAAGAGGAAGAATTTTTTCGTGCCGGCCAAAGTCGGGTTTTGGAAATGATCGCGGCCGACGCACCACTCTCCGAGGTCCTTACCAGCCTTGTTCTTCTCATGGAAGGTCAGGCGGAAGGACTACGCTGTTCAATTCTTCTATTGAACCGCGATGGGAAACATGTGCGTCATGGGGCAGCGCCGAATTTGCCCGAAGCTTATGTGAAAGCGGTGGACGGAGCGCCGATCGGGCCATGCAACGGTTCTTGCGGCACTGCGATGTTCACGCGCAAGCCAGTCATTGTGACTAACGTCATGACCGATCCGCTCTGGAGGGATTATCGCGAGCTCGCGAAGATTTGTGGGCTACGGGCCTGTTGGTCGACTCCGATCCTTTCTCCTCAGGGCGAGGTGTTGGGTTCGTTTGCGATGTATCGCCAGGAAACGCGTGGACCGGAGCCCGAAGAAACGCGGCTCACAGAAATCGCCACACATATTGCCGGGATTGCCATTGATCGTCAGCGGCAGCAAGAGGTTCTGCGGGAGCGCGATGCCCGTATCAGCGTGGCTGCTGAGTCGGCCGATCTTGCTTTCTGGGTTTTGTATCCGGAAGGCGACGCTTGGATGAGTGATAAGGGACGCAGGATTTACGGCTTCGACTCCAATCTGCCGCTAACCTGCGACCTCATCCTTTCGCGGATTCATCCGGACGAACGCACAGCAGTCAAAGCGGAGTACGACCGCGGCTGCGCCCTGCAGGGGACGTTCGAGAGCGAGCACCGCCTTCTCTTGCCATACGGCAAAACGCGTTGGGTAATTATGCGGGGGCGCTGCTTACAGGATGAACATGGGAATCTTTTGGAGACCATCGGGGTGACACTCGATGTCAGTGCACAAAAGCAGGCCGCTCTTCAGGTGCAGGTTCAACGCGAGGAGATGGCGCATCGAAATCGCGTCGCTTTGATGGGCGAAATGACTGCGTCCTTCGCGCACGAACTTAATCAACCGCTTACCGCCATCGCGAACAATGCCTCGGCTGCGCGTCGTTTTCTCCAGCGCGGAAACATCGATCCAGTGCTGCTTCAGCAATTGTTGCAGGACATGGTCGCCGACAGTCAGCGTGCAGGAGAAGTAATTCGTGGAATTCGAAGTTTGGTGCGCAAGGAGACAAGTGTGCAGAGTCTGTTGAACCTCAATTCTGTTATCACGGAGACCGTACGCCTTGTGAGTTCGGACGTTCTCAATCGGGAAAGCGTCGTCACCACCGAGCTCGATCCGCAACTTCCTCAAGTCAACGCTGCGCTTGTTCAAATACAGCAGGTGCTGCTTAACCTGATCATCAACGCGCTCGACGCGGTGGAAAGCCTGCCGCCAGCGGAACGTCGCATCGTTGTTAGCACTCGCTCCGACAGGGGAGATGTGGCCGAAGTAAGCGTGCGCGATTTTGGAGTGGGGCTGCCGAAGGATCGTCCCGACAAAGTTTTCGATCACTTCTTTTCCACAAAACAAAAAGGAATGGGCATGGGACTTGCCATCGTTCGCTCAATTGTTGAAGCGCACGGCGGCACGATCGCGGCAGAGAACCCACCCGATCGCGGTGCGCGCATGGTTGTTCGCCTTCCTGCCGCACCCGGCCAAGTTCAAAAAAGCAAAGCAGCCGCATGAAAATTGAACAGGAGCAAACAGAGTTAACAGACAAAAATAAGCTATCGAAACCGCCAAAGAAATTCTCTGAGAAAGAACTCTCTGTTTTTTCCGTTACCTCCTGTTAGATCTGTATGTCACACGATCCAGTCCAGCCGGAATCAAATGAGGTCTGCATCGTGGATGATGATCCTTCCGTCCTCAAATCGATGCATTACCTGCTCGCGTCCGAAGGGTTCAAGGTCCGCCCGTTCAATAAAGCGGAAGATTTTCTGGCACACGCCAGCACTCATCATGTGCCGGTTGTGGTAACTGACATCTGGATGGATGGCGTAACCGGCTTGGAAGTGCTGGCGCGGCTCTGTGCAATTTCACCGAAGACTCGCGTCATCGTCATTACCGCTCGCGAAGATTTGGCGGCGCGCGCCACGGCCATGGCCATTGGCCCAGTCGCATTTTTCATGAAGCCGTTCAATGACGAAAAGTTCATTGCCGCGGTCCGTGATGCGTTGAATCCAACCCACATAACCAAAAGACCATGAAAATCCAAAAACCTAAGTCAAACATTCTTCTAATCTTCGCCGCGGCCGCCGCGCTTTTTGCAGCAGGCTGCGCCGAGATGGGATCAACGAACACAACATCGCTGTTATCGGCCGCGGGATTTCGCGCGCGTACGCCGCAAACCCCGACGCAGCAGCAAATCTATGCTGCCCTGCCGCCGTACCAAGTCGAGCGTGCTACGGTGAAAGGAAAAGGCGTCTTCTACGTTTATAAAGACGAGAAAGCAGGCCTCGCCTACGTCGGTCGCGAACAGGAGTATCAGCGCTATCAACAGCTAGCCATTCAGCAGCAGATTGCCCAGAACTATTACATGGCGGCCGAAATGGACCGTGCAGCTGCCTGGGGCTGGTACGGAGCATGGGGACCAACCATTTGGTGGTGAAACTAGCCGTATACAACCGGCAATAACTCGAGCGAGTGAAGTAGCTCGGTGTCAAGCGGCGGGCTGAAAAGAGGAAACATGGAGGCCTGTCGTGAGTGGAAATCCACTGCCCGCAAGCGCGCCCTGAGGCATCGTCTGGATTCTTGATGACGAATTCTGGTAGATCGCCTCGGCGAGGGCAAACCCACCACCCACAAATCAGCTGAACTTCCGCTGCGTGAAATCGGCTTCGCAACTGACGAGAACGTAAAAATTACCTTCGTGCTGGCACCTCGAGCGATTGGCTGGGCATCTCGGTTTTTGCTTCCATCCTTTCCGGTTCGGTTGTATGACTGAGGTGTATTGCGACGCTCAGGGATGAGGATGCGGCAGCGTCGCGTTACGTGACGCGATGAAAAATTACGGCCCTTCTGCAAACGCCGTCTCAGCCCTCCAGCGCGCAGACCTTCAACCCACTGAACAAGTGGATCGAGGTGCAGGCGAACACACTGCTGACGAACTGGCGACGTCGCTTGCAATGATGCATGCCACGCTCGAGTCCACAACCGATGCCATCCTTGTCACTGACGAGGCGAACTACGTCCGGGAATTTAATGAGAAGTACATCAACCTGTGGGGAATTCCGCCCCACATGATGGTATCCGCTCATGCGACTGAATTGTGGAATTACATCAGCCCGCAACTGAAAGACCCGGTCGGGTATTTGGCGCGTGTCCAGGAAATCGTTGCCTCGTCTGCCCCCGAAACTTTTGATGTTCTTGAATTGAAGGACGGCCGCGTTTTCGAGCGCAACTCGGCAATTCAACTGATCAAGCAACGAAACGTTGGTCGCGTGTGGAGTTTCCGTGACATCACCCAGCGCAAGCGTGCGGAGGACGCGCTGGCTAACGAGAAAAGAGTGTTGGGGAAAATCGCATCAGGCGCGCCGCTCGCGACCGTGCTGGACGTGTTGGTGCGTGGCGTCGAAGCGCAAACGTGTGACGGGATGATGTGCACGGTCCTGATCTTTGACGACGAAGCGCAATGTGTGCGCCACGGAGCGGCGCCCAGCCTGCCTGAGGAATACAATCGTATCGTGGACGGATTGCACATCGGCCCTTGCGTCGGCTCTTGTGGGAGCGCCGCGTACAAACGTGAACCGGTGTTTGCGACGGATATAGCCAACGATCCTCACTGGGCCGATTACGCCGAATTGGCTGCCACGTTCGGACTTGGCGCGTGCTGCTCAACACCGGTTTTCTCAAGCGATGGAATACTGCTGGGCACGGTCGCCATGTACTATCGTCATGCACACGAACCGAGCGCACACGATCGGGAGCTGATCCGCATGGCCACGCATTTGGCAGGCATCGTGATTGAACGAGCGCGCGCCGTGGAGCAACTGCGCGTAGCCAAGGTCGCGGCAGAACAACGCGCGCAGGAAATAACGCAAGCATACGACACTCTGCGCACGACTCAGGAAGCTTTGAATGCGGAACTCGCCGGTGCGGTGGATTATGTTTTCTCTCTGTTGCCCCGGCCGATCAGGCAGAAACGCGTGTCAGCGGACTGGTGCATGACCACTTCAGCGCAGCTTGGTGGCGACGGCCTTGGTTACCACTGGATGGATTCGGAGCGGTTCGCCTTTTATCTGCTCGACGTTTCTGGACACGGCGTGAAATCCGCCTTGCTGGCGGTTTCTATCATCGACACGTTGCGCACGTGCGGGCTGGCAGACACGGATTGGAACGATCCCGGTGCGGTGCTTAGCGCACTGAATCGCGTTTACTTCTCGCAATCGCGCGACCATCTGTATTTCACCATCTGGTACGGTATCGCGGACCTGGCAAACAAGAGGCTGCGCTACGCTGGCGGCGGCCATCCTCCTGCGGTTGTCCGTGCCGAGCGATGCGAGAACCCCATGTTACCAGCCACCGGTCCGCCGGTCGGTTGCTTCGCGAATGCCAAATACCCGACTGTGGAGATGCCTCTACGTTTTCCGACTGAACTGTATCTTTTTTCGGATGGCGTGTTTGAAACGCGTCGGCATCAGGAAAGCGAGCCTCTCGATCGTCTGGTGGACTTTCTTGTCGCGCCGCGAAATGGCCAGGGCCGAAGCGTCGCTGAGATTCGTGATCGCACGCTCGAGCACCTCAACGGCACTCCGCCGCCAGACGATTGTTCGGTGTTGAAAGTGTTACTGAGTGATCGCTACCGCGAGACGCGCGGAGACCTTCGAAGGTTAAAGGCCTGATCGTGGTCAGCATGAAAGACGATCGGAAAAGGATATTCCCGAAGTAACCCACCAGTTCTTGTAGCGTTGAAGGTGAAACCAACGAACCCATTCGATTTCACGAATAAGGTTGTGCTGGTCACAGGCGGGAGCAGCGGCATTGGTCGCGCTACGTCGCTTCTGTTTGCCCGACACGGCGCGAAGGTCGTCATCGGCGACATCAATCCCGCAGGTGTGGAGACGGTAGAAGCCATTAAAAGAGAAGAGGGCGAGGCTATTTTCGTGCAGACCGACGTACGCGAGGCGCAAGCGGTGCAAAATCTCGTTGCCACTGCAGTGAGAACCTTCGGTGGTTTGCATTGTGCCTTTAATAACGCCGGCATTCTTCCGCCAATGGCGCCGCTGGCTGACACAGAAGAATCAACTTTCGACCATACCTTTGCCGTGGACGTGAAGGGAGTATTTCTCGCCATGAAATATGAAATTCAGCACATGCTGCAGACTGGCGGCGGCGCGATCGTGAACAACGCCTCGATTGCCGGTATGATCGCCGAGCGCGGCATTAGCGCGTATGTGGCGGCAAAACACGCTGTGATCGGCTTGTCCAAGGCAGCTGCGGTCGAGTATGCCGGCCAGGGAATTCGCATTAACGCACTGGCGCCCGGATTGGTCGAGACTCCGATGACGAAACATTGGTTCGACGACCCTGACATGCGCGCGTTTTTCCAGGCGAATTCTCCCATTGGCCGCTTCGCCCAACCGGAAGAAGTTGCAGCGATGGTGCTTTTCCTGTGCTCAGACCTCGCCTCCTTCGCCGTCGGTCAAACCTTTGCCGTTGACGGTGGCTATACCGCTCGTTAGGTGGGTTGTTCCCCTTAGTTGGCTCCTGTTAATTCGTTAAGGAGTAATGAAACTTTCCTCGGATGTTGAGTTCCTCGAAGACATTCGTCTGCTCGTCTACAGCCCGCGCGGTCTTTTAAACGAGGCGTCTGTTAACAAGATCGTTAAAATTATAGAAGGTCTGGAAGCCAGATTGGAGGAGCCTTTTAATCGATTTTTCGATACGCTGGGGCATGA
>DATEZD010000258.1:0-10280 GCA_035255865.1 Candidatus Udaeobacter sp.
GAGTGCGACCAAAGCTGAAATTCTGGCTGAGATTCGGCGCCGGGCGAAAGCAGGTGAGACGCTGCAGACAACCAAGGTCGAGCGGGAGAAATTTGGAAACCCGCTGATGAATCGCTGCAGGGCTTTGTTCGGTTCATGGACTGCGGCGCTGCTGGCGGCCGCTGTCGATTTGCCCGAGGGGCTGACAAGTCCGTGGGTGAAAGCGGATAAGGCTCAGATTGTGACCGAGATTCGCAGGCGTGATCGCGCAAGCGAAACGCTGCACTACAGCAAAGTTGTTAGGCAACCATGGGGGTCAGCGCTGCTGAAACGTGCCGAACTCTTGTTCGGCTCGTGGAGCGCTGCTTTGATTGCGGCCGGCGTCGATTTGCCGGCAGGAACATTCAGTCCATGGCCGAAAGCGAATAAGCCTGACATTCGCGAGGAGATTCGTCGTCGCAAACGGAAGGGCAGAACGCTGCATTTCAAAAGCATCGAGAAGGAACGATGGGGAAAGCCGCTGCTGCGGCGCGCAAAAGCGTTGTTTGGATCGTGGGATTTGGCCGTTGCTGCGGCCACCAAACAGCCGGTCACATGATGTCGTGATTCGCGTTTACGATGAAACAGGCAACGTCATCGAGACGCACGAGCACGTAGGCGATGCGCTGATTGCGCTAATTGCCACTGACGGCTACCTGTCGCTTTTTCGCTTGCGCCTCGGTCGTGCGGTACGGTGACGGTCACGTCGTCGGTTGAAGTGTTCCCGCCGCTGTCGACGCAAGTGATAGTGATTGTATAGATACGTCCATTGCCGGGGCCTTCCCGCTCGGCTCGAAGCAGCACATGATGATCATCCAAGACAATCCAGTCTGGAGATGTATGACCACTTCCGTGGCCAAGGACTGGTTCATTGCTGGTCACACTGAGCGTACAGGAGCCAGGTGGCAAGGGACAGTTGTCCGTAACGTCGTAGCTGACAGTCACATTCACCATCCTGTGGTTTGGTGGCCATAAGACCGATGGATCTGCTGCTGCGCCAGTTATCGTAGGAGGGGGGTTAGATGCCGTCGTAGTTGCTGTCGCGGAGTTGTTAGTTGGGTCAGGATCAAGTGCACAAGAACTCACGGTCGCCGTATTGCTTATCACTGTGCCATCGGCCACCGAGCAGTTCACAGTGGCTACAAAGGTTATGGTCTCAGACTCACCTGATGCAAGTGATGCGAATGTAACCGTGCGGTTGTTTCCTGAGCCACCACAAACTCCTCCTCCTGTCGAAGAGCATGAGACAAAGGTTGTCTCAGCAGGCAGGTTATCTGTTAAAGTAACCGATGTCGCCGTATCCGGCCCATTGTTGGTTACAGTAACCGTGTAGGTCAGGTCATTCCCGGTTGTCACGGGATCAGGAGAAGCGGCCTTGGTGACTGACAAATCGGCAACTGCGTTGACTTGGGCCGGCAAAGACGGGATGCCGTTCACAACAACAATCAGATCGCCCGGACCTGACTCGAGGCCGAGCGGTACATCGAACTGCGTCGTTACGATTTCGCTGCTTCCCACCGGTTCGACGCCCATCCTGCTATGGTCGTGTGTGCGGGCGTAGAAAACGTGCCCAGTAGCGTGATTGATTATGCGCACCAGTGGGTAGTTAGTCGACATCTGGGCATCATCGCCGTAGGAGGCCCCTTCCGAAAACCCGTTGAACAGCGTACCTGAGATTGAGTAGGTGTTGCCGGCAACCACCTGGCAAGGGGCTGTCGTGATGACAGGCCTCCAGGCGTCCTGGGGCGCTGCGCCGTTCGTATAAAGCTGAACGTCGGCTGTGGCGGCCTGATCGTAGGCGGTTAAGAGCACCTCACCAGTGGGCAGCAACAGCATCCGCCCTTGATAGCTCTTAAAGCTGGCCGCGTTGGGTGAATCAGCGACTTGGGTCAGATTGGTGCCGTCGAACTCAAAGAAGTGGCTTGGGGTGTTGAAGACGCCACAAGGGGGGGGCGGCGGCGGCGGCGGGTTGCCGCAGGCCAAATTGGTTACCGGGCTCGCCATCACGAGCACATTGCCGTTCGGCAAGAGCGAGGCAGGGCCATCGGCGACGGCATAGTGATACGTCTGCGCCGGGACGAGCGGGAAGTCTCCCGCCGCGCCAGTTGCGGCCCACGTGCCGGTCGCGGTGTTGTAGACAGCGTTCTGACCGGAATTCGTGCCGGAGAAGGCGATGAGGGTGCCATCAGGCCGCAGAACCGCTGGTCCGACCTCAGTGGTATTGAGTGTGCCCGGGCCGGTATCTGCTAGGTTCACCATGGTGGATCCGGCGGTCCCCCACGAGTTGGTCGAGGGATCGTAGATTTCGAAGGAGCTTGCGATCGTCGAATCGACTGTCAGAACCTCGCCGTTTGGGAGGATGTTCCAGTTCTCCTCGTCATTAGTGTCGTCCTTGCTCGTCGAATTGAGCGCAGTGAACGTCGGCGGAATTGCATTGGGATTGAATGATGCGAGGTCCCTGCTGCCGAGCACATCGGCTAGGAGCATCGTTCCGTTCGGCAGGATGGTGGACTGGGCATTACCCATGTTGCCGCCACCAAACGGCTCCGAGATTTGCGCAGACCACGAGTTGGTCACTGGATCGTACATGAAGCCGATGTCCGTCCAGACGCCACAACGATTTGGAGGGTTAGGGCAGAAGCCGGCAATGTATTCGCCGCCGATGACAACCACGCGGCCGTCGGGCAGCACGGCCGAAGCGAAAAAGGTGGGTGCGTACGTGCAGTTCGTGCAACCGAAGCTCGGGTCGTTGCCGGGTGGCATGGGTGCGACGGTGAAATTCGGGACATCCCACGAGCCATTTTGATAGCTGCCGTTGATGTCCGGCTTCAACCGATGCCATCGGTTCGTGCCGTACTCGTGACACATCACCGTGCCATCGGTGAGGAGAAGGCAGGTTGAGGCGAATCCCGATGGAAACGCATTCGCCAGCCCGGTCCATTGTGCGCTGGCAACAGACGACCAACCCACCAGGACGATGAGCGCGACTCCCGACCTCAGCATGTTTTTCAGACAGTGCTTTTTCATATGTACATTTGCCTGGTGACGGACCTCACGGCCCCCGCAGGCAGAACCCCACGTCGGTGATGTTTAGGCGTGACTTTCCGCGTCACACTGTGACTTTTCGCGTCACAACTGCGGAAAAGGCCAAAGATGCGACCGGAGGGTTTAGACTCCACGCGCGCGTTGCGTGTCCGTGTGTTCTACTTTTGTTCTACTTTGGGCCTTCTTGTGACGGCCCCTCGATACTCGCTACAATTCACGCTAAGAGGCTCATTTTACCTATGAAAATTGCGATTGGCTTTTTACCGCAAGTAATCAGATAAAATCGGTCATTCCTGAATTTTGAGTCCAGCGCGTCTGCCAATTCCGCCACGCCGGCTTTCGCAAGAACGGGACGATACGGTCTCCGCGCAGAACCTCAAGCGTGCCCCAGCGAGGGCAAGAACTCTAAAACGTTTCTAATCTTTTCGGATGCGATACTGAGAAATCGTCGCTGACAATCTCAGCAAAGCCGGTTGGAGTTGGGGCTTCGTGTCAGCCTTTGCTTCGGAGGGGCGAAATCCCCCGCGTGTTCGTGCGTTTCTATCACGTTGCCAGCTTCATCGTAAACGCGAAGCTACCTTCCGCGTAACCTCGCGCCGTAGCCTTGCGCGCAGGCGGAAGCTCCGGCGAAGGCCGGTCCGCGCGGTCTCCCTTAAAATTTTTTGCCATGCCGGCCAAAATTTTCCGAAGGAAAGGGTACAGGCCAGAAATGAGTTCTCAATGGCGAGAAATCAAAGAAGGCCAAAACAATGAAAAAAACAAATAAGATGAGAACAAGAATCATCAGCAAAATCCTTTCAGTGAAGCAAGCGTTTCATCGATTGCGGCAGTACATTCATTGGGTGCGGTCTGGTATCAAATGCTGACCGGCGCATCATGTGATCGACTGCCCCTAAAGGCATAGGACGAAGGTCCCATATGGGAATCTGTCGGAGCACTGTCAAACCTTCATAAGGAGGCGCTTATGAAAAACAGAAAAGACTACGTCATGACAAAATCAAACCTGACCCTTACGCAAAGCGGACTGCTGGCCGTTTTGCTGCAACGCCAGCGCCACAAAGTGATCGAGTTGGGCCGGCGTCGCGCACGTCGCACCCAGGTGCGAGCTCCCTTTTGGAGTAGCCTCACCCGGCGTGCGAGCGCACTCACGGCACGAACGCTCGTCGACGATTCCGCCAAGCCCTCTGTGGGAACCGTTGCGCGCCACACTTGAATCTTTCACCAGGCCAGTGGCCATGTCTCACCAAATCCACACCTACACCGAGCTCCGGAAACAGATTCACGACGATCTGCGGATCCAACATCCCGAATGGGTCGAGCCAAATGGCGAGTCTCCCACGTGTGATTCTTACGAGTCACGCCTTGCGGAACTACTCGAAAAGTTCACACGAACGGGACCCGGCGAATCTATCGCCGCTGTTCATCGCGTCCTCGAACAGGCATCAAACTGAATCGACACCGCAGCTGCTGGTTTAATCAAACCTGCGCCGCAATTGGTCAACACCGATGCCATTGCCTCGCGAGTCGTTGTAGACGACTACGATCTGGAGAGGGTTATCCGGGTTACCCGCGGTGAATGTCGTCGATTGAGTGACGTGAGGAAAGGTCTCGGTGCCTGTGATCAGGTCGACATCCATCGTGCCGTACACCAGAGGCCGCAGCAATTTTTGGACAAAGCGAGAAAAGGTGCCAGCTGGGGAAGCGGAACCTCCTTGTGCCTCGCCGCAGAAAATCATGATGGCGCCGACCCGGAAGTTCATTTGCTTGTCGATGTCCAGCTCGTGAATTTTGGAACAGTCGAATCCGGCAGGAACGAGAGGATCGATGTAGCTAGCAGTGTAACTCTGCTGCGCTTGCGTAGTGCTTGCGGCAGGTACGGTAAACGTGCCAAAGCCCAGCAGTGCCAGAACAACCCCGGTCAGGGCTGCAAGGAGCCCGATCAAAACGCGCAGATTCAAGAAAGCGGATTGAGCGTTGCGCTTGTTCATCGACAACAATTACCGTCGAGTTTCGGCGAACAAACATCTTTTACTCGAAGCGCGCCAAAGATGTCAGGATTTTCTATTGCAGATGCACACTGCGATGACGGAAATCGCTTCGTTGTGCACGCGGATGAAATACCGGCTGCGTTTATGGAACTGGAATCGGCGAATCGGCATGCCCCGTCACGGACCCATAGCGCTACGGCTACCTACTCGCTACAGTGCCTGACTGGGTCATCTAGCAGGCGTTTTCTTGCACGCCCCATCCACAGAATCGTCTCCTATGATAATGAGTTCACCGTTAAATGGCGGCACAGGTTTGGCTGGAAAAAGCGGTCGTAAAACTGCGAATGCTTGCGATGCAAACACAATCAAAATGAGTGCAGACACTACTGCACACTTGATTTTCGTTGCCAGGAATACCTTCACAAAAGTCTCCAACATTGTGGTTCAGTAGGTAATTTGTTTTTCCAGATCAATTTCTTCCGCAAAAAGATTTGCGTGGAAAATTCCAGTTGCCGCACTTGCGCAACATCGCGCAGTTTCCGCGCTCACTTGTTCGCCAACAGCAACGGGGATTTTTGAATCTAAATCATAAACGATAAAGGTTTTCATTTTGAAATTTCCTTTCTATTTGTCTTCACTGATATACTTCGGGAGATCCGGCGCGATATTGCAGAAAATTTACGAAAACGAGGGAGCTTGGGCTACGTTTCAGCGATTGATTCCAAGGGGCGAACAGTCTGGATTGCAGACGCGCATCGCGGCGACGGAACGCGTTTCGCCGTGCGTTTGGATGGAAAGCTCACAGCTCTTATGGAACTTGAATTGGCGACTCGCGCAGCAGCAGACCGGGCAGCGCGCGAACGAAAAGCCGTCTAAAACTGCGCATTGATGCGCGGACGGGTCCAGGGATCGCGGGGCGGTTCTATCGCGCGTTCTAGGACGCTGCCTTAATTTCTTCTCGCAAAATCGAGCGTGATTTTGTAGGACTCGTTCATGAAAACAAAAACTTTATTTACAAATTACATTCCCCGTTTACTTGGACGATTTTTGCTTTGCGTGTCACTTGTGATTAGCTGTTTTGCCATCTCACAGATGGCGCAGGCGGTTCTTCCAGCGCCGGACGGCGGTTATCCCGGAGGCAACACTGCGGAAGGGCAAAGCGCTCTTTTAAGTCTGACCAGCGGCGGCTACAACACGGCCGTTGGTTTTTTGTCGCTCGCAAGCGACACAGTGGGGGCGTTCAACACCGCCATTGGCGCTGGGACGCTGCTTGCTAACACTGCAAACGACAATACGGCTATTGGCGCAGGGGCGCTTTTTAAGCAACGCTACTGGCGACGACAACACGGCCAGCGGAATGTTTGCTCTTTTCAGCAACACCGGCGGCAGCTTGAACACGGCCACTGGTTCTCATGCGCTTTTTAGCAATACGGGCACTGCAAACACAGCCGACGGCACTTCCGCACTCTTGAGCAACACTACCGGTCACGATAACACCGCTAACGGCCTTTCGGCGCTCTATAGCAATACCATCGGCAGTAATAACACGGCCAGCGGTAGTGGTGCGCTCTTTGGTAATCTCGACGGGGACTCGAATACAGCTGTTGGTGCTGGGGCTCTCTTGAACAACACCAGCGGCGCCTCCAACACCGCCACTGGACTTCAAGCACTGTATTTCAACACAACTGGCAGCAATAATATCGCCTTCGGAGCTTTTGCTGGTTACAATCTGACCGGAGGTAGCGACAATATCGAAATCGGCAATGGCGGTGATGCTGGCGATACCAGCACCATACGTATCGGCGAACCAGCCACGCAGAACCGCGCCTTTATCGCCGGCATCCACGGAGTGACAACAGGAAACGGCGACGCCATAGCAGTGCTGATCGACTCGGCTGGTCAGCTTGGCACGATGAGTTCTTCAGCCCGTTTCAAGAAGAACGTCAAAACGATGGGCGAAGCCAGCGAGGCGATTTTGGCGCTGAACCCGGTGACGTTTCAGTATAAGACCGACAAGACCGGCATACAGCAATTTGGTTTGATTGCCGAGGAAGTAGCGCAAGTGAATCCTGATCTGGTCGTACGGGACAAAAATGGTGAAATCTACTCGGTGCGCTACGACCAGGTGAACGCGATGTTGCTGAACGAGTTTCTCAAAGAACACCGCAAGGTTGAGCAGCAAGACCGAAAGTTAGAACGACAGGAGGCGACCATAGCCAAGCAGCAAAAGCAAATTGACGCGCTTACCGCTGGCCTACAGAAGGTGAGCGCACAGCTCGCCACAGCGAGTTCGTCCCTTGGCGGACTTCAGGCGAGCAAATTCGCCACAGGACGAATCCGCGGTGGCGGACCTGCGCCGCAAGTGGTCAACAATCCATAAAGCCGCATCGAGTTGGGCTGTGTCTCAGCGATTGATTCTAACGGGCGAACGATCTGGCTTGCAGACCCGCATCGCGGCGACGGAACGCGTTTCGCCGTGCGTTTGGATGGAAAGCTCACAGCTCTTATGGAACTTGAATTGGCGACTCGCGGCTTGCCGCCGAGCCATCTGTGATGGATTAGTGTTGCGATTAAAGGAGTGAGACGACACATGAAACAACACGAAGTCACCGTTCCTCAAATCAGTCTCATCGCTGGCACGCGTGCAATGCTCGGCGCGGGCATCGCGCTGTTGGTTTCTGAAAAGCTGAGCGGTGAGCAGAGGCGAGCGATCGGCTGGACGCTGGTCGCCGACGGCGCGTTAACGACGATCCCACTTGCGCTGCAATTGTTGAGTGACGACGAATGATCGCGACACCGTCCAGTTCCCAAGTGTTAGACAGTTCCACGCGACCGTAAAGGGGGCAACGGCCCGCAAAGCCTCGCATCGCAACGGAAAGCGTTTGGTTGTGCGCGCGGATGAAAAGCCGACAGCTTTTATGGAACTTGAATTGGCGATTCGTGCTTGCGGCAATTCGGTCTTGACAGGACGGCAAAGTCTTCTCAAAACTCGCGTCGCTAAGCGGATCTTGAATCAGGCGGAGGATTCTTCCCCCGCTAGGGTTCTTCGCCTCTTCCGGATCCCGCTACTACCCAGAGCGAATTCACCGGGGAGAAAGGAAGGGCCACGAATCCTATTGACCGGATCTTAGGATTGTATTAAGCGAACTCGTAACGCCTGCATCGGGTAGTGCAGGAGTGAACAGGAGGAGCCGAAGCGTGAAACAGATAATACTACTAATAACATCCGGGCTTGTGGTGGCTGGCTGTTGTTCGACGCAGAATGAAATTCAACATTTATCCACTTCCGATCTGCAACTGCGGCGCTACGAACTCATGTATTGCTTGAGCATGGCGCGCGTGAGTTGGGACAAGCGACCGTGGCAGAGCAACGCCTATGACGTCAAGGACGACCTCGAAGAAAAGGAAGCCATCGAGCGAGAAATTACACGCCGTGGCGTGACGGATTATCACTGGCCACCTTCGGTGACATATCCATACGTACATGACCATTGTCACTGCCAATGTTGGGTTGCTACCCTTTGAAATCGGTAAAAAGAGAAGCCTATATCACAGACAAGAGGGTCGGTGTCTTTAACTCTGCTGGGGCTCAATTAAATCTGCGTCGCTTTCATCATCCGGGGGACAAATCTCAGCAGAGCCGATTGGAATTGGGGCTGTGTCTCAGCGATTGATTCTAACGGGCGAACGATCTGGCTTGCAGACCCGCATCGCGCCGATGGAAAGCGCTTCGTTGTGCGTGGATGAAAAGCTGACCGCGTTTGTTGAACTCGAATCTGCGATTCGGGCTTGCGGCGAATTGGCTTGACAAGTTGGCGAGATTTTTGCCAAACTCGGCGTCGCTAAACGGATCTGAATCAGGCGGAGGACTTTTTCCCGCTAGGTTCTTCGCCTCCTCCAGACCTGCAATCGCAGAATCAACAAAGAGGGGGAAGCAAGAAAGGAAATGTCTATGCACTCATTGATTCAGCTACAAAAAACAGCTCCATTATTTGTCGTCACGTTGGTTTGCGTCGGCCTTTTGCCGACAATGCAAGCGGTCAGTCCGCCACCGGACGGAGCCTATACAGGCGCCAATACGGCTGAGGGAGGGAGTGGAACACTCTTCAGTCTCACTACTGGCAGCAACAACACTGCCCTTGGCTCCGAAGCGCTCTACAGCCTCACCACGGGAATACAAAACACCGCCACTGGCGCCCAATCGCTCAAGAATAACACCGGCGACCGAAACACGGCCGACGGTTTTCAAGCGCTGGTTGGGAACACATCCGGTGACAACAATACGGCTATGGGCTGGCGAGCTCTTTTCAGCAATACCATTGGTTCCTATAACGCGGCTAACGGCGCGCAAGCGCTTTATAAAAACACGATGGGCAGCGAAAACACAGCCATTGGGAACAAAGCGCTCCATAGCAACGTTACTGGTGACGGCAACGTTGCGGTTGGCACTTACGCGCTCTTTAATAACACCGGTGCGGGCAGCAACACGGTTGACGGAGCTAACGTAGCGATCGGCCCGTTTGCGCTGATGAATGCGACAGGAAGCGGATTCATCGACGGCGGCGGGAATAACGCCGTCGGTGAAGAATCGCTGAAACATAACGTGAGCGGCTGGGGTAACAACGCCATCGGTTATCAGGCACTCTATGATAACGTAAACGGTAGCCAAAATACGGCTCTCGGCGAAGCTGCCGGAGCCCGTATCACCGGGAACAACAACGTCTGTATTGGTGCAGAGGCCGGGGGAAATCCGGGTGAAAACAACACGATCCATATTGCGGATAACACGCCGACTAACATAGGCGCATCAGCCTGCTTTATCGGCGGCATCGACGGCCAGGTAGTCGATACCGGCACTGGCACTGCGGTTTATGTGGATGGAGCTGGCAAGCTGGGCACGATTGTATCCTCGAAGCGTTTCAAAGAAGACATCCGACCAATCGGGAAAACAAGTGAAAGCCTTTATGCGCTTCAGCCTGTAAGCTTCCGCTACACAAAAGCCATTGATTCAACCGGCACATCACAGTTCGGCCTGGTGGCAGAAGAAGTGGAAAAGGTTAATCCGCACCTGGTCGTGCGCGACAAAGAAGGCAAACCCTACAGCGTGCGCTACGATCAGGTGAACGCGATGTTGCTCAATGAGTTCCTCAAAGAACATCGCAAAGTCGAGCAGCTGGAGAAGCAAATTGAAGCGCTCACTGTGGGCCTACAGAAAGTGAGCGCACAGCT
>DATEZD010000259.1:0-10791 GCA_035255865.1 Candidatus Udaeobacter sp.
TTCCAGATCGGCAGGCGAAGCGCCCGCCCTACACTTGTGCTTTGCGGGTTTTTACGAGAAAACTTTCAAGCGAACTGCTTTTTGATATACTCCGCCCTTGATGTTTGACGCACTTCCCGAAGCAGAGCGAGACGCGATCACCGTGATCGTGTTTATCAGCACGTTCTTCATCGCCGTCGGCTTTGGCCGCTTTTTAAAACGTCGCGCCGGTGTGCCGCTCGGCCTCTTCTTCCGGCTCTTCTGTTTAATGCTCGCCTTTTATGCAGCAATCACAGTGTACGGAGTCCACGCGTCATGGCGCAATCATGTCGGCGCGGCGGTGATTTTGTTGAGCACAGCGTTGGTTGTTGCGCTGATTAATCGCTACGTTTGGGATTTCTATTTCGAAAAGAAACGGCAGACACTGATCCCACATTTTCTGCGTGAGGTTGTCAGCGGCATCATTTTTTTGATCGTACTGCTACTTGTCCTGAGCTACGGCTACCATGCCGAAACTCAACTAAAGGGACTGCTCGCGGGCTCGGGGGTGGTCGCAATCGTCGTCGGCTTCGCTGGACAGAATCTTTTCTCCGGGATCATCGGTGGCATAGCGATCCAAATTAACCGGCCTTATAAGGTCGGCGACTGGTTACAAGTAGGCGAGCGGTTCGCCGAAGTGATGGAGATTAACTGGCGTTCGACGCGACTGCGCACCAACGACAACATTTATCTCGATATCCCGAACAACGAGATGGTGAGCCACGAGATCGTGAATCTCCACTATCCGACGGAAGTCCACGCGATGCGGATCCGTGTTGGAGTTGAATATAAGAACCCACCCAGTGTGGTAAAGGATGCATTGTTCCGGGCAGCCTCTACGGCTAAAAACGTTCTGGCACAGCCAAAGACAAAGGTTTTCCTGGTCGATTTTGCCGATCACGCCGTGATCTACGAGATCAAGTATTACATGGGAAATCACTCCAGAATCAATGAGACCAACGACGCCGTTCGGACAAACGTTTGGTACGAACTAAAGCGCCAGGGCATCACCATTCCGTTCCCGATCCGCACATTGCACGTCGAGCGCAAAGCACCGCCTCCCCTTCAGGATGACCAAGCCGAGGCATTGTCTATTCTGCGTGGGGAACCACTCTTCGAGTGTCTTTCCGATGAACAACTCGACCATCTGGTCAAGCAGGCGCGCCTCAACATTTTCGGTCGTGGCGAACCGGTGATCCAAGAAGGCTCGCCGGGCGACTCAATGTTCGTGCTGCTGCGCGGCGAAGCGAATGTTTTGGTCTCAAAAAATGGATCGACAATTCGAGTAGCCACGCTGAACGCGGGCGACTGCTTCGGAGAAATGTCGCTGCTCACCGGCGAACCGCGTAGCGCCACTGTGCGCGCAGATCGGGATTGCTACGTGATGGAAATCGGCAAACCCACCATGGCCGAAGTGCTGCACAGCGCGCCCGAGTGCCTGGTGCAATTGAGCGAGCTGCTTGCCCAGCGAAAAATGGAAACCGAAGGCATCCTGAAGGAAGCCACCCGCACGGACGAACACGTCTTAAAGCAACGCCAATACACGGCGACGTTCCTCAACCGGCTACGAACGTTTTTCCAACTGTAAAACTTTCGCTCGCGTGGAAGCCATCTCAAGCCATCTCATGAATCGCGCTGTCATGTTGATCCCGCAGTCGCGGGATAAACATCTCTGTCCATCTCCGTCGGGGATTGTTCCAGATTTGATTCGAGATTGAACTCGTTCGTCTCCCGACTCACTCGCCGCTACGTTGTGCGGCTTGGCAGTCCATGTCGCTCGTCCCCGCTCACTCCATTCTTCGCGTTGCTCAGAATGACATTATCAGATGGCGTGTAGCGAAATTCGGTAGACGCGGTGTAAAATCGGGTTATAGGGCTTCGCGGGGACGGGGTGAGGATGAGCGACGAGCGAACGAGGGCTTCATATCATTCAGGCAAGAGTTTGCGTATTCTGGTCGTGGAGGATCACAGCGAGACGTTGGAAGCGCTGTCTCATCTTCTCAGTCACTTCGGCCACGAAATTTCCGTAGCTGATGGCGCGCAAAACGCGCTGAACATCATTGACTCAAAAGAATTCGATGTCGTGCTGTGCGACATCGCTCTGCCGGACGGCAGCGGATACGACGTGATTGCCGAAGCCAAACGCAAACGACCGGTTAAAGCCGTAGCGCTCAGTGGCTTTGCCGCGACGGAGGACATCGAGCGCGGCAGGGAGGCGGGATTCGATTTTCATCTCGCCAAGCCGGTGGATTTTCACGAGCTGCGCGCTGTTCTAGGCCAGATCGCCGCCTGAGCGCGTCTTTCATGTGCTGTAGTGTCCGCTGTCCTCAGCGGAGTTGATACCTCGTCGCGCCGGATTCCGCGGTTGACTCAGCCCAATTGACTCATTATATTGTGTCAATTGAATGTGAGAGGCGATATATGAAAGCAGCGGCCCAGGAAAAGAAAACGCGTGGCCCGAAAGCGATGCACCCCACTGAACTGATTCACCGGATCCAGAAGGGGCTGCGCTTTTCTGAGCTGAAGACTTTGCAAGACAGCATCGACCTGCCGTTTGAGCAGCTCGCAGCAAAACTTTCAATCTCAAGATCCACTTTGCAGCGGCGCAAAGCGGCTGGACGGTTGTCGCCAGATGAATCGGACAAGGTTATTCGCTATTCGCGATTGGTTCGACAAGCTGCAGACTTTTTCGGTGATATCGAAAAAGCACGCGCCTGGTTGAAGCACCCCCAATACGGTCTTGGTGGCGCTGTGCCGGTCGATTATGCGAGAACAGAGGCAGGCGCGCGCGAAGTCGAGAACTTGTTAGGCCGGATGAAGTACGGGGTCTATTCCTAAGACCTCATGCGTTCAGGTTGGCGTATTGTCTTGGAGAGCGAAGCAGCGGCGGCTTTTTCTGGTGAAGGCGCCTGGCGCTACGGCGGACGGTGGAACTCACGGAACGTTCGCGTCATTTACGCGAGCGAACACCAATCGACTGCAGCCCTCGAGGTTTTTGTCCATAATAAGCCCTTCAACCCAAACGAAAGGTATAAGGCTTTTCGCTTGGAATGGCCTGATAGTCTCACAGAAGGATTTCCAGCAGAAAAACTGCCAGCGAATTGGCGGGTCGACCCGCCTCCGATCGAGACAAGGGAAATCGGCGATCGATGGGTTCGAGAACGGCGCTCCGCAGTATTGGCGCTACCGAGTGTAATCAGTCCCGCCGACATAAATTTTGTTCTCAATCCCGAACACCGCGATTTCAAACGCATCCGCATTCATCCGCCGATTGATTACGATTTCGATCCCCGCCTGGTAAATCGCTGATAAATGTTCAGCCAGTCGGCGGCCCCTGGAAATAGAACAAAACGAAACGACTGGCGTCGAAGAGTCCGTGTCCGATGATCACCGGCCAAAGATTGCGGCCCAACGCGAGAACGATCAGTCCCATTAACACACCCAGCGTGCCGGTGATCGCGATGCCGAGAGGATTCTGGTAAGCGTGGGCTATTCCGAAAAGCGCGCCTTGCACGACACATGCGACGATCCACGCGCCGCGGCCAGCACCGAAAAACATGGCCAGGCCCTGCATGAGAAATCCGCGAAACATGAATTCCTCATAAAACCCAGCTCCGATAAACGCATAGAACACGCCGAAAAGTGCTAGTTCGAGATTTCCCTGCACATCCTTGAACTTGCTCAGATCACGGCGAAACCCCGCCTTTTCTGAAAAATAAATCGCGATGAAAACAATCGCAGCCAATCCAATGCCGATCATGAAGTCGCGCGTCCAACTCGCCGGCCGCTTCAGCCCAATATCGGCCAACGTTTCACCGCGCAACCGGATCAATCCCCACGCAAAACCGACCAGCAGCATTTTCCCAATCGCGTCGAATACAAATAATTCCTTCTGCAAACTGGTCGGCGCACGAATAAAAGCACCCGCAACGACGTCGAGAAGAAACGTCACCACCACCAGTACGATGATGTCGATCAAATAACGGAATCGGCGAGGTCTGCGACTTCCTTCCATAAGCTCGACTTCGTTTTCCGTCATCCACAAGAGCTAATCATTTCGACGCACGCACGGAAGACAAATCCTGATCGTCTCCAAACGGTTCTCGGCGGGAATGGAGCCAACAGAGTCGCATGACACAGACGTAAGCCGGTGAGCGAGCGGCAGCGAACGAATCAATCGAGGCGCAGACTTACGCACGTTCCCGGCGGGAATCGAACCCACATTTAAGGTTTAGGAAACCTCCGTTCTATCCGTTGAACTACGGGAACAATTTCAAAGTCAGAAGTTAGAAAGATGAAGGAAGAAATCCAACGATCAGATTTTCGATTGCCGATTGCAAACAATGGCTATCGGCGCGTTCATGTTTGTTAAAGAGACCGGTTTGTGACACTGTCGAATCACGAAGAATCCCGATCTTATGAATATCGGCACCGTTTCAATCATCGCATGCAGCTTCCTTCTGCCAACGTCGTCGCTGCTCGCCCAGTCCGAGTCCAAAGATTCGTCTTCTGAACAGGCAAAATTCTATCCTTCCGAGAAAATCGAATGGAAGGATGGCCCGCCAGCACTCCCCAAGGGTGCGAAGGTGGCTGTGCTGGAAGGCGATCCCGCAAAGGAGGGAGCTTTCGTGATCCGATTGCAATTCCCCGGCGGTTACCACATTCCGGCGCACACGCACCCTAAGACTGAGCGGGTTACCGTGATTTCAGGTGCTCTTTACCTCGCCATGGGTGACAAACTCGATCGTTCGGCTGCGCAAAAGCTATCTCCGGGCACATACGGATTTTGGCCGGCTGGGATGAAACACACTGCGTGGACCGACAGCGAAACAGTGATTCAACTCCATGGCGTAGGGCCGTGGGTAATCAACTACGTAAATCCTGGGGACGATCCGAGGAACGCAAACAAATCGCCCTGATGACGACAGCCGTCGCGATGTGGCACTGCGCGGGCGCAGAAAAATTTAGCCGCGGATAAAGGGTGTAGGGCGTTTCTGTGAAACGCCATTCCCTAAATTCGTGACGAACACCACCACTCTATCTGTGCAAATCCATCTGACCTTCCAAGTCAACCCTTTTTCCAGCCGTCGCCGTTGCCGTCGCGCGCGAGTGCGGGCTCGGGTTCTGGCGTAAGGTCGACATCTTCGGCGACACCCTCCAAGTCCGGGTCCATCAGAGATTTTTCGTGATGCTCCTTCGCGATGAGCATGTACAGCGATGGAACAATAAACAGAGTGAAAATCGTTCCGATCGTCATTCCGCCGACGAGCACGAGACCGATTGAGTTTCGCGCGGCCGCGCCGGCGCCGGTCACGAGCGTGAGGGGAAAGTGACCGGCGACAGTTGCGACGCTAGTCATCATGATCGGACGCAAACGAATGCGCGCGGCCTGGGCGACGGCAGCTAGTTTCTCCAAACCGTCGCGTTGCAGCTGGTTCGCGAACTGGACTATCAGGATTCCGTTTTTCGAAACCAGACCGACCAGCGTGACGAGACCGACTTGCGAGTAGATGTTGAACGAAGTTGTCCACTTATCTGTGAAGAATTGTCCGAACGGCATCTTCAAAAACATGAAGAGCCCCGCGCCGAACATGGCGAGCGGGACCGATCCCAATAAAATAATGAACGGATCGCGGAAGCTGTTGAACTGCGCCGCCAGGACGAGAAAGATCAGCACCAGCGAAAGCAAAAACACTCCGAGAAATTTGCTGCCTTCGGTGCGCAACTGGCGCGACTCGCCCGTGTAATCGAGGACGTAACCTTTCGGAAGAACGTTACGCGCCTCGTTCTCCAGAAATTTCAGAGCGGCATCGAGCGACACGGCCGGCACCCCGTTGATGGTGACCGCGTTGAGTTGTTGCATTCGATTGAGCGAACGCGCGACCGTTTTGTGCTTGATGGAAGCGACAGTGCTCAGCGGGATGAGCTGATTATTCGGTCCGCTGACGTAAATATTTTTCAACTGCTCAGGATTCAATCGATCGACGCGCTTGATTTGTGGAATCACTTTGTAACTGCGCCCTTCGATGTTGAACCGGTTGACGTAATTGCCGCCGATGCTGGCCGAAATATCGGCGCCCACTTGCTGCATGTCGAGACCGAGCGCCGAGACCTTATCGTGATCGAAATTGATCTGCGCCTGAGGCTGGTCGATTTTCGTATCGATGTCGCCAAATTGGAAAATATGTGCCTGCATGGCTTTCGCGAAAATCTGTTTCGCGAATTCAAGAATGCGTTCCTGGTCGGCGGTTGAGGTGATCACGAAGCTGACTGGGAAATTATCAGCGCCGGGAAGCGCCGACGGCATGATCGGAAACATTTGGATGCCCGGAATCGCGCCCAGCTTTGCCTGGATTTGCGGGAGGTAGGCCTTGGTCGGGGTTTTGCGAACGCCCCACGGCTTCAAAACCATTCCGCCGAATCCGTTGTCCGGGAACGTAACTTGAAACGTGAACCGCGTGTCCGGGATGTCCTGAAAGACTTTTCCGGCGGCATCCGCGTAACGGATCGTGTCGTCAATGGTCGCGTTTGCCGGAGCAGTGATGATTCCAAAGATCACCCCCTGATCCTCTTTCGGCGCCAATTCCTTCGTCCCAAGTTTGGGAATGGCCGCGAACATAAAAACCGCGAGGAGTGAAACGCCGGCCCAAAAAATGTAGACGGCCGGCCGCGCATTCAGCGTGCGATCGAGATGACTTCCGTACCAATCCCGGAAGCGGTCGAACGTTCGATTAACGACCCCACTGAATCCCTTATCGGTGTGGCCGGGGCGCAAGAGATGTGCCGACATCATCGGCGACAGGGTTAAGGCGACGATCCCGGAAATGAAAACCGCGCCAGCCAGAGTCAAGGCGAATTCGCGAAAGAGCGCGCCTGTTAAACCGCCTTGGAGCGCGATCGGCGCGTAAACGGCCGCCAGCGTGATCGTCATGGCGATGATTGGCGCGATCAGTTCGCGCGCGCCGACAAGGGCGGCATTCATGCGCGACATTCCCTCGCGCATGTGACGCTCCACGTTTTCGACAACGACGATGGCATCATCGACCACTAATCCGACAGAAAGCACAATCGCCAGTAGCGTGAGCAAGTTGAGGCTGAACCCGAATAGCTGCATGAGAAATAGCGCGCCGATCAGCGAAATTGGAATCGCGACAACCGGCACCACCACAGAGCGGATCGAGCCAAGGAACAAAAAGATTACGACCATCACGATGAGCAATGTGTCAATCAACGTCTTTACGACTTCGTGGATGGCGTCATTGATGTAAGCCGTAGCGTCGTAGGCGATCTCGCCTTTCATTCCGGCCGGCAATTCCCTTTGGATTTGCTCCATCTCCGCGCGAACGCGTTTGATCACGTCCACCGCATTCGCATTCGGCAGAACGTAAATTCCCATGAAGACTGCTTTCTGTCCCGAGAACCGCACCTCGGTGTTGTAATCTTCCGCGCCGAGCTCGACGTCCGCGATGTCGCTCAACCTGACGAGATTTCCTTTTTCCTGGCGAATGACCAGTTTTTTGAAATCATCCACCGTGTGCAGGTCGGTATTCGCGGTCAGATTGACCTGAAGCAGCGAACCTTTCGTATTACCGACGGCCGAGAGAAAATTATTTCGCGCAAGCATGTTGCGCACCTGGGCTGGGCTGATGTTCAGCGCAGCCATCCGGTCCGGTTTCATCCAGATGCGCATCGCAAACGTGCGGCCGCCGAGTATGTCCGCTTTCTGCACGCCGCCGACGGCCGTCAGCCGAGGCTGCACAAGGCGCACAAGATAATCTGTGACTTCGTTAGGCTGCAGAATGTCCGAAGTGAAACTTAAATAACACGAGGCGGTCTGTGTATCGGCTGATTGGATTTCTAAGACCGGAATCTCCGCGTCCGGCGGCAGATCGCGCCGGATCGCGTCGACTTTCGAGCTGATGTCTGACAACGCCTTGTTTGCATCGTAATTCAGTTTCAGCCTTACGGTAATTGTCGAGGTGCTCTGAGAACTTTGCGATTGGATGTAGTCGATTCCGTCAGCTGCGGCGATGGCACGCTCGAGTGGCGTTGTGATAAATCCCCTAACGAGTTCAGCATCGGCGCCGACATAAACTGTCGTTATCTTGATCGAGGCGATGTCACTGCGCGGATATTGGCGTACGTTGATCGTCCGAATCGCCTGCAAGCCGGCGATCAGGATCACAAAACTGACCACCATCGCCAGCACCGGGCGCTTGATGAAAAGGTCAGTGAAGGATTTCATGTCGCTCTTCGATCGCTACGAATCGATTGGGTGCGGATTTACCTGCGGGTTCGGTGCCAGATCGTTGTTGATCGTGACCGTCATTCCGTTTCGCAGTTTGAAAACTCCCGTACTCACGATGGTTTCGCCGGCCTTCAATCCTTGCGTAATCGCGACGAGATCGCCGCGCCCTTCACCGACGCGCACAAATTGCTGTCGAATCACTTGCGATTCCTTGCCGGTCTTTTCATCTTTCTTTTTCTCAATCACAAAAACCGAGTCGCCGAACGGCGCGTAGGAAATTGCGGATCCCGGAACGACAAGCGCCTTGTGTTTTTCGGGCAACATGACTTCCGTTTTCGCGAACATTCCGGGGCGCAGCGCGTGATCGGCATTGTCCAGCGTCGCCTGCACCGTGATGTTGCGCGTACTCGAATCGACCATCGAATTAATCGCAGTCACCTTTCCGTCAAAAACGCGGCCGGGAAGCGCGTCCGTTGTCACATGCACATCCAAGCCCGGCTTTAACTGACCAAAATATTGCTGCGGCAAGGCGAAATCGGCGAACACCGGGTCGAGTGAAGTGAGTGGGACCACTTGCTGACCGGCATTGATCATTTGCCCGACATTCACCTGGCGAATACCAAGCTGTCCGTCGAAGGGCGCGATAAGCGTCTTCTTCGCGATGTTGGAGCGCATCTGATCGACAACTGCATTCAGTCGCGTGAATTTTGATTGAGCAGAGTCGAGCTCGGCGCTTGAAACGACCTTCTTCATGGCAAGATCGCGGGACCGTTCGAGGTCTGCCCGCGCCAGTTGCGCTTCAGCTGCTGAAGATCGCAAAAGTGCTTCCTCTTGCGACGTATCGAGTTTCATGAGCACGTCGCCCTTTTTTGCCGCCGCGCCGCTTTCGAAACTGATTTCGCTCACAATGCCAGCGAGCTCTGCGGAAACCACCGCGCCTTGCACCGCCGAGATCGAACCGACCGCCGACAACGTCGGGGCCCAATCTTCTTCTTTCACAGTCGCACTCGATACCGTTGTCGGTGGCATCACCATTTTTGTCGTCATCATTTTGCCGATTTGCAGCCCTTTGACGCCAAAAACACAAACCACAATTGCGATGAGCAGGCCCATCGCAGTGACAACACTACGCCAGCGGCGCCGTGGCCTCACAGTCGATTGCGTTGGAACATTTGAAATACTTTTCGCAACGTCATGCATAAGCGAGTTCTGCCTCCGGTTTGAACAGCAAACGCCAGAGCGTTCGCGTCACTTCCAGTTGTCGCGCGCGCCGTTCAGCTGCGGTCATTTCCTGGGGGCGCAACACATCGAACATCAACATTCCGCGCGCGACGGCGAAAATTAGTTCTGCCAATTCGGTTGGAGAAAGACCGTGCGTAGCGTTTTGAGTTTCGGGCGCCCGCGCGATCAGTTGGGTCACGCCATCCATGGCTGTTTTTAAGACATCGCGCACCAGATCGGCCACACGGGGATTGCGCGAAGCTTCGGCGTAAAGATCGACAACGAAGGCTGAGACAACTTGCGGCGCGTCTTCGCAACAATGCGCGGTGAACAAAATTTCGAGCGACTCGAGCAGCGTCGGCGCCTGCCGCGCGCGTTCCAGCATTTCGCCGATCTCTTTCTTGTGCCGGTCCGCCATCGCGGAGATGACTGCCTCCTTATTTTCGAAGTAGCGATAGATCAGGCCGACGCTGATCCCAGCCTCGGCACTGATGTCGTGCATGCTGGCCTGATGAAATCCGCGTTTGCCAAAGCAGATTAGAGCGGCATCAAGGATTTGGGAAGGTCGATCTGGATTGGAAGATTCCTGCTGGGGCTGTGACATAGGTTTGGGAAGATGAATGAACGTTCATTCATTGTCAAGCCCACCCGTGTACCGCCGAGTTTTGCTGTCCCGTCTCTTAAGAACTCAGACCTCTTGCCCACGTTTCTTTTTCAGGACTTCGTATGAGCCGCTGCATCCACGGCGTGTTGCGACATGACCGGCACTGGTTGCTCTGGCGCCAACCCATCACCGAATGGGGTTGGGGTCGGTTGCGCGATGAATTGGCAGATCGCGGCGACCACGCTCAGAATGCAAGTCGCATATACTGCTGTTTCCATCCTGCTCCGGCCCTTCTCCTCCGAGTCGACCAGGAGCCCGTATATTGATTGACCTTCGTTGTTCATAATTTTAAGACGCCGCGGGGTTCCCGCTTTGTCTAAGGTTGGTTGATTGTTCATTATTGGTTTTGAATGTTGGATGCCGTGCCGCCGTGAATTGGATTCAAATAAATTTGGGGGTGGAGCTTTCAGATCGCCGACGGACGCCCCCGCCGACGTCGACCGCAATCACGGAAGCATCTCTTTTAACTGCAAGCCTACACGACGCATTGGCCCGCCACCTTTCGGACTAACGAGCAGCGTAATCTTTGTTCCCTCGGATTGGCTGAAGATCACGACTGCGTCCGAGTAGGAAAGTTGTGAGGCTGGCTTCTCACTTATGGAAAGGATTTGGTCGCCATTTTTTACTCCTGCAGTTTGCG
>DATEZD010000260.1:0-2766 GCA_035255865.1 Candidatus Udaeobacter sp.
TTGCGTCGCGTCAGCGAACTACCCTCGCTTCCAAAAAACTGGCGAGACTATTTTCGTAAGCGCCTTTGGAATCCAGACGCTTTAAGCGAAAGCAACATGCCCGGCCTTGCTAAGCCACGCCGGGACAAGCCAAGCCATGCCCAACGACACCACGCCGTACCATTCTTTGCTGTGTACTTCGGAACCTTGGCGTCCCAAGGTTGACCGAGGCGAATCCAGAATCCATTTCGCACCGCTGTGTGGGCGCTGGCCGTAGTGAACGGCTCTTTGGCCTCTATCTTGGGCACTGGCCTCTCTTGGGTGCTCTTCGGTTTTTTCTGCATTGCGCCCACATCATGCGCCGTCGCTCTGCGCCTCTACATGATAACAGCCGCTTTGAGAGCGCTGGCTTCACGATTCGCCGCGAAGAAGGACACGACTTCGTCCAGAGGAATCTCACGATCGATTAGCAAATCAGTTCGCACAGCTCCCTGACTGAGAAGCTCGAGCGCTTGCCGTACATAGCTTGGCCGATGATGAAAGACGCCGAAGAGCGCGATCTCCTCGTAATGGATTCGGTGCGTATCGACCTCTGCTTTCGATCCGGCAGCGCAGCCACCAAAAAGGCAAATCCTCCCGCCCTTCCGCACCAGGCGCACGCTCAGCGCCCAGGTTTCGGCTTTTCCGACGGCTTCGATCACACCATCCGCGCCGCGCTCGCCCGCAGTCCGTCGACGAACGGCCGCGACTCCATCTGGTTCCGCGACGAGATCGATCACTTCGTCAGCACCGGCCGCGATCGCGAGCTGAAGCCGCTCTGCGTTGCGTCCTAGCACGAGCACGCGCGCTCCGCCTGCTTTGAGAGCGCAAATCAAGAGCCGCGCCATGTTACCGGCGCCGATCAATGCGATCGTTTCGCCCGGTCGAAGCCGCATCTTATCAACTGCATGCAACGCGCACGCGAATGGCTCAGCCAGCGCGGCGGCGCTGAAGCTCATACCTTCCGGCAACGGATGAACGTTGTGTCGTGTGATGTGCGCGGGAACGCGAATGTATTCGGCATACGCGCCGTTTAGCAGTTCGAGATTGTCGCACAGCTCCGGCGTGCCTCGTTCGCAAAAGAAACAATGATCACAAGGCGCCGAGTTCAGAACCACGACTCGTTGGCCTTCTCGCAGAGTTGTCAGATCCGAACCAACTTCACTAATAACTCCCGCCATCTCATGTCCAAACGGCGACGGCGTGCGCGCTAGTAAAACCGGATGGCCTTGCCGATATGCTTTGAAGTCCGTCCCGCACGTGAGCGCGGCCTTGATCTTAACAAGGATCTCGCCTGGTCCTGCTACCGGAACGGGCGCATCTACCAGGCGCAGATCCCCGGGTCCGTAATACATCACCGTTCTCATCGATGCGTTAGCACTCGTGCTCATGCTCGTAATCGTGCTCGTACTCGGATGAGTGTCTTGCGCTCGTAATTTCGAATCCACGTAGGTTCGTTGAGAAGCGGCTGTAGCGACGCCGCTCTGTCGGCGTAGAGAGCGTTAACCTATCAAAACGCGTGGAACGGCGACAGAGCGCCGTCGCTACAACAATCATATCTCTCCCGGAGTCATGATAGCTTTGAGAATGGCGCGGCTTTCGATAGCAGCAAGCGCCTCAGAAAACCGCTCCAACGGAAACGTGTGTCCGGTCATCCGCGCCACACGAACGGAGCCATTCGCCAGCAGTTTCAGCGCTTCTTCCAGATCGGCCGGCGAAGCAGAATACGAAGTCACAATATTGAGCTCGCGGTAGTAGAGCTGATTCCAATCCAGCGTGACATCGGAGTCGGGATGAAGACTGGCAAAGACGAGGCACGTCCCGCCCGCGCGTAACCACGACAACGCCGTCGGAACAAGTGGCGGATTTCCCGCTGTTAGAAAGACGGCATCCGTGCCGCGACCGCTCGTCATCGAGGCGAGCGATTCTTCGAAATCGGGTTCGGAGCCGGCAAATGTTGCGCTCGAGCCTAACGAGTCTGCCAACTCGCGGCGAGCTCGGTCGAGATCGAGGCCGATACACTTACCACCTGCGTGGCGGATCAATTGCATGAACAGTAGACCGATCGAACCTAAACCAACCACAACGACGACATCCGACGGTTGGATAGCCGCGCGCTTTACCGCGCGCACGCAGCAACCTAAAGGCTCCATGAAAGAAGCCTCATTGTTGCTAAGCGCATCCGGAATGTGAAACGCGACGCTTTCCACGTGCTCCGCCGGCACACGCACAAACTCCGCAAAACCACCTGGGTCGAGGTTGGTTTTTTTGAACTGCGCGCACATCGAAACATTTCCATGCCGACAGTAATGACATCGACCACACGGAACGTGATGCGCTACGACCACGCGATCGCCCACATGAAACTTCGCAGACTCCGATTCCACCACGCGGCCAGCCACTTCATGACCTAAGACGACCGGCTCCTCCAACGGTTGAAAACGAATCTTATGCACATCCGAAAAACAAACTCCGCAGGCTGTGACTTGGAGAAGAAGCTCGCCCTCCCGAAGCGCAGGCCGGGGAATCTCCTGCACGCGGAATTTGCGATCTCGAGAAACCAGCGCCTTCATCGAGAGAGCGGGAGCGAGCGTTCCTCCATTTGTGCTGGTCTTGCGTTCATTAGGCAGCGCCACAAGAGCAAAATCAAGATGCAGGCAACCTAATCGAGACGCACGAGCACGAAAGCGATTTCAGAGAGCCGTGAAGTTTTACGAGATCAAATCCACTGCGAACTCGTAAATCGCC
>DATEZD010000261.1:0-5281 GCA_035255865.1 Candidatus Udaeobacter sp.
CCGACTTCGAGCGAGATACCGCGCAAAATCAGACACCACAAAATCAGAAAGAGGGCGAGATAGTAACCGGCAAAAGCCGAAGCCATCAGGCGCGGGAAGATCGCGATCAATGTTCCGCCGAAACCGAGGAGCCATACCTCATGCCATGTCCATAACGGCCCGATCGCAGCGATGACTTGTCGGCGTTCTTTAGGAGTATTGGCGACAAACCACTGCAGCATTCCGGCGCCGAAGTTCCGGCCGTCCAGAACAATGTAGACAATCAGCATGAAGCTGACGACCGCGTACCAAATCGCGATCATGCCAACACCGCCTCTCGCTCAGGTTCAGAAATAATTGTGGCGACAGCTGGTTCTTTCGGACCTTTTCCGATTTCGCGACCGGTTAGGCCGAGAAAAAGCAGACCGATTACAAAATATAACCCGGTGAACCCGATGAGGGTGAAGATCGCGTCACCGTTGCTAACGACTTTGCTGTAACCATCGCGCGTGTGAAAAAGTCCGTAGATCAGCCACGGTTGGCGTCCGAGTTCGGCCGTCATCCAACCGAGCGTGTTGGCGATGTAGGGATACGGAAACGCCAACATCAAAATCCAGAGCAACAAGCGACTTGATTCGAGCCGGCCCCGCCAATTCTGCAATGTGGCGAAACCCATCAGGGCGATGAACAGCGTCCCGAGCGTGATCATGATGTGAAATGAGTAGTAAAGAAGCTCGATGTTGTCCGGCCACGCATCTTTTGGAAAGTCGTTCAGACCATGCACGAAACTTCCGAAGTGGCCGTAAGCGAGAAAACTCAGCGCGCCCGGAACTTCGATCGGATTATCGAGCCGTTGCGCCGCGACATTCGGTTGACCGATCAGTGCCACACCCGCCATCGATCCGCCTTCAAACTTTCCCTCCATCGCAGCGAGCGTGACCGGTTGGTGATTGCCGACTATCTTCGCTTGCTGGTCGCCCGTCGGAAACGCGACAAGCAGCGACGCGATCAAGCCAACCAACGTTCCCGCTCGCAGATAAAGTTTCGCCTGAACTGGATGAACTCCGCGCAAAGCGTAAAAGGCGCCGATCGCGGCGACAACGAACGAGCCGGTCACAACGGCGGCCAATTGATTATGCGCAAATTGCACGAACGCCCACGGATTTAGAAGATAGGCGGTCATGCTGGCAATGCCTAACGAGCCGTTCGGATCGATTTGGTAGCCGACCGGATGTTGCATGAACGAATTCGTGACGAGAATGAAATAGCCGGACATCCAGCTGCCGAGCGCGACCGCGATCGCAGCCGCGAAATGGCCACGTGGCCCCAGTCGTTTCTCGCCCCAGATCAACGCGCCAACGAACGCGCTCTCCAGAAAGAAGGCGAACATTCCTTCCATCGCCAGCGTTTGTCCGATCACGCCGCCGGCATATTTGGAAAAGTCTGCCCAATTCGTTCCGAACTGGAATTCCATCGGAATACCGGTGACGACGCCGACGGCAAAATTGAGTCCGAAGATCTTCGCCCAAAACCGAACCGCTTGATTGTATTTTTCGTCGCCCGTCCGAAGCGCGCGCCATTTCCAGTACACCAGGAACCACGCGAGCCCCATGGTGAGCTGCGGAAAAAGGTAGTGATAAACGATCGTGAACCCGAACTGTAATCGATGCCAAAACCCCGGATCGTTAAAGACCGAGTTCATGGTCGACCTTTAGGCAGCGGCTTGTTTCGGTTTTCCCTTTGATGCTCCGCCACTTGCCCGCGCGCGCGATCGAAGCAGTTCGATTATTACTTCGTTCTCTGCCTGGGCGAGTTCGTCCACGGAGCGATTCCCCGCTTCGCGCATCACGCCATCGACGACCTTTTGCTTTAGCTCAGGCGTGATGTTTGGAGTTCCAAGAACCTTCATCATGCCTGCCAACGGGTCCATGAGATGATCCATGAAATGTTTGATTCCGCCCTCGCCACCGCCCAAGTGCCATTGCAAGCTTTGCCCCATAACGCCCCAACGAAGCCCAGGTCCATACGAGACGGCCGCGTCAGTGTCTTCCACACTGAGGATGCCTTGTTCGATAATATAAAGCATCTCGCGGTAAAGCGCGGCTTGGAACCGATTCGCCACATGGCCAGGAAGCTCTTTCTTCAAATGGATCGGTTTCTTGCCGATCGAAGCATAGAAGCTGATCGCTTGCTGGACCGCCTCCGGCGCCGTCTTACTTCCGCCGACCACTTCGACCAATGGAATGATGTGCGGCGGGTTGAACGGATGCCCGATCACAACACGTTCCGGATGTTTGCACTTCGATTGAATCACACTCGGCGTTATCCCCGATGAACTGGAAGCGAGAAGAGAATCAACCGGAGTCACTTCGTCCATCTCAGCATAGAGCTTCATTTTGAAATCCGGACGTTCCGGTCCGTTCTCCTGAACGAGGTCCGCTTTCGACAAAGCCTCTTTCGAATCCTTTGTGAAAGTTAAGCGGTCGCGCGACGCGCCTTTCGAGAGACCGATGTTCGTCAGGTCTTTCCAGGCTTCATCAACGTACTTGCGTAAATTAGCTTCTGCGTTTGGTCCGGGATCGGTCGCGACGACATCGAATCCGCGTGCGAGATATTCAGCCGCCCAGCTGGCGCCGATCACTCCGGTGCCAACAATGGCGATGCGTTTAATTGGTTTGTTGAATGACATAATAGTTAATGGTTGATGGTTGATAGTTACGAAATTTCCGCGTAAGCGATGCCGGTGAGATTTCCCTGCGCGACGAGCACCGGTTTCTTTTCCGTGCCGTCGAGTTTGGCGGTGAAAATGTTGCCGGCTAAATCGGTCGTAAACATCCGACCTCCTTTGAAATCGAGTGCGATTCCGATCCCCTCCTCCAGGTGAGTAAACAAAATCTCAGGAGCCGGGCGTTTTTTGAAATCCGCGTCCAGCGGCGCGCGATTGACGGTGTTGCCGCGCGGTGCATCGCCGCGGTCGGTCCAGTAGAGGAACCGATTTTTCAGATCGAGCTCAAGATCGATTGGCTCGGGCAAACCATCGAATAAAGTCTCGATATCGGTCCGGTTCGCGGCAGTCTCACCTTTCGGGATGTCGATCTTAGCGCGAAAGATTCGGCCCTTACCCGCATTAGCGGCGCCTTTTTGCGTCCAATAAATCTGTCCGCGGTCCGGATCGACAGTGATCCCGACGCACACCTTAGCTTCGTCCGTTCCTGGGCGGGCGTCGCCTTTGCTTGAGTCGACCAGGGTTTCGATGTTCGATCCGTCGAGGTTGCAGCGCATCACACGCATACCTTCGCGGTCGCACCAGTAAAGTTTGCCGGCTTTTTTCTCGAGATGAAGTTGCTTCGGCGTAAACGTGCCGCCTTCGGGAACAATTGTCTTGCGATTCTGACCGTCTAGATCGGCGCGCTCGATCGAGCCATCGTTCTTAATGGGATTGCCCATGTTGGTCCAGTAAATGTGACCGGCCTCGACATCGACAACTATTCCGTCCGGGATTCGGCAGCCATCGACGATGACTTTTCGGTCCGACCCGTCGGCGTTGGCCGTATGAATCACGCCGGCGTTTGCTTCAAGAAAAAATAATCGGCCCGTCGCTTTGACGTTACTTGTTCGCGTTGTTTTTAAAGTTTCAGTTGTACTCATATTTTTGTCTTTTCTTTTTCTCAAGCTTTCGAAGTCTGGCATTTCAGAAAATCTGTTAAGCGGCATGAGCTGTTGATTGCGAGCTGGCGCTGAAATTTGGCTTACGCTTTTCGAGAAATGCGTTGAATGCTTCCTTGGCTTCGGCCGAACGGACGCGAACGGCGAATTCCTCGTTCTCAAGTTCCACCGCGCGGTAGAGCTGGTCGCGCGTGGACGATTTCATCAAACGCTTGCAGCCTTGCAGCGCGCGAGGCGCTTTCTCCGCCAATTTTCGCGCTATGTCCGTCGCGGTGCCGAGTAACTCCTGATCGGGGACTACCCGCGTCACCAATCCCAGCTCGGCCGCACGATGTGCGTCGAAGGGAAGTCCCAATAAAATCAGCTCGGCGGCGCGGAGATATCCGAATCGTGCGGGAACTGAGTAGCTCGTTCCGAACTCTGGAACTACGGCCAGATCGACGAAAGGCATTCGAAACTTTGCGCTCTCGCCCGCGAACACGAAGTCGCAGTGAGTTAGCATGGTGGTTCCACCGCCGATCGCAGCTCCCTGCACCGCGGCGACGATTGGTTTGTCGAAGTTAATCAGCGCTTCGATCAACCGAGCTTGTGGACTCTTGCCCGGCCCAGGCGGGTTCTTTAAAAAATCTTCGATATCGTTGCCTGCGGAAAACGAATCGCCTGCGCCATGCCAGAGCACGACGCGAATCTGATCGTCTTTCGCTGCGTCGTTCAACAGATCGGCCATGGTCTTGTACATGGCCAACGTCATTGCGTTTTTTTTCTCCGGCCGGTTCAATTGGATTCGCAGGATGTTTCCGGAACGCTCAGTAAGAATGTCACTCATATTTATCTCCTAGGCTGCCGTTGCAGTTGGTTTGGGTGCTGGCGAGATTGGCCTCGCGATTAAATTGCCCGGCTCAAATCGCCGCGCTCCTTGTGTGGAAAATCTTGGGCACACCGGAATGAATCCTTCGAGCGCTTCAAGCGTCGCTCCGTCATCCAAATTCATTCGGTAACGTGCCAGTTCAGAAACCGTGATCATCACCAGCTTGTGTTTCTTGCAGAAGCGGATGAGGTCCGGCAAGCGTGCCATCGTGCCGTCGTCATTCACGATCTCGCAGATCACACCGGCGGGATATAGTCCCGCAAGACTCGCCATGTCCACCGCAGCCTCCGTTTGGCCGCGGCGCTCCAGGACGCCGCCGGCCCGGGCGCGAAGCGGGAAAACATGTCCCGGTCGCGCGAAGTCGTCCGGACGACTGCTTGCCTCAGTGATGGCCAGAATGGTTTGCGCCCGATCCCGGGCCGAAATGCCCGTTGTCACGTCAGGTCCTTTCAGGTCAATCGAAACTGTGAACGCTGTGCCGCCCAGCGCGGTGTTGTCTGGCGACATCGGGGCCAGTTCCAACTCATCGATCCTCTCGCCGGTCATGGCGAGGCAGATCAATCCCCGTCCGTGCATGGCCATGAAGTTGACGGCCTCCGGCGTGATCATTTCCGCCGCCATGGTCAGGTCGCCTTCGTTCTCGCGGTCTTCATCATCCACCACGACGATCATGCGTCCGGCCTGAAGCTCGCCAATGGCCTCCTCAATGCTTGCGAACTCGAAATCCTCGTCATACTCCGTGCTTTCATGCTGACCGAGACTTAATGC
>DATEZD010000262.1:0-11373 GCA_035255865.1 Candidatus Udaeobacter sp.
TGGGCACCGGCGAGCTGGCAGTAAGCGTCGAAAAATGAGGGATCGCGCTTCACCGCTTCATCCAGAAGTTCAATTGCCTTCCGCCGGTCTTGATCCTGCGTCACGCTGAAACCTGCCGTGAGGAGAAGTAACTTCGCCCGGCTGTAAAGATCGAAAGCCGCCAGATCAGTAGTGGGCGGTTGCTCGATCGCTTTCTTCTCGTTAGGCGAGAGCTTGGCCCGCAACTGGTCGGCGACGGCTTTGGCGATCTCGCTTTGGATGGCGAAGACATCGGCCAGATCGCGATCGTAGCTTAGGGCCCACAGATGCGCGTCGTTACGGGCATCGATTAACTGCGCGTTGACGCGCACGCGATTGCCCGAGCGCTGAACGCTTCCTTCTACCACATTCGCGACTCCCAGTTGCTGCGCGATCTCGCGCAGATTGCGCGGCGCGTCGCTTTTGTACTGCATGACGCTCGTGCGGCTGATCACTTTCAAGTCGGCGATCCTGGCCAGATGGGTCAAGATTTCGTCCTGGACGCCTTCGGTGAAGAAGGCGTTCGCTTTTTCTTCGCTCAGATTTTCAAACGGAAGGACCGCGATGCTTTTTTCCGGAACAATTGATGTCGATCTGGCTGATTTCTTGGAAACGAGAACGAAAGCAGCTGCGATGCCGGCGAGTAAAAGCAGTGCAGCTGCCACCTGAGCCCAGTGCACTCGGGCGCGCTGTTTCCTGAGAGCTTGAAATTTTTGTGGGAGCTGACGGTTCCCCACATCGTCGGACCACAGATTGACGATGGCTACCTGCATGCCGTGCTTTACTTCGCACGAACCGAGATCGTGCAGCAGCGGTCGCCACTGCTCGTATTCTTCCAGATCTTCGGCGACGTGTTTGGAGACAAGAATGTGCCCGGCGTCGCCACAATCCATCACTCGCTTTGCCAAGTTGATTCCAGCGCCCGCGAGATTGGCCCTTTCATTTACATCGACCACCCCGCTGACTGGCCCGCTGTGGATTCCCATCCGGAGTTGGAGGCCAGGGTGTTCCTTGAGCGCGCGGCTGATCTCCACCGCGCACTGCGCAGGCGCTTCCGGATTGGTGTAAAAGACCAGCACCATCCCATCGCCAGTTGGGATCCTAATCAAACGGTCCGCGGCTTCGGGTCGTTGAAACTGTTCGGAGGCACGAACAATCCGGTTCAGTTCCTCAACCGCCGCGTGCTGGTCGTTAATCGAAAGCTTTGAGTAACCGACAATGTCGATGAACAAAACATGCGCGATCTCGAATTTCACCTCTGAGGAACGCTCCGGCGGCATGAGCGATTTCGTTCTATCCGAACTCTTCAGATTCAACGAGCCTATTTTGGCCCGGCACTTCTCCACCACGGTGTGCAAGAATTTGTGCAAGAATGAGCCGATTTCTGCTCCCGCTCTGGTAAACAGACGAAATTCGCAAATTCGGGCGATTTACCCAGCCAAACTGTCCCAGGTTTGATAAGCAGCGCAAAGCTTAGAAATTGCTAAAACTGCAATTTTAAGTCCGTTGCGTCTGCCATTTCGCCACATCGGCGCCATGTTTAGTGCAGTCTAAGCTCGTTTTTCTCCTGCGAAAATGAATATCGCAATCAATCGGACCGTTTTCGGCAGGTGCAAAGAAGTCCCCAGATTTTATCAGGACCTTTGCGGCAGACTTTTTGAAGAACCGCATAGTCTCGGCCCTTGTATTCTTTACGACTGGCCGTCTCGCGGGAGTATCCTCGGCTAGAACCGCAGAAGGCAGCCGCGCAAAACGTTTTTTTTGCTTTACAAGTCGCTGCCTGTTCGGTTAAAAGCGACTTGGGGCAGAGACCTCGTAAGGATGAGGGGGGCAACTCCCTAAAAAATCAGCAAGTGAATCTTCGACGGAGCGCTTTGTCTCAGATAACTTCAGATTCTAATCTCTAACCTCTATCCAAATATGGCTAAAACACCAAAAATCATCAGACGTTCATCGAAATGGTATGGATGGTTACCGGATCTACCGGACCATCGTGATCTCTTCTACTCGGCGGTCGCGCCCAGGATGGCGACGCTGCCACGAAAGGTCGACATGCGGTCAAAATGTTCGCCGGTTGAAGACCAGGGACAAATTGGTAGTTGCACTGCTAACGCTCTGGTCGGCGCACTCGAGTTCCTGGAACTTAAAGACGGCGCGAAGTTCTCCGATCTAAGTCGTTTGTTCGTCTATTACAACGAACGCGTGATCGAAGGGACTGTCGATCAGGACAGCGGCGCTTTCATTCGCGATGGGATCAAGTCGCTGGCCAAGCAGGGAGTTTGCACCGAACCCGAGTGGCCATACAAGATCAGCAAATTCAGAAACAAACCGCCTGCGGCTTGCTATCGCACAGCGAAAAAGCATCGAATACTCTCGTATCACCGAATTAGCACGGTGGCCGAAATGCGCGGTTGCCTGGCTGAAGGGTTTCCCTTTGTCTTTGGCTTCACCGTTTATGACGCTTTCGAATCGGCAGCGGTGGCAAAGTCGGGTGTGTTAAACATGCCTGGTCCAAAGGAGAAGGTTCTTGGCGGCCATGCAGTAATGGCCGTGGGTTACGACGATGGAGCTCGGCGATTTGTAATCCGAAATTCCTGGGGCAGCGACTGGGGACAGAAAGGCTACTTCACCATGCCTTATGATTATCTATCGCCTGACAAAAACCTGTCCGATGATTTCTGGACTGTGCGGATCCTTCAAGAAGGCTGAGCAGTCCGTGTGAAGACGTGGCGGAGTACGCATTCGCCGAGAAAGACAACGGTGCGTCAGTCCAAGTACGACGCGACGCAAAGATCACCATCGAACTGAACGAAAATCCGACAACCGGTTACAGGTGGATGATCAGCAGCATCGACGAGGCGTTCCTGGTGCCCGCGGGCGACGACTTTGTGCCCCCCGATCAAAAGAGTCCCGGCGCCGGCGGTCTGCGCCGGTTTTCTTTTCGCGCGAAAGGCGCAGGTTCCACTGCGCTCACCTTGATCAACAAGCGCGCGTGGCAGCGCGATGACCAAGCAGTCGGCAGCTTTAACCTGACAATTCGCATCCTTAGCTAACTCTTCTGCGGAGTATTGGTCGATCTTGAACCGTTTAGAACGGTCACGTTGACGCTCACATCGCCGCAAAAGTCCCGCCGAATCACTGGTTGCGGCCAAGGAGATCAGCAGAGGTTGAAGGCGCGATATAGCCCGGCCTAGCCTTCCTGAATCACCGGGCTTCGGATTTCCGCTTTTCGGAAAATCATCCAGACACCGGTAAGAACGAAGGCGGCGCCTAGCAAGGACGAGACCGGAAACGTTTCACCGCCTAACGACCAGCCGAGCATGACCGCTCCTGGCGGCGTAATAAGGGAGATGCTTTGCAGCTGCGCCACGGTGAGCCGCGGCAGCAGCCAGTAAAGAAGCAAGAACGTTAGCGCCGATCCAATAACCGCGAGATACAGCAGGCAGAACACCGACATGGCGCTCCAGTGAAAGCGCGCTGGGTTTCCATCAATCGCAAACCCAAGAACCAGCAACGGTGCGATTCCGAAAATCATCTGCCATGCTGCCAGCATGGCGGGCGCGAGCTGCATCGATCGCGCCTTGACCAGGACGTTGGCATAGGCAGCGCTGGCCGCTCCAAAAACAACTCCCATGCCGCCCCAAAAAGCAAGCGGCCCGTTGAAACCGAGCAGTCGCCCGCAGATCAGCGTCACGCCGCCGAGAGCGACGATTGCGCCGGCAAGCTTTTGCAAACGCAACGGTTCATCGGGCAGCATCCAGTGGGCGAAGATCATCCCGAAGATCGGAATGGTCGCCTGCAGAACAGCAGCAAGACCGGACGAGACGTGTAGCTCCGCCCAGAACAGCAACGTGTAGTTTACAGCGAACATCAGGACTCCGGTAATTGCCAGCACGGCGTAATCGTTGCGGCGCAGCGGCAGTAATCGGGTGCGGCCGATCGAAACAGCTAGCAGCACGACGATTGCGATTAAAAAACGAATCGCAACGAACGAAATGGGCGGCAAATCTCGCAAGCCGATCTTGATCGCGAGCCAGGTCGAGCTCCAAACCGCGCAAAGCGTCAACCACGCCACGGGAACGCCCCACCCAACTCTGGGCCGCCAGTTGCGTCGAGATACTGTTGCCGTAACTGTTTTCATCAACTGCAGTAATCGCATCACACGGTAGCGACAACCTAGCCGACTGCTACGTGGAACCGCTGAATCGGTAGGAATGCGGCGCACCCGGCACAAATATTTTGCTTGCCACGCCGGCAGCGGACTGTTAAAGCCGGCGCCTTCAACCTTAACCTCATATGACATCGCTCACCCAACTCACGCAAAATCTCTTTCTTCATCACGGTTCCTTGCTTGCACAAGTCGATTACTCCTACACGTCGCAAGGCAAGCCGCCCGGCCCGATCTTTTGGATCTGCTACCTGGCGTTCACGATCTTGATGATCGCAGCGTGGTGGAAAATTTTTTCCAAAGCTGGACAGCCAGGCTGGGCCTGTATCATTCCGATCTACAATCTCTACATTTGGTGCAAGATCGTCGGGCGGCCGTGGTGGTGGATTCTGTTGATGCTCATTCCTTTGGTTAACTTCATCATCCTGATCATTCTTTTAATCGATCTTGCGAAGAGCTTCGGTAAAGGGGTAGGCTTCGGAATTGGTTTGATTTTGGTGCCAATCATTTTCTTCCCGATTCTTGGCTTTGGCAGTGCCCAGTATCAAGGACCAGCGGCTGCTCAAGGAACGGCGGTTTCTTAACCGCCGTAAGTGGCTTGGGAAAGCTCTTTGTTTAGGTCGCGTTTCTCACAGCGAGCGTAGCTACACGACCCACTTTGCCTTCCGCTTCTCGTTAAAGGCTGCGATGCCTTCGCGGGCTTCGTCCGATTCGCGTGCCTGCAGGTGATATTTCAACGCAAGATCGACATCTTCCTTCACCGAACGCCACCAGAGTTCGTCGATCAGTCGTTTCGTTTGCGTCAGCGCACCGGGCGCGCCTTGCAAAACCGATTCGGCGAACTTTTGCGCTTCGCTCATCACATCGTCTCGCGCAACAACGCGATTGACGAGACCGATTTCCTTTGCGCGTTCGGCGTCGATTAACTCGGAGCCTAACAACAGCTCGCGCATGTTTCGTTCGCCTGCCTGCCGCCGCACGAAGGTCATAACCAATCCGGCGACCAGCCCACGGCGCACCTCCGGATACCCGATCCTGGTTCTCTGCGCCGCGACGACAAAATCGCACGCCGACATAATGCCTGCTCCACCCGCAACCGCAGCCCCATGCACTGCAGCAATTGTAATGAGACGCGTCTGACTGATGGCGATCAACGTACTCGCCACCATCTCTGCGGTTGCGTGCGCTTTCGTCTGGTCGGCTGCTTCCTTCAAGTCGAGTCCGGTGCAAAAGGCTGCGCCCGCTCCGCGCAAAATGAGTACTCGCTCCTGCGGTTGGTCGGAAACGACTTTGACCGCGGCCTGCAATTCGGTGAGTAACTCGAGAGTAAGGGCGTTACGCCGTTCAGGCCGGTTGAGAGTTACCACCGTTATTTGCGGCGCTTGTTTCTCAATCAGAACGACGGGCATCGGTTCGTTGAAGGGTTGAAGCGGAAAATCGCTAAATAGGCCTACACTTGGATGACGCCGGTATGGAAAGGCGCTTTCGGCATGGGCCGCGACGCATAGTCTAACAAGCGAATCAGAACGTCGCGCGTTTCATGCGGCTGAATGATGGCATCCACCCAGCCGCGCGCGGCGCCGTAGCGGATGTCGGTTTGCTCTTCGTAACTCGCTTTCACTTTTGCGCGAAGTTCCTCCAGTTCTTCGTGTGTCGTTTTTTTGTCGCCTCGTTCACGGGAGCGCGCCAGAATGGTAAACACAGTGTCGGACGCTTGAGCGGCGCCCATCACTGCGTAGCGCGCAGTTGGCCAGGCAACAATAAATCGCGGGTCGTATGCCTTGCCGCACATTGCGTAGTTCCCGGCGCCGAACGATCCCCCGACAACGACCGTGATCTTCGGAACAATGGAATTGCTGACCGCGTTCACCAGCTTCGCACCACTACGAATGATCCCGCTCTCTTCTGCGTCGCGTCCCACCATGAAACCAGTGACATCCTGGAAAAAGATGATCGGCAAACCCGTTTGATTGCAGTCCATGACAAAGCGCGCTGCCTTATCAGCGCTATCAGAGTAAATGACGCCGCCCATTTGAATTCCTTCCTTCTTGGTCCTGACCTGCAAACGTTGGTTGGCTACAATTCCTATGGGTCGCCCATTGATGCGCGCGTACGCGGTGATGATCGTTTTACCGTAGTCGGCCTTGTACTCGTCAATTGATTTTTCATCGATGACCGTGGCAAGCAGATCGAGCGCATCATAATTTTTCTGGCCATCGAAGCTGATCAGATCATAAACCGCGTCCGGTTGCTTGGCCGGCTTCGATGTTTCATTCGGCGTCTTCGAAGTTTTGCATTCTTTCGCTTGGGGCAGCAATCCGACCAGCGAGCGAAGACGCTTCAGGCATGAGGGATCATCCTTTTCAAAAAAATCTACTGTCCCACTTATCTCTGCATGCATTTGCGCGCCGCCCAGTTCTTCCGCATCGACAATTTGGCCAATGGCTGCTTTTACCAGCGAAGGACCGGCGAGATAAAGGCCGCTACCTTTTGTCATCAAAATTTTGTCGCAAAGCACTGGCAGGTAAGCGCCGCCTGCGACGCAGTTGCCAACGATTGCAGCAAACTGCGGGATCCCAGCCGCGGAAATCACAGAGTTATTGCGAAAGATGCGGCCAAAATCATCTTCATCCGGAAAAATTTCATCCTGCATGGGCAGGAACACGCCCGCCGAATCGACCAGGTAAACGATGGGCAGCGCGCATTCAAAAGCGATCCGCTGGGCGCGAATGACTTTCTTGGTTGTCTGTGGAAAAAACGCGCCGGCCTTCACCGTGGCGTCATTGGCAATAACCATGCACGGAACACCGACGACATTGCCGATGCCCGCGACCACGCCTGCTGCGGGAATGTTTCCCCATTGTTCGTACATTTTGTAGGCAGCCCACAGACCGATCTCGAAAAATGGCGAGTCCTTGTCGAGTAGGTGACTCAGCCGCTCACGCACTGGCAGTCGGCCCATCTTGCGCTGGCGTTCGTGTCCGGCCTTGCCCCCACCCTCACGCAATGCGGCTTCTTCCTTTGCGATCGCAGCGCAGTGCGCGCGCAGTATTTCACTGGTCGAGGATAACGATGAGCGGGACATGACGCGAACCACGCTTAATCCGCGAAGATGACTGAATCAAGCTGAGCTTTTCTTGCTCTTGCTCGTGCACATGCTCCTGCTCGAGATTCTCTTCTTGACACAGCATCTGCATTTTTGGCAAAATAGCTTTGGTGTAAGGTATTGCCTAGCTTTTAGTCAGGTTTTTCCTTCGGGTTGGGCAAACTAACATCCACCATGAACGGCCGGGAATGAGTTCTTGAGGGAGAAATCAGAGAAGGCCAAAACAATAAAAGAAAAGGAAAATTAAGTAATGAAAAATCGAAATACGTTAGTAATGGCCATCCTGCCGGTGCTGGCCTGCGTTGCGCTTTTAGCGACAGCGCAAGCCGTTAACCCGCCACCGGACGGAGGCTATGGAGGCAACAATACCGCGGAGGGCACGGACGCGCTCTTTAGCCTCACTAGCGGAGTCTGGAATGTGGCCGTTGGTTTCCAAGCACTCCATGGCGACACCATTGGCAACCAGAACACCGCGACCGGCTATAGAGCGCTCTTCAGCAATATGAGCGGCGATAAGAGCACGGCGTACGGTTCGCAAGCGCTTTTTAGCAATACCACTGGCAACGACAACGTAGCCACCCGGTTTAGCACACTCTTCAGCAATGTTATTGGCAACAGAAACACCGGTGTTGGATATCGAACGCTTTTGTTTACCAATGCCGACGATAACACTGCTATCGGATGGAACGCGCTCTATAACAATAGGACTGGCGTCCAAAATACGGCCATCGGTTCCGGGGCGCTCCTTCACGGCTCCGATAATAACGATAACACAGCCGTCGGTTTTCAAGCCCTTAATAATAACGGCACCGGCAACTTCAACACTGCTATCGGTGACGAAGCGCTTTTTAATAGCACTGGCGATTACAACACCGCGTTAGGCTTTGACACCGGCAACGACCCGGGCATCGGCAGCAACAACATCTACGTGGGCGACGCGGGTTTTGCTGGCGACAACAATGTGATTGCTATCGGCGGTATCGCTGCCAGCGGAACCGATTACACGGCGACCTTTATCGGCGGCATCTATGGGGCGACCGTTTCTACAGACGCCGCTGCCGTGTACATCGATACCGATGGGCACCCTGGGCACGGTCGTTATGGATGCCAATGGAAAACCGGCGGCTCCGCGTGTGCGTCGTGGCAAGGCTGCCCGGCCCCAAGCCATGCTCAATCGCAAAGTTGAGCAACAGCAGGCGACCATTACAGAGCTCAAGTCGACGGTCGCGCAACAACAGAAACAAATAGAGAAGCAACAGAAACAAATGGAGATTTTCATGGCCCAGCTCGAAGAGCAGGCCGCGCAGATCCAAAAAGTGAGCGCCCAGCTCGAAGTGAGCAAACCTGCGCCGCAAGTGGTCACGAATAAACCGTAAAGCGAATATCGACGCTCAGTGTTGTAGCCGGCATCGTTGATGCCGGCTTCTGAGCTGCGGCGGGACCGGGATCATCGATCCCGGCTACAGCTGGCGAATTTGGAAAGGCGTTCGCCCCCCGCGGCGAACGCCTTTTTAATCAACTACGCTTCAGCGTCTGACGATCTCACCTCGCCAAAGGTCACTCATTTGATTTTCTTCTCGATTGCTTATGAGATGACTTCTAACAGAAGTGAACGAAGGAAAAGAAGGATTCTTTGATATGACTAAAATTCAACCTTCGTTTTCTTTGTTGCCTTCTGTAAGACTCCCAGTGGGTCCGTGTTGCAGCAGCTCTTCGAACCGTCGGGAGAAATTCGCGTAAAATGGATAAGGCCGGTCCGGCTTTGCGGGCAGGTAGCGCCAATGCTTGTACACCCAGAGCCAGGGCGCTGGATTCTTTCGCGCGTAAGGTTCGAATGAATTCCAGCAGGCCTGTGCGATTTCTTGGTAAGTCATGTCAGCAGTGCGCTCGATCTTCCCATGAAAGATGAGCCGATAACGTCCATTAGGCAGCGGCTCGCAATGCGCTGGGATAATTGGGACACCGGTGTGCTCATGTAGCCAGGCATGTGCGGAAGTCACACTGGTTTTTAATCCAAAACAATCAATTGCCACGGCGCCCTGGCTGGGCGGCACGGTGAGATCGGCCAGCAGCGCAGTGCGCCCCTTTTGTCTGAGCACCTTGTAAAGGCGAATGATTCCACGCTCACGTGGAACCAGATCGTGACCAGATTGCTCCCGCAATTTCTTGAAAATTGGATCGAGCAACGAGTTTTTAAATTCCTGCGAGATAATTGTGCCTTTCAGACCGAGAAAACCACCGGCCAGACTGAGCCATTCAAAGTTGCTGTAATGATAGCAGGCGCAAATCAGACTGCGCTCCGGCCCTGTGCCTCGCACTGTTTCCTCAAGATTTTGGCATTCGATGTAACGAGAGAAATTTTCCTGGGTCAGGCGCGAACTCCACAGCAGATCGACCATGGTCCGCGCAAAATGTTGAAACGATTCCCGAACAATCTTTCGTCGTTCGCCAGAAGAGAGTCGATCGCCAAACGCGACCTCCAGATTACTCAGTGCGACCTGATATCGTTGCCGATCAAGGAAGCTAAGCAGCGCTCCGGCTGTCTGGGCAAGATGATAGCAGGCCTTTCGCGACAACAACGGGATCAGCCTTGTGGCAAGGAGAAGGCCGATCCACTCAAGGCGGTACCGGAGTCGCTTCCAGTCTGAACGCATGACGCACTGTAAAGACGACGCTCAGCCGAACGCGAATGACGAATGTCGAAGGTCGAAGGACGAAGGAATGACGAAACCCGAATAACAAACGGGAGCTTTCCGTGGTTCGTCATTAGAACATTCGAGCTTCATTCTTCATTCGTCATTTGGACTTCGTCATTTCGACCGCTACCGGACCTGGCTGGGAATGCTCTCCGGAGGAAGGCCCTTGCGAAACTCCGCCTGCTGTCGCTCAGCGTCGCGTCGTTGTTGCGCCTCGCGCGATGTTTGCTCGGGGTCTGGACCCTGATTCGCGCAGCCGACGAAAACAAGCGTCAGGGTCGGAATCAAGAACATGAAGGTGGCCAGCTTTTTCATAGCGCAGCCGCAACATAATCAAGCCGACGAGTGCAGCAACGTTTCAAGGTGGGAAACCTCGAACTCTTAAACGCACATTGCAGACCGATCGTAAAGTCGAAACTGAAACCTTCTCAGTCATCGAGTCGCTTATCCGAGGTCAGGTGCAAATAATCGCGCTCGAGGGCTTTTAAACGTTCGATAATTTCATTTAGCGCGAGTTCGTTCTTCAAATTTACTTGATAATCGATTTCGGCGCGAAGCCGATCTTTGTGAGACTGCCGGTTTTGCGACATCAAAATGATCGGCGCTTGTAGCACGGAAAGCACATTAATCGCGGTACTCAGCAGTAGAAACGGATATGGATCGAAGTTGATTTTGCCCATCCACGCCAACCACATGTTTATCCACACCCAGACGTTGACGAAAAACACCGCCGCAATAATAAATTTCCAACTCCCGCCGAATTCCGCGATGATGTCCGCCGCGCGATCGGCAAGGGTGAACCCCGCTGCTTCCTCCACGTTGACGTTGCGCGTGGCACTATGACGCAACATCTCATCGGTATGCCGAAGCCGGTTTGCAAGAGCGGTAAGCAACTCCAGTGCGACATTCGGACTGCTCCGCACAAAAGAGAGAAAATGCTCCCGCGAGAGCACTGCCAGCCGCGCATCCTCGGCAACAACGGCATCAGCTGACCGCCGCTGCCCATCCCCGAGCAATGCCATTTCACCAAAAAAATCTCCACGGCCAAGCTCCGTTAGCGTGAGCTCGTGTCCCTGAGTTGTGCGAACGGAAATCCGGATCTTCCCGCGCTCGATTACATACATCGCGTCGCCTTCGTCACCCGCGCGGAACAGAATCGTGCTGGCTTTGCAGTCGAGGCTCTCAAGCAGATGACATAATTCGCCAGCCGCCTCGTTATCGAGCGATTCAAACAATGGCACCTGACGCAGTGTGTCGATGGTCATTTGCGCAAAAACAACGGAACGCCCACCAAAATAGCTGCAATTCCCGCTGACGAGAAGCCCCAATTCTCAATACGCAGACTTCACACCTCGCTCAGATTGACTTGAGCACGTTCAATTCTA
>DATEZD010000263.1:0-6850 GCA_035255865.1 Candidatus Udaeobacter sp.
CCCGAAATAATTGATCAGACCCATGATCAACAGCACGGCAATCGTTGTGAGCGCTATGTGATCGCGAACAAACCTGATCCAGGTCATCTGCTCCGCGCCGGAAGTGATGTAGCTCAATGCAGACCAGCCACTGAGCGCAGCTGTGACCGTGAGATCCGCAACCAGCAGCAGCGCCCCGACCACCGCCAGCAACCGGCTCTGCTCGCGTGCGGCGGAGTAAACACCGCCGCCGTCAGGAAAATGACGGCAAATCACTATGTAGTTGATGCCGACCAGTCCTGTGAGCGCACAAACGGCAAGGATGATCGGTAGCGACGAAAATCCTGCGGCGACAAACGCCAGACCAATTACGTACGCTTTGCTAGTGCCCCAATCGCCGTAGAGCAATGCGGCAGCGCGTTTCCAATCCAGATTGCGCGGTCGATGCACGCCCGCGCTCGCGTCGAGAACAATATCGTCTATCAGCTCCGCCATTGCCTATTGGCGGAGAATCTCCATTGCTCGCTCGTTCACTGGCAAGCTCTTTTCTAGACTACACTGAACGGCCGTTCCTCTTCGCGAAAGCTTTTGAAGTGCGGCGGTGTTCTGCCGCTTTTGGCCAGGCACGATTCTTTACGGCGGCTGGCCGCTTACTCCTGATCTTCCGAATTCACATCTTCGACACTCAGGATGCGCATGCGTTTTCGGTAGAGTCGGCCCCAGGCATGCATTGCGTCCACGCTCGGCTGGAAAAATTTCTGTGCGATGAGCGTGGGCACAAACGCGCTCAATATTACCACCGTCACGAGGATGCTGTACTGGCGCTGATCGATCAGATGGTTTTGCAAACCGAACAGCGCAGAAATCGTGCCGAAGGTAAGGCCGGTGGCCATGAGCAGCGTCGTGTAACTCGCTTCGCGTTTATTCATCCAGTGCATCCGCGCGAGTGGAAACACGCCGACAATTTTCGTCGCCATTTTCAAAATCAGAAAAGCACCAATGAGTAAGAGGCCAGTCCAAAGCGCGGGCAGCGAGACGTACAGGCCGGCTTTGATGAAATAGAAGGGCGTGAAGACCGCGAATGCAATGCTGCGCATGCGATGGACGAGTGTTTTGTCGCGAAGGAAAACGCCGGCAACCACGAGACCGATTAAATACGCGGGCAGAACGGCTTCGCTTTTGGCGGCGGTCGCCAGACCACCAAGGAGAAACAAGACGAAGAAAATGAATTTTACTTCCGGTTCGCTCACGCGGGTCGCGCCAAACCGGGTAATGATCGATTGCGTCCACTTCGGCATGAACCACAGAGCGATTAGCGTGACGATAACAAAGACCAGCAGCGCAAGATTGTAGGTCGCAAACAACGTGCCGAGTGCGAGCACGGTTCCGAGATCGGTAATGAAACACGCAGCAAGAATCATTTTACCCATTGCCGTATCGCTGAAACCGCCCTCGATCATCACTGCATAAACCACCGCGACCCGACGTCGTCGAAAGCGCGATGCCGGCAATTTGCGCCTCGTGCAGCGACCACTCAAAAAAGTACTGCGCAAAGAACCACACAACGCCGAATGGAACCGCGAACGACAACACTCCAATGAACAGGCTCGCCCGCCAGTTGGTCTTGAGTGATTGCGGATCGATCTCCGCGCCGGCGAGAAAAGTGAGGACGCCGCTGCCGAGCAGAGCGAGAAAATTCGTCCACTCCGTCGATTGCAGCACATGGTGCAGTTGTCCGCCACTGGATTGCGCAGTAGCCAAACCGACTTGCAATGTACCGCCCTCAAAACTGACGGCCAGATTGCCAGCAACCAAACCGACCAGAATCTCGATGAGCGCGACCGAGATCCCGGTGCGGATGGAAATCAGGCTGGCACTGAGCGCCAAGCCCATCCAGATACAAGCAATGAACCAAACATTGTTAAGCATAATGACTCCTTCCTTTTGCAGGAGTCATCAGCTCAAGTGCGGTTCTTCTTCAGCTGAAGAAAGGCAAACTCCATTGCCCGATGCAAATGCTAGTTGCTCTATTTGGGACGCGCAAGCGCGTGCACTGGCGGACCGCCCAAACTCTGGCGCGTCGAGCTGATCAAGCCCCGAAGCGGTATCCGATTCCCGGCTGAGTACTGATCAGAGATGGTCGTGCCGGGTCCGGCTCAATCTTTTGACGCAAATGTGTAACATAAACGCGCAGGTACTGCCGATGCTCCTCGGATTTTGGGCCCCAAATTTCGCGCAGGATGTATCGATGCGTGAGAACGCGTCCGGGATGTTTCACGAACAAGCGGAGCAAGGCGTACTCGGTGGCAGTCAGTTTGATTTCACGGCCGGCACGCGTGACCACGCGCGCCGTGAGATCAACAACCAGATCACCGTTTTTGAAGACGGAAATTTCTTCTTCGGGCCGGGTCTTTCGTTGTGCAGCTCGCAGGCGTGCGAGCAACTCCGGGGTGCTAAACGGCTTGGTCACGTAATCGTCAGCGCCGGCATCGAGCGCGCCTACTTTTTCCTGCACATCATCACGCACAGTAAGGACAATCACGGGCGCTTCGCTCCATTCGCGCAAACGTTTCAACACTTCGAGCCCTTCAAGATCGGGCAATCCAAGGTCGAGAAGAATCACGTCGGGTCGACGTCCAGCGATCTCCATTAGCCCTTGCTGGCCGGTTTCGGCCTCAAGCACGTGATAATTCTCACTCTCGAGCACGACTCGCAGGAGCCGACGAATTTGTACTTCATCGTCGACGACGAGCGCCACCGGCTTCATTTTGCAACCGATACGCCCGCTACCACAGGATCATTCGCTTCACTCGGCAATCGCATCTGTTCCTGCAACGGCAGCCGCACGGAAAAACGCGCTCCGCCGTTTTCTCGATTTTGCGCGACAATCTCACCGCCGTGTGCTTCGACGAGTTGGCGCGCGATGAAAAGACCGAGACCGATTCCGCCGGGGCGAGCCCTCGGACCGCGATAAAATTTTTCCAGCGCCTTGTTTTCCTCGCCAGGGACGAGACCTGGGCCGCGGTCGGCGACAGAAATGACGAGCATAGAGCCATCGCGCGCCACGCTTACATCGACTGGCTGATCGCTCTTGCCATGGACGACAGCGTTCGACAGCAACGCGCTCAGAGCTTGTTGGATCAAACGCGCGTCCACCGAAATCATTGGCAAATTGTCGGCGAAACTGGTGCGCACGGCGCTTTCTTTCAATCCAGACTCGGCAATCACTTCCCGCACCAACTCGACGGGATCGCACCACTCGCGCACGGGTTGGAGCAAACCGGATTCCAAGCGCGTGGCGTCGAGCAGATGATCGACCGTGCGAGTAAGACGGCGAACCGCCTGCTGTAATTCGGCGCTATCAGGTTTCGATTGTTGCAGGGCCACCGACATCGCCGCAAGCGGTGTTTTCAACTCGTGCGAGACAGAATCGAAAAGCGCTTTCTGCAATTTCTGCGATTGGCGCGCAATCTGCGCCGCGCGGCTTTGCTCCAACGCTCGTTCCTTGTTTACAAAGAGTGCGAGCTGCGCGGCGAAGGCATCAAGCAAGTCGCGCTGCTCGATGGTGAGCGGCTGGGTCAATCGCACCGTGAGCACACCTTCGGCGAGGTCACCCGTGATCAATGGTACATGCAAGGCGTCAGCGTCGGGCAGAGTATCAGTGGATTTCCCCGCACTTTGTTTTTTTTGAAAAGACCAAATCGCCACACTTTCGTCTTTACTCGATGGAGCAAATTTACTGGCCGGATGGCACGAAAGACCGTTTTCATCGCGCAGCCAAACCGCCGCATCGGCTTGAAAAGAGTCCTTGATCAGCGAAAAAACTTTTGGGAGTGCTTCATCCAAATCCCGGCTGGCAGCCAGCGCTCTGGTTAGCCGATAGAGCGCGGTGGCCCGTTCCTCGCGTCGACGCTCGGACTGTTCGCGTTCGCGCAGTTGTGTGGCGAGATGACCAATCACGAGTGCGATCACGAAATACGCGCCAAACATCATGAAATCGTGAAAATGAGTGATGTAAAAGGTGAAGCGCGGCGGAATGAAGAGGAAATCCCAAAGAAGCGCACTGAGTGCGGCGAGAAAGAGCGTTGGCCAGCGGCTTAATCGCGTAGCGGCGAGAACGACAGCAAGCAGATAGAAAAGCGCGACGGCCCAGTAGCCGGTATAAGTGAAGATAGGTAATGACAATCCGGTGACGACCGCCGCGATAACGAGAGCAATTCCAAAGTCGCGCCATGGCGCGCGTGCCAAACGCTCTTCGACGGTTTCGCGCCGCGGTTGCACCGATTCCTCCGCCGGGATCATGTGGATGTCGATATTCCCGCTGTGTCGCATGAGCCAGCGCACCGGGTCGCGTTTAAACAGACTGGTCCATCGCGCGCCCATTGGTTTGCCGATGACAATCTGCGTGACGTTGTTCTCTCGTGCGATACGGAGCAGCGCTTCGCCAATATCGGCACCGGGAGTGGAAATTACTTCCGCGCCCAGCTGGCGTGCGAGCCCGAGATACCGAGTCAAACGTGATTGCTCCTCTTGCGAAAGCGGCTGCGGTTGCTCGATGTTTGCGACGATCCAGGAAGCTTCCATCGATGCCGCCAACCGGCGAGTGTAGCGAATCAATCTTTCCGAGTAAGGACTCGCGCTCACCGCAACGAGTAAGCGATCCCCGCTCTTCCAAGGCCCCGCGATTTTTTCCTCCGACATGATGTCGCGTAGGTCGCGATCGACGTGTTCAGCGACAAGACGCAGCGCCATTTCGCGCAAGGCGGTCAGATTGCTTTCTCGGAAAAAATTCTTCGCGGCCCACTCGGCGCGCTCGCCGAGATACACTTTTCCTTCGGCCAAGCGCGCGCGTAGTTGCTCCGGCGTTAGATCGACTAGGGCGATTTCATCGGCAAGATCGAGAACAGTATCGGGAACGGTTTCGCTGACCGGCGCGCCTGTGATTTGGCGAACTATGTCGCTGCGACTGCCAACATGCTGAACATTGAGCGTGGTGAAAACGTCGATACCGGCATCGAGCAACTCGAGCACGTCCTGGTAACGTTTTGGATGACGCGAGCCTGGCGCGTTGGTGTGCGCGAGTTCGTCGACTACCGCAAGGCCTGGATGCCACGTGAGAATAGCATCGAGATCCATCTCCGTCAGTGACGTGCCGCGATAGTCGATCTGCGTGCGCGGCATGATCGGCATTCCTTCGAGCAACGCCTCGGTTTCTTTGCGACCATGTGTTTCCACAATTCCCACTACCACCTCGCATCCTTCTGCTTGTTTCTGCCGCGCGGCTTGCAGCATGGCATAGGTCTTTCCCACACCCGGCGACATCCCGAAAAAAATCTTCAGTTTGCCCCGGGTGGACTCCGTCTCTTCGCGCTTCATGCGCGCGAGAAGTGCGTCGGGATCAGGCCGTTCGGCCTCGCTCATGCTCCAATTCTACGCCGTCGGGGCAACGTCTGCATCTCAGAAGCGGTAGCCAAAACCAGTGAACACGTTCTAATCCGGAGCGCTGTGTGTTAGTCCAAAGAACGAATTCACGTCGACCGAAAAATCATTCATAGGTCATTAGAAGTGGAAGATCATGTCGGTGGTAAACACGAGCTGATTATGCCTAGTTCCGTTGTCATATACCCTTTCGGCGTAAGAATGATCAAATCTAAGCTCGGGACGAATGGTAATAAGCTTATCGGGCCACCAGGTGATACCGATAGAATGCTCAGAATAGTCCGTAGCAAAGCCAGTCCGGCTGCCGACCTTGTCGTTGAAATATTCGTTACGCACGGTTAGGAACGTATTTCCCGAGAGTCGAAACATTGTGTAATTCACGACCGCCCACTCAGGCGCATAACCGTTCTGGACCGGAAACGAGCCGCTTCGAAACGGTACCTCGGCTGTTGGATGATCAATGGCATTGTATTCCCACATGTACCAGGCTTCGGTCGCGGTGTAGATCTTGTCGTTGAACTTGTGAGTCCACGTTCCAACAACCTGCTGCATGTTGTTGTATCCGAACTGACCGTCGTTGATCACATTGTCGCCCGCGTAGATCGAGTCCATTTGGTTAGGCGCAACCCATTGCACCATCACTGTGCCAGTAACTTGCCGACCCGGATCTTCCTGCCAGATCGCAACGTCGGTGCCGTCGGAGATTCCTGCTTGAATCGTCCATTGATTGTTGATTTTCGTAGTCGTGAAGATCCCTTCCTGGCAATAAGGATCGAAGCCGTAAAGAATGGAGTGGCTCGCCATCAGATTGTTCGGCGCCAGCTGCGCTTCAATGTCCGGCTCGGAAATGATACGACCAATGCGAATGTTCATTCCTTGGAAGACGTACGGGATGTACAGATCCAAATAGATCATCGGCGTATCGAACCCGTAATAGCTGTTGTGTTTCAGTAACTGCGAGCTGAACCAGCCACGCGAGATCATAAATCGGTAATCGAGGCCGTACACACCAGAAAGACGAAAGCCCCAGTCGATGTGATCGGTTTGGTTCTCGTCCGGCACCCGCTCGATGTAAAGGACGACCTGGTTTAGCTCCATCCGGTTGGGCCGAATATCGTAAACCAGCGGAAAATTTCCGTTCTCACTCGTTTTTGATGGATGAGAAGTGCTGATGTTACCTGAAAAGTTTACCCAACCGTAGATCTGAATCTTGCTGTCTTTCCACATCTGGCCACCGGGTCCCTCGTAAATTGCCTGCATCAACGGATAAGGAGCAAGCTGGCCCGGATCCCCAATGATCGGCGTCCCATTGATCTGCCAATCGGCCGACGGAAATGGCGGCGAATCAAATGGCGCGGGCGGAATGCGGCGCCTGTTTGGCGCGCTCGGGTCCGGCGGCGTGTAAGCCGGCGTGCCTAATTGTTCCAGAAAC
>DATEZD010000264.1:0-3648 GCA_035255865.1 Candidatus Udaeobacter sp.
AATTTACCTTTCGTGCGATCGGCGCGCGCGTAGATCTTATGCTCGATCAGGTAAGCGAAAAAGCTCTGTGTGAGATCTTGCGCATCTTCCATGGCGTACCCGCGGCTGCGCACGAAACTGTAAAGCGGCGCCCAATAGGTCTGGCAAAGCTCCGCGAGCGCAGCCTGCGCAATCTCCGGTTCGGCCTGGCTTTCCCCAGCCGCGACAACCACGCTCCAGTGCGTCGAAGGAAAGAAATCGCCCTGACCGCGCCCATTCCCCACGCGGGTATTCACGTTAACGGCCTGTATCAAGACCGCAGAAGGAAAGCAAGCCACGAAAAAAATTAAGATTTCGCGCAGCACGCGCTCTGGAATCCGTTTGTAAAGGGAAAGTAATCATCATGCGCAACCATTAAAACCAACACGGAGGTATATCTAATATGAAGAAACCAATTAAGGAGGCAATAAGGATCATGAAACCAAAACAGATATTTATCAGCATTCTGGCAGTTCTATTCGTGTTCCCATTGATGGGGACGTTCGCTCAGCAAGCAGCGACCTCGGGCTCTATCGAAGTGATCACGACTTTTGATTATCCCGGGACCGGAAATTCGACCTTGCCGCAAAAGATTAACTCAAGAGGCGACATCGTTGGCGAGTACATCGATTCGCTCGGGGTGGCGCGCGGTTTTGTCCGGTTCAGCGATGGTAGCTTTAGCGCGCCGATCGTCGACCCTAACGATACCGTGGGTTTTACCGAAGGACGAGGCATCAATAACTTACGCACAGTAGTCGGCGACTACGCCACCAGCGATGGCAACCAGCACGGGTTTTTCCTGTCGGGCGGCACCTTCACAGAATACGATGTTCCCGGCGCGCCCACAACCGATGTGCTTGGGATAAACGATCGCGCCGACTTTGCCGGCGCGTTTTCTAACAGCGACAACACGATCTTGTACGCGTTCGTCAGCGTTGGCGGGACCATAACGTCGTTTAGCGTCCCGGCAGCTACCGGGACCCTTGCTTACCAGCTCAATAATTCAGAGCAGTTGGTGGTGGGATACTATGTAGACGGCTCAGGAATCCTTCACGGCTACTACCGGGACGCCAATGGGGCGCTGCACTTCCCGATCGATCCTCCGGGTTCTGTTAGCACAGTCCTGTTTGGAGATAACGATAGGAACTGGGTGGTGGGCAGATATGCGGACGCCTCAGGCGCGACTCATGGAGTCTTCTTTACCGCGCCAAACAATTTCTTCATTTTCGATTATCCCGGCTCGAGCTTTACATCGCTAAACGGAATCAATGACCAGGGGTTAATCTGTGGTCGTTTCGTTGATGCTTCCGGCATTGGCCACGGAATCATAGCTCGCGTCAGAGGCACACCGCCGACAAATGCGGCAGGCCCGGAAATGAAGGCGCACAATTCCCCGTCGCTGGTCACTCCACTCAACCCGTCGCCCGCGGCGTGGGGAGGTGCAATGCCGGCGCGCTGAGTTGAGCATCGGGGCCTGCATCGTCGGCGCTTCGTGACGATGCGGGCCTGGATGCGTGGCCGACGCCGGGGGTGGCTCCAACTATACGTTAGGTGGAACGGACGATAGCTGGCTCGTTGTCTAGTGGAAAAAGATCAGCTATTATGCGCACCACCATTCGGTCGCCTGTGATACGGCGGGCCGGACGCAATCACAATCGCCTACGCAAAGTTTCGCAGCCACTCACATGATGCAGTAATTCGCGTTTACGATGAAGCGGGCAACGTGATCGAAACGCAGGAGCACGCGGGCGATTTCAAAGAGTGGTAGGTCCAAATATACGTTGCAGACGTCGCTGCCATCTGCACTGAGGGACAACGAAGCTTTCTTTGCCGTCCGGACGCAACTGAACGGAAACTGGCGCTGCCGCCTAAATTAGTCTCGCATTGTTTCCCCGAGTCAAGGGTGGGTTCGGCACTGGGGCGGCGGGGCGGCTTATTTGCGATTTTCAAATTTAGTAAATTCACAGGAAGGTCATTCGTCTCTACTTATTCTGGCGGGCATGAAGTCCTTGCCGTACACGGCGGGTCTACGGAATTTCTCGACATTATTAAGCCCGGTGTTGTCGACGATATTGCCGTTGTCATCGACCTCAACCCAGCGACCACCGCCGATAATGTTGGTGCCGATAATGTTGGAAGGAATCCAAACCATCCGTGTGTGTTTCTTAGCCGACGCCCTCTTTCCGCTTAGATCAAAGTTGAGCTGTGTGGGTTCATCCAACTGAGTCTTGGCGTCGAGGATCACTGCTTTCACTTGCCCATTGATAACGAGCGTGACTTTATAGGTACCAGCTGCCAGGCCATGGGTAACGTAATGGCCGCTGGCATCAGTCTTAAGAATTTTTGCAAAATTTTTCGCTTCAATCCGAACATTGGCACCTTTAATTGGGCGGCCGGTGGAGTCTTTCACGACCCCTTCAACCGAAGTATCGGCAGCCGCGCTGAACGTCACAAGCAGCAGGCCAACCAAGGTAAGAATAAGTGACCTCGGGCGGATTATGTTCATAAGGTTTTTCTGCAAGCGTTTGCTTTCGCATTTTTTAATTCTTTTCATCGGATGATCGAAGTTTTTCATAGTATTGGTCCTTTCCCTTGCTAACCTTTAATTGATATTACAACGGTTGTCAACCTATGAAATCTTATTTACCAGTTAGAATCGAAACCCACCGGTTTTCCACCGGTGACCTCATTGGCGGGGACGCAGCGCTCGACTTCATCAATACCGTCACTGGCCGCGATCAGTCGCCTCGCGACTGGCTGGACAGCTACACGCGCCTGCTCGATTGGGCAGCGCTGGTGCATCTCTTGCCGGAAAGAATTCTGCGCGCCCTGGCAAGAAAGGCGCAGAGCGAGCCCACAGCGGCTGCGACGGCGCTGGCGCACGCAAAGAAGCTGCGCGAAACGCTGTTTGCACTGGTCACTGGGATCGTTTCCGGGAGTGCGCCGCCGAAAACCACGCTCGCCCTGCTGCGCCAGTACTGGATCGCAGGCATCAATGCGCACGAGCTGCGCTTCGACCATGGGCACGTGGTCGCTGAGCTTCGCAGTGATGCAGCCGATTTCGACCTTATCGCAGCCATGATCGCCCATCGGATGGTCGAACATGTCTTGCCGTTGCCGATGGATCGACTCCGCATTTGTCAGGGACCTAATTGCTCATGGCTATTCATTGATAGATCGAAAGCCGGCCGTAGGCGTTGGTGCGACATGGCGGTTTGCGGGAACGCCGCCAAATCTCGTCGCTTCTACGCACGTTCGCGCCAGCACCGAGTCCGAAAACCGCCGGGGCAATCAGCTACGTGAAGTTTTCGCAGCCGCTCACATCACGCTGTGATTCGCGTTTACTATGAAGCTGGCAACGTGATCGAAACGCACGACATAAGTGAGATTTCAAGGAGTGGTAACCATCACGGTTTTCGGCTTAGGGATTGTTGACCACTTGCGGCGCAGGTTTGCTCGCTTCAAGCTGGGCGCTCACTTTCTGTAGTCCCGCAGTAAGCGCGTCAATTTGCTTTTGCTGACGCGCGATGGTCGCTTCCTGGTTTGCAGCGTTCGCTTCCTGTTTTGCAACAGTAGACTTCATTTCTTGCACCGTGCGGTGCTCTTTCAGAAATTCATTGAGCAGCATCG
>DATEZD010000265.1:0-9024 GCA_035255865.1 Candidatus Udaeobacter sp.
ACTTTGCATTCCCAGGGCAGCATCACCGGAATGCGTGGCGGTCGAGCCATAAAAGCATACGTTCTAGGGTGTCTGTCTCAGACGCCAGCAGAATTCAGACCCCAGACCAATGGTTGGCGTTTCACAGAAACGCCCTACAAACGTCAGCCTCTCGTCCCCTACAATAATTCGGCAATCTGGACCGCGTTCAACGCTGCGCCTTTGAGCAACTGATCGCCTGACACCCAAAACGACAGACCATTTTCAAACGCGCAATCCAAGCGCACCCGGCCTACCTGACAATTGTCTTTTCCGGTAACACTCAGTGGCATCGGGTAACGATTATTCTGGGGTTCATCCACCAGCTCGATCCCTGGCGCTTCGGCCAAAACTTCGCGCGCTCGTTCCACTGAGACCGTTCTCTCGAATTCAGCGCTCACCGCGACTGAGTGAGCGCGATACACCGGCACACGCACACAAGTGACCGAGGCGCAGAATTGTGACAGGTGCATGATCTTGCGCGCCTCGTTCTGCATTTTCATTTCCTCTTTTGTGTAGCCGGTTTCGAGAAAGGAATCGACGTGCGGCAACAAATTGAATGCGATCGGATGCGGATAAACTGTAGCTGCTTCGCTGTGCGAAGCGTGCCGTTGATTTGCACTCGCTGCGGCCACGTCGCCCACAGGGCGACGGCTACAACGTTGCTGATCTTCCGCCCCTCTTTTTGTTTGCTCAGTTAATTCGTCGATCGCGCGCGTGCCGCTGCCGGAAACAGCCTGATAACTCGCGGCGAAAATTCGGCGGACGCCGAACACCCGGTGCAGAGGAAAAAGTGCCATCAGCGTGATCGCCGTTGTGCAATTTGGATTCGCAATGAGCCCGCGATGCCGTCGCGCATCGTCGGCGTTGATCTCGGGAATTACCAGCGGCACATGTTCGTCCATCCGGAACACCGACGAGTTGTCGATAACGATTACGTCCGCCTGGCACGCAATCGCCACGTATTTTCGCGAGATTTCGCCGCCAGCGCTGAAAAATGCGACGTCGATCTTTCCGAATGAATGCTCGTTGAGTTGTTGGATTGAAACCGGTTCATCTCGAAATCGCACTGATTTGCCGGCGGAACGTGCAGAGCCAATCGGGCGCAGACTCGCCACTGGAAAATTTCGCCGTTCCAGCACGTGCAAAAGCTCTTGCCCAACTGCGCCGGTCGCGCCGACGACGGCGATATGATAACCTTTCATCCGCAGGCGCAGTTTATCGCCCGGGTGATTCGATGCAAACTTCGCGACACATCCACATATCGATCCGGGATCAGAAGCTTACGGTAAAGGACGGCGACACGCCGGTCCGCAGTTATCCAGTGTCCACGTCGCGATTCGGCATCGGCACAGAAATGGGAAGCATGAAAACGCCAACCGGTCGTTTTCGTATCGCGGAGAAGATTGGGGCCGAGGCGCCCAACGGCACTGTTTTTCGAAGCCGCGTGGCACTCAAGCCTGTTGATCCGCTTCCTCCGACGGAGGACTTGGTGATGTCGCGTATTTTATGGCTTGACGGATTGGACCAGCACAATGCCAATACACGCGACCGCTACATCTACATTCACGGCACCAGGCACGAGGACAAGGTCGGCACGCCTGCCAGCTGCGGTTGTGTGCGAATGCGGAATGCGGATGTAATTGAACTGTTCGACTTGGTGGACGAGAGCGTATCTGTTGTGATCGAGGACTGATTGTGATGCTCCAAAAGCCGTACCCAGGCACCGTCGCCGCTTGTCATCCTGAGCGGAGCGAAGGATCTCGGATTCTCGCCAGTCAGCAACGAAAAGAGATCAGAGATGTTTCGCTTCGCTCAACATGACAGGATGGTGCTTGCAACTTCGGGTTAATGCGCCCGGCGATACATCCAAACGAGACAAGAGAAACGTTGTTTCCCGTGTGATCCTAAACGGGAAGTGCAGCTTGCGATGAAAGGAGGCGAGATAGATTGAAACTTTTACGAGCGATCATGATCGTGGTCATTTTGGCCACTGCTTTGAGTTTTGGTGCTTGTGCTCAACACAAAGAGACTACTGTGACCACACCCGCGGGAACGACCGGTTACGCCAAATAAAGCCGGCACCCCAATTTCTGATCGAAAAAAAACTTCAGAAAAGCATTGCGTCCCCCTGATTCCCTAACTAAACAGACCGGAGCAACTTGCTGCTAAAGGAGGTGAGATAGATTGAAACTATTGAAAACGATCATGGTCGTGGCCATTATGGTCACCGCTTTGGGACTGGGGGCTTGCGCGCAACACAAGGAGGTAGTGACACCACCTCCAGCGCCGAGCGGAAAATAAATCCGGCACCCAATTTAATCCGGGCGGATTCGCCCAAGAGGCCAGGTCGTGCTACGGCCTGGCCTTTTTCTTTTTCCGCTTCAACGATTCTGATTAAACTGCGTCAATGAAGCTGAAGGGGGAGCAGATTTCTCTTGTCCAACTTGCAGCGGTCGCTGTCGGAGGCGAGGCCGTTCGTCTTTCTCCTGTCGCGCGGCCGCGTATTCTCGCCTCGCGCAAAGCGATCGAACAAATAGTTGAGCGCGATGAGGTCGTTTACGGAGTGAACACCGGTTTCGGAAAGCTCTCCGATGTCCGCATTCCGCAAGGCGAATTGCGCCAGCTTCAGTTGAACCTTGTCCGCAGCCACGCCTGCGGAATTGGAAATCCGCTGTCCGAGCCGGAGGCGCGCGCGATGATGGTGCTGCGGGCGAATGTTCTGGCCCTCGGCTTCAGTGGAATTCGTTTCGAAGTCATCGAGCTGCTTTGCGAAATGCTCAACCGTCGCGTCTGTCCGGTGATCCCGGAAAAAGGCTCGGTTGGCGCGAGCGGCGATCTGGCACCGCTGGCACATCTGGCATTGAGCATCATCGGCGAAGGCGAGGCGCTTTTTGAAGCAGAGCGCATGATGAGCGGCGACGCCCTGCGGCGTGCCCAACTAACGCCCTTGCAACTCGAAGCAAAAGAAGGCCTCGCACTGCTCAACGGCACGCAGGCAATGCATGCGGTAGGCGGACTGGCGCTTCTACGCGCGATACGCCTTGCGCACATCGCCGACGTTGCCGGCGCGATGAGTCTGGAAGCGCTGAAAGGCACACCTGCTGCTTTCGATTCGCGGCTGCAAGATGCCCGCCCGCACCCTGGCCAGAAAGCCGTGGCCAAACATCTTTTGGCACTAATGGAAGGCAGCGAAATTCGCGAGTCGCATCGCGAGGAGGATTCGCGCGTTCAGGATGCGTACAGCCTGCGTTGCATGCCGCAGGTGCACGGAGCGGTTCGCGGCGCGCTGGCACATTGCGAAGATCTTTTGCTGATTGAATCGGCGTCCGCGACGGATAATCCGCTTGTGTTCGCGGAAAGTGGTGAAGTGATTTCGGGGGGCAATTTTCACGGCGCACCGCTTGCGTTCGGATTCGACTACGCTGCAATTGCAATTGCCGATCTGATGGGCATGAGCGAACGCCGGACGGATCGACTCGTTAATCCAGACAAAAACGAAGGGCTGCCTGCATTTCTGGCGCGAGAGCCAGGCGTGCAATCCGGCTTCATGACTGCGCACGTCGTGGCAGCCTCGTTGGTCAATGAAGCGCGCGTGCTCGCGCATCCAGCGAGCATTGATAACATCACCACTTCCGGTGGGAAAGAAGATCATGTTTCCATGGGAATGACGAGCGCGCTGAAGCTGCGTGCGATTGTCGATCTTGCCGAAAATTTGGTTGCCATCGAATTGTTAGCTGCTGCTGAAGGCTTGGAACATCGCCGTCCTTTGAAAGGTGGCGTTGGCGTCGAGCGCGCATTCGCTGCTGTGCGGGAAATCGCGTCACCACTTACGGAAGACCGTGCGCTCTCGGGCGACATCGCGTCTGTTGCCGAAGCGATTCGCCGGGGCGATTTTGACGGCGAAGACAAAAAGCTATGAGTGGAAGACGAGTCATCCATGCGCCGCACGGCAGCGAGCGCAGCTGCAAAGGCTGGCATCAGGAAGCAGCTATGCGGATGTTGATGAACAATCTCGATCCTGACGTCGCCGAGAATCCAGACCAACTCGTGGTTTACGGCGGAACCGGTCGCGCCGCGCGAAGCTGGGAGGCTTTCGACGCGATTGTTCGCTCGCTGCGCGAACTCGAAAATAACGAAACGCTTCTCGTGCAATCAGGGAAGCCGGTTGGCAAGTTTAAGACGCACGACGAAGCGCCACGCGTTTTGATCGCGAATTCGAACCTCGTGGGACAATGGAACAATTATGCCGAGTTCAATCGGCTCGAAAGAATGGGGCTTACAATGTACGGCCAGATGACAGCCGGCTCATGGATTTACATCGGTAGCCAGGGGATTGTGCAAGGAACGTTTGAAACTTTCGCAGCGGCTGGCCGCAAACATTTCGATGGTTCGCTCGATGGAAAATTCGTTTTGACCGGCGGGCTTGGCGGAATGGGCGGTGCGCAACCGCTGGCTGCAACAATGAACGGCGCGCTTTTCCTCGGCGTCGAAGTCGATCCTGCTCGCATCGAGAAGCGATTGAAAAGCGGTTACTGCGACAAGATTGCGTCAACCCTGGATGAAGCGCTTCAGTTGGTCGATGAGGCGCGCAAAGATCACAAATCGCTTTCCGTAGGACTTGTCGGTAATTGCGCTGACGTTCTGTCGGAAATCGTGAAACGCGGCATTGTACCCGACGTTTTGACCGATCAAACCAGCGCGCACGACGCCTTGAACGGCTACGTGCCGCACGGGATGCCACTCGAAGACGCGCTCGCGTTGCGGCGAAAAAATCCGGACGAATACATCGATCGCGCAATGCAATCCATGGCCGTGCACGTCGAGGCCATGCTGGCGTTGCAGAAAAAAGGTGCAGTCACGTTTGATTACGGAAACAACATTCGCGCGCAGGCAAAAAAGGCCGGAGTGAAAAACGCATTCGATATTCCCGGTTTTGTTCCGGAATACATTCGGCCATTGTTTTGCGAAGGGCGCGGTCCGTTTCGCTGGGTTGCATTGAGCGGCGATCCGGCTGACATCGCGCGAACCGACAAACTCGCACTCGAATTATTTCCCAGGAACCAAACGCTGGCCCGATGGATGAAGCTCGCCGAGCAGCGAATTCAATTTCAAGGATTACCGGCGCGAATTTGCTGGCTAGGGTATGGCGAACGCGCCGCGTTTGGCGTCGCGATGAACGAACTCGTTAGGCGCAGCGAAGTCAAAGCGCCCATCGTGATCGGCCGCGATCATCTTGATTCCGGTTCTGTTGCATCGCCCAATCGCGAAACCGAAGGAATGCTCGACGGTAGCGACGCGATCGCCGACTGGCCGTTGCTCAACGCACTCGTAAACACTGCTGCCGGCGCGTCGTGGATATCGATTCACAACGGTGGCGGCGTTGGTATCGGGTATTCGCAACACGCGGGCATGGTCGTCGTCGCCGACGGCACCGAAAATTCCAAGCGTCGACTTGAGCGCGTGCTCACCAGCGATCCCGGCACCGGCATCCTTCGCCACGCCGATGCCGGCTATTCGCGCGCGATTGAATTCGCCGTTGCCAACAACATCGAGCTCCCGATGCAGCCGCGAGCGCGGGATTAACGCGCTGTCGAAGTCCCTTCTGATGCAAAAGTTACTGGAGTGCGTGCCGAATTTTTCTGAAGGACGCGATCAGAATGTCATTCGGCAGATCGCAGATGCGATCAAATCGGTAGATGGTGTTTCATTGTTGGACGTTGATCCCGGGGCGAGCACGAACAGGACAGTAGTGACCTTTGTCGGAAATCCCGATGCAGCTGTGCAGGCTGCATTTCGTGCGATCGAAAAGGCGGCCCAGCTCATCGACATGCGCAAACATAAAGGCGAGCATCCGCGCATGGGCGCGACCGACGTTTGTCCATTCATTCCAGTGAGCAACGTCAGTTGGGAAGAAGTGATTGAGTGCGCAAATCGTCTTGGGAAACGCGTCGGTGAGGAATTGAAGATTCCAGTTTATCTCTACGAAAGAGCGGCCAAGGATAAATCGCGTTCGAATCTTTCCGTGATTCGCGCTGGCGAATACGAAGGGTTCTTCGAAAAAATAAAACAACCCGAATGGAAGCCGGATTTCGGTCCGGCGGTTTTCAATGAGAAATCGGGTGGGACCGTAATCGGTGTCCGCGATTTTTTAGTCGCTTACAATGTGAACCTGAACACGAAATCGGTGCGGCGCGCGACCTCGGTTGCGTTTGATGTGCGAGAGCAGGGGAGGGTGAAGACGGAAGACGGCACGCCGTCGGGAAAACCGGTGCTGGATGCAAATGGCGAACCGGTTCGCATTCCCGGGGTCTTGAAGCACGTCAAAGCCATTGGCTGGTTCGTGAAGGAATACGGGATCGCACAGGTCTCGATGAATCTGACGAACATCGAGGAGACACCGTTGCATGCGGCGTTCGACGCCTCCGTCGAAGCGGCCGCCAAGCGCGGCATGCGCGTAACAGGCTCGGAGATTGTGGGCATGGTGCCAAAGAAATGTCTGGTCGATGCCGGCCGGTATTTTTTGCGCAAGCAACAATGGTCCGAAGGCGTTTCAGAAGAGGAACTGATCGACATTGCGATTCGCTCCATGGGGTTGAGCGAACTGAAGCCTTTCGATCCAAAGGAAAAGGTGATTGAATTCAAGATTCAATCTGGTGAGTCGAAAAAATCCCTCGTAAAAATGGACGTGCGCGAGTTTTGCAATGAAACGTTGAGCGATTCGCCCGCGCCCGGCGGCGGTTCCGTCGCCGCGTTGATGGGAGCATTGGGTGCTTCGTTAGGCGGAATGGTCGCAAATCTTTCCGCCGGGAAACGCGGCTGGGACGACAAGCTCGAATACTTCAGCAATTGGGCGGTGAAAGCGCAGCAACTCAAAGATGAATTGCTATCGCTGGTGGACGAAGACACGGCTGCATTCAACAAGGTGATGGACTCATTTGCGCTGCCAAAAGAGTCGGCAGAAGAGAAGACGGCGCGTTCGGCTGCGATTGAAGCGGCGACGAAATACGCGACGGAAGTGCCTTTGAAAGTGATGGAGACGGCGTCAAGATCGTACGCATTGCTGGCGGAAATGGCCGAAAAAGGAAATCCGGCCTCTATCTCGGATGTAGGTGTCGGCGCGCTGGCCACTCGCGCATGTATTGAGGGCGCGGCGCTGAACGTGAGAATCAACCTCGGGCAGTTGAAGGACGAAAAATTCAAAACGGCGCTTGCCGACAAGCTGCGGAAGATCAGTGCAGATTCCGAAGCGCAGTTCGAAAAGATCAATCAAGTTGTGCAAGGCAAACTGGGTTGAAGCGTTGAAGCGTTGAAGCGGACGCTCCAATCGTTGTGATTCTGATTACACCCGGACGCTCGATTCCCCAAAGCCGACAGTCAGAGATGTTTCGCTTCGCTCAACATGACAGATAGAAGAGACGCGTTAACCTCTGGCGAATCATGAACTCGCTCGCCGTCATTCACGCCGCGCAGCTTGTCACGCTGGCTGGTCAGAAACGTCCGCGCGTTGGGACGGAAATGGCTGAGCTGGGAATTATTCGCGATGGCGGAATGCTCATTCGTGATGGCAAAATCGAACTCGTTGGCCCGAGCGCCGAGATCGAAAAGAAATCGCGTGGGGCGGAGATTGTCGATGCCGGCGTTCGCGTTGTGTTACCGGGATTTGTCGATGCGCACACGCACCTGATTTTTGCTGGAAATCGGCTCGATGATTTTGAACGGCGCGCGAGCGGCGAAAGTTATGAGCAAATCTCCAAGGCTGGCGGCGGAATTTGGTCCACGGTGGAGAAGACGCGCGCGGCCGGAGAGCACGATCTTCTCGTGGAGGCAAAGAAACACGCGGATTGGTTTCTGCGCTGCGGGACGACAACCGTTGAGGCTAAATCCGGCTACGGACTGACGCTTGCAGATGAAGTGAAAATCTTGCGTGCGATGCGATCGGTCAGCGAGCGATCGCCGCTTGAGATTGTGCCGACGTTTCTCGGTGCGCACGCGGTGCCGCGGGAGATGGACGCCGATGAATACATCGAGCTTGTGATCGATCAGCTGTTGCCGCGGATCGCCAAAGAAAAACTCGCGGAGTTTTGCGACGTATTTTGCGAGCGCGGTTATTTTGACCTCGAACAATCGAGAAGAATTTTGACGGCAGCCAGAGAGCTCGGGTTAAGGCTACGAATTCACGCCGATCAACTAAGCAATTCAGGCGGAGCCAAGCTGGCCGCAGATCTGAAGGCGGCGACTGCTGATCATCTGGAGAAAACAGATGAGCATGGGATTGCTGCAATGAAATCCGCCGGCGTCCAACCAGTACTCTTGCCAGGTTCGGTGTACGCGCTCGGATCGTTGGATTATCCGCGCGCGCGTGAAATGATCGGAGCTGGTCTTGCCGTTGTGATCGCGACCGATTTCAACCCTGGCTCGTCGCCGACGCCAAGCATGCCGATGATTTTGTCGCTGGCCTGCACCCAAATGAAAATGTCGCCTGCGGAAGCGATCACAGCAGCGACGATCAATGCTGCTTACAGCCTCAATCGAGGTGAAAAGATCGGTTCGCTGGAGCAGGGGAAGCTTGCCAACTTCGCAATCTTCGATTGCGGAGATTACCGGGAATTGGCGTACTGGTTTGGACTGCCGCAGACACATTCGGTTTACGTACGCGGACAGAAAGTGATCTGACGTGGCATCGGCATCTTGCCGATAAACGATTGACTGGAAGCCAATGCCACAAAAATAATGCGGCGCTTACAGAGCGCCGCTACAGTGATTCGATGAAGGTTGACGTGGAAAAGCAGCCTGGATTCGTCTCGAAGCTGCAGATCGAATTGCCCCCTGAGGAGGTGGCGAAGGAGTGGGATGCGATCGCAAACAGCTTCGCGCGATTTGCTAAAATCCCAGGTTACCGGCCGGGCAAGGCGCCACGTACCGTAATCGACAAAAGATTTCGCAAGGAGATCCAGGATGAACTGACTAAAAAACTGGTGTCGAAAAGTTATCACGAAGCAATCG
>DATEZD010000266.1:0-9382 GCA_035255865.1 Candidatus Udaeobacter sp.
GGATTCACCAGCAGATTGATCGCAGCCAGGCCGTACAACGCGGCGATAAACGCATGCTAGGCAAGCGTGCCGCTTCCGAAATGAATCCCGAAGATGAGATGAGCACCAGCCGCGAAGACAAAAAGCCAGCCTAGCAACACCGCGACTCCGATCGAAAATGTGAGCGGCAACACGATCGCCATAACTGCGCAGACAAACACAACGATCGCCGAACCAATCAACCATCGAGTTGCCCGGTTCACGTCAATATCAACGCTCTCAGATTTGAACTCTTCACAACTTCTGTGAAGTGTGGGCTTGACGATGGCGATGGAACAGCATTTTCATTTCGCGATTCCATGCCAGCCATTTGCGAGTCGAACCACACGCGCCGCAAAAAACGCGCAGTAATTCGCAATTCGCGCCAAGCGCGCACTCGTTGTGTGCCCGAAAGTTCGTGAAACGCGAAGAACACAGGCTTTATGAACGCTGCAATTTTAGAGGTCGAACCAAAACCGAAACCAAAACAAATCAAACCTTCCCGACACTGTGATGAAAACAACAGCGGCAATTCTACAACAGGAACGGGCGCACGCGTGAAACAGAGCAGAAAAGCACCTGCGAACTCCATTGTCTGTTCGATCACCGAATCGACGTTGATCGGCGCACTCCCGCTAACATGGAAATCATGCAGTCGGACTAAACCCTTATCTCCGCGTAAGTTCGCGGCCCTTTTAGGATTAGCAAAGTCGAAGGGGCGTCAAGCGCCTAACAAACGATCAACATGAAAACAATTCCAAAAACTATGAAGGCAGCGGTGGTGAAGAAGTTCCGGCAGCCGCTGGAAATCCGCGAAGTTCCTGTCCCTTCACCTGGACCTGGGCAAGCTCTAGTCCAAATCATCGCGACCGGCGTGTGTCATACCGACTTGCACGCGGCCGATGGCGATTGGCCGGTCAAACCGACTCCGCCATTTATCCCCGGACATGAAGGTGCTGGTGTTGTGGTGGCGCTCGGCCCGGGTGTCACTCACCTAAAGGAAGGAGATCGAGTCGGCATCGCGTGGTTGCATAGCGCTTGTGGATATTGCGAATTCTGTGTTTCGGGTTGGGAAACACTTTGCAACGCGCAACAGAACTCGGGCTATTCCGTGAATGGGAGTTTCGCGCAGTTTTCCCTCGCGCAGGCAGATTTCCTAGGCAGAATTCCCGACCAGCTTTCGTTTGTCGATGCGGGACCCATTCTGTGCGCAGGCGTCACGACGTACAAAGGCCTGAAAGAAACAGACGCGCGTCCCGGCGAATGGGTCGTGATTTCAGGTGTGGGCGGTTTAGGGCATATCGCGATTCAATACGCCACAGCCATGGGATTTCATGTAGCGGCTGTCGATGTCGGAGAAGAAAAGTTGGATTTAGCGCGCAAGCTCGGCGCGCAAATTGCAGTGGACGCGCGCGTGGAGGACCCAGCGCGCAAAATTCAGGATGAAATCGGGGGAGCTCACGGTGTTCTCGTCACAGCTGTGTCGCCCATCGCATTCAAGCAAGCGATCGGCATGCTTCGTCGCCGCGGCACGTGCGTCTTGATTGGATTGCCTCCCGGCGAATTTCCGGTGTCCATCTTCGATGTGGTGCTAAGTCGCTACACTCTCCGAGGCTCGATCGTGGGCACAAGAAAAGATCTTGAGGAAGCGCTCGCCTTTGCCGCCGAAGGCAAAGTGAAGGCGACGATCGAGCAACTCCCGCTCGATTCGATCAATGAAGTTTTCAGTCGACTGAGAGAAGGCAAAGTAAACGGCCGCGTCGTTCTGAACGTCGCTTAATCTCGCTCGTTCCCGCGCCGTGTCAGCGAATGGCACCGACTGGCGTCGTGCGAACGCAGCACGTGGACCACATCAATGCCTGCCGAGAGCTCAGCTTGCTCTTTGGGCAACTCTGCTTTTTTATCGCAACACCGCTTCGGGAGCTTATCATAACTAGTTTACGAAACCGATTCCCGGAACACTGCAAGAGGGTGGCGCGCCGTTCCAGACGACGCACTGGACAGTCGTATTGCAGGCGGGCGGGGCGGAGTCTGATGAGTCGGTGCGAAAAGCGCTTGCCGCTTTTTGTGAAGCCTACTGGCCACCGCTTTATACATTCGTCCGTTGTCGCGGCTATTCGTCGGGTGATGCGCAAGATATCGTCCAAGGTTTTTTCGAGCATTTATTTGAACACCACACCTTGAGCCGGGCCGATCAGGAGAAAGGGCGTTTGCGCACATTCCTGCTCGGTTCCTTGCAAAACTTTCTGCTGAAGCAGCGCGAACGCGTGCGCGCGATCAAACGCGGCGGAGCGCAGCAGTTCGTGTCGTTCGATGAAGTACTGCCGCAGGCTGAAGCCTCGATGCTGGCTACTTCGCATTTGAGCGACGTGAACTCCTATGATGTGGCGTGGGCCTCCAGCGTCGTGACGCACGCGTGGAAAAACGTGCGCGACCGATTTGCCGCGGAAGGGAAACGGGAATGGGTGGACGAGCTAAGACCGTTCGTAGCCGGTGGAACAACGACGCCACCAGATCAGCAGGAAGTGGCGAAGCGACTGGGAACATCGGTTGAAAATTTCCGTGTGTGGCTTTCACGATTGCGACAAACTTATCGGCACGCATTGCGGGCGGAGGTGGCGAGCACGGTTTCCGATCCGAAGGAGATTGACGACGAGCTGCATTACGTTTACCGCATCCTGACGGCATGAGCGCCGTGGCTACTCAGGAAAGAATTGGCGCGGGAGTTTGCGCGAAATGCGGTAAGTCGATTACCCATCCCGGCCCGGACGGCGAATGTGTTCGTTGCCTGGTTAGCTTTGGCTTTCTCGCCGAGGATCTTGAAGTCCAGCGAGACAGCGGGGAGATTCAAGTCAGACTCGGTCCGTTGCGTTACGCGCACTTCGAAGTGGAAGTAAATGCCGACGGCGTGCCTGTGATACTCGGCTCCGGGGCAATGGCTGTCACCTATCGTGCTCGCGACACCGTTCTAAATTCGGCGGTCGCGCTGAAGGTTATTACTCGTAAGCTGGCGAAAGATCCCGTCGCACGTGCACGCTTTCTGCGGGAGGCGCGCGCGGCCGCTCAGATTCATCATCCGAACGTTGCGCGAGTAATTCATTACGGTGAGCAGGATGGAGAATGCTTTTATGCGATGGAGCTTGTCCACGGCGAAACGCTCGAAGAACGAGTCCGACGGGTGGGGCCGCTTCCTTTAAGCGTTGCGCTTGAGGTAGTAGAGCAAACAGCGCGCGGCCTCGCTGCTGGAGAGGAATGTGGTGTTGTCCATCGTGATTTGAAGCCGTCGAACGTGATGATTGAGTCACACGCAGGCGACCAGTTATTGGTAAAGATCATCGATTTCGGCGTGGCGAAAGTTCTCGCTGTACAAGATGCGACTTATCAGACGCAAGCAGGCTTCATAGGAACTCCTGCCTTCGCTAGCCCGGAGCAATTTGATGAAGCGGGCCGACAACAGATCGATATACGTTCGGATATCTATTCGTTAGGCGTGAGCTTGTGGTACCTCCTCACAGCGCAGATGCCTTTTGCCGGCCGCTCGATTGAGGAAATTAGGGCAAAGCAATCGGAACAACTGCCGCTCAAGCAGTTGAAGAACGCACATCTACCGCGTGAATGCGTCACGTTGTTGAAGTCGATGTTAGCTCTGAACCCGGCAAGGCGACCGCAAACGGCGCGCGAGCTACTTACAAAGGTTCATCGGTGCTGCCTTCTTTTTGAGCCTGCAGCGCGCCGACGACGAAAACGTCTCGTTCTTGTTTCAGTAGGATTCGCGCTTGCGCTCGCCCTCGCCTTATTAGCCAACTTTCTTTACCAGCGCAGGGCCTCGGCCTTTGATCTGGATCGAGCGATCGCGGTTCTTCCGTTCGAAAGTCTTAGTTCGAACGCGGACGATCACTTTTTCGCGATCGGCATTCAGGACGAGATTCTGACCAAGCTGGCAAGTCTCGCTGAGCTCAAAGTGATCGCACGAACGTCAACCGAAAGCTACAAAAGCAAAGCTGAAGACCTTAGGACGGTTGGGAAGCTGCTGGGGGTCGGCCGGGTCTTGGAAGGTTCGGTGCAGAGAGCAGCCGATAAGGTTCGCGTGAATGTGCAGTTGATCGATACACGCACAAACGCGCACCTGTGGGCCAGCAGCTACGATCGCAAGCTCGATGATGTCTTTGCCGTCGAAACCGAAGTAGCCAACACGATCGCAGAACAACTCGATGCGAAGCTCGTACAGAGGATTAGCACTAAGCCACCGACGACAAACACGGCCGCTTACAATGCGTATCTGCGTGGCGTAGGCATCGAGCACAGCCAAGCCGGCGGCAACGTGTATGAGGATGCTGCCGCGAGTTATGCGGAAGCTGTTCGGCTTGACCCGAACTTCGCTCTCGCTTGGGCGCGACTCAGCATTGCGAGGAGCTTCCTTTATTACCACGACGTCAATCCAAGCGCGAATTCGGCCGCGGCAGTGAAGGACGCGGCGGATCGCGCAATGTCACTCGCACCAGAACTGGGCGAAGCATGGTTGGCGCAGGGCACTTATCGCTCCCGAGTATTGAACGATCCGGCTAAGGCAGTGGAAGCGTATCGCGAAGCTCAAAAACGTTTACCGAACAGCGCTCTTGTTAACGAATACATGGCGTATGCGGAGCGCCGGCTTGGTAACTGGAGGGAAGCTGAAGCCCACCTTACTAGAGCAACCGAGCATGACCCACGCAATGCTCGGCTTTGGACCAGTGCGGCGTACGACATATTCTGGCCTTTAGGTCGCGGGGCAGAGGCGGAAACAGCACTCGACCGCGCGTTGGAGATTTCGCCTAACGATGAGTTCACGATGGCGCTGAAAACTGAGCTATACCAGCAAGAAGGTAAGCTAAATGAAGCCGCTAAAGAGCTCGCGCGTATCTCGAAGGATTCTACGGATAAGACCGTTTTGATTCATCGCGTGGATCAGGCGCTGCTCGAACGTAACTTCGATGAAGCACTCTTTTGGGCTAGCAAAGCAACCAGTTCTCCAAGTCCAGGACAGTCGCTCAACACGCAAGACATCTTTGCTCTCGTGCTGCAAGGATACTGTCAGTTGTGGGCGGGGCGCAATGAAGAAGCGCGTACCACCTTCGAGCGTGTCATCCAGGAAGTCGCACCTGGCGGAGTTCTCCGCACTCCGCCACTTCTCGGGTCGCGGCTTTACCTGGCCGCTGCGTACGCAGGGCTAGCCGATAGATCCAATGCACACGAGCAGGCGAGGCAAGCCGTTGCCGAGTACGAGAATGACGCTCTATTTAAGCCAATTGCCGAAGCTTTCCGCGCAAAAGCTTTAGCGCAATTGGGCGAAGTCGAGGCAGCCGTTGACGCTCTTCCGCACCTGCTTCAAGTTCCAGGCGGAATTCACTCGGGCGATATTCGTTACTCACCTTTCTGGGATCCGCTGCGCAAGGACCGCAGGTTTGAAGAACTGCTGAATAATCCGCCGCCCGTTCGGTACTAAAAACGCAAGGGGATCAAGGAACGGCGGCTTGAGCAGCCGCCGATCACGTAATGGCGGTCGGGCGACCGCTGCTCCTTTCTTCCAAAAAAATCAACGTTGGCTGAAAGGTAGCGCTTCAAAGTCGTGAGATAGAGGTGTCATGCAACACACAATGAAAGCTAACCAGGAAACACCTCGGCCGGTCCGAAGCCGAGCTTTTCGCCACCCTGTAAGATGGACATGAACACGTGCGTTTTACTTCTTGCCGTGATCGAATCGGCCGGTAAACCTGCGCTGCGGATCGGGTTCACCATTCCCCTGCTCCTCTTAATTGGCGCTGGCGTTTTCATTTACCGCCGGCGCGATCAATTGTTTGGTCGTGATCCGGAAGTCGTGAACGACACACCGGTCGTTAGGCACAACCGCGTCGAAGCAATTGTCTTTGTGTTTGGCGGACTGACGCTCGCGGTCCTGAGTATTCTTTATCAACTCTGGTTCGGCTGAAGAAGGAATATGCAACCACAAATAACTTTCGAAACGCATGGGCCGGCCGTCACAACTGCGGCAGTTTGGTTCGTTATGCTTAATCCGGTGCTCGTCTTCATCGTCTGCGTTTTGGCTGCATGGCTGATGAACTAAGGAAAAGGATGCCGCGTTGAAGTCGGGAGGTGTCACGCAACAAAGATGAAAGCGAACGGGACTGATATCTCAGAGGAAAACCAACATGAGCTGGCGGCCCGGTGTGCTCAAACAAACTCCTCAGCATTTCATTTTGATCATGCGCAACACAGGTCAACGACGGTTTGCCGTGACGCCGGACTCGTTAGGCCCGAAAGGCACCCGAGTCTTTGTGATAGTTTCGCGGCCGATTCGACTGCGCGAAGGCGCAGCGCCGATTCGCCGCGTCCTGATTTTCGATGACCATCCGGCGACGATCCGTTTATTGGACGATGTCGATCTTGCGCTAAAGCGGAAATACAAACTGGCGCTAGTGGGATGCAGCGCACTGATTGTTCTGCTAATGCTCGCGGTGTTTTGGCCGTTGTTGTAAGACGGTGGTTCAATGCAGCAATCTGCGCTCGTGTTCGATCTCGACGGCACCCTCGTCGATAGCCTGCCGGATTTGCGCGCGTCGTTGAATGAGATGCTGCGGGCCCTCGCGCGGCGCGAATTGTCGGCAGACGAAGTGCGAGGCATGATCGGCGACGGGACGCATGCACTGGTCGGGCGCGCGCTGCGTGCAACCGGCGAAATTGTCGATCTTGAAAACGCGCATCAGCGGTTTCTCGATTTCTACGAAGCGGCGCCCACACGATTGAGTCGCCTTTATCCGGATGTTGCGACGACTCTGCGGTCGTTAATCGGATTAGGAGCGCGCCTTGCCATCTGCACGAACAAACAGCAAGCAGCGACCCTCGCTGTGCTCGACGGATTCAACATCGCCAAATATTTCGAAGTGATCGTCGGCGGCGACATCGTGGCATTTCGAAAACCCGATCCGCGGCATCTTCTGACCGCGCTCGAACAGCTTCGCGCATCGCCTAACGAATCGGTAATGATTGGCGACAACGAGAACGATTATGCCGCGGCGCGCGCGGCCGGCATTGCGGTAATTCTCATGCGCTATGGTTATCTACGCGTGCCGCCCGAAACGCTAGCGCCGGATGCGTGGCTCGATCAGTTTGCCGACATCCCGCCAGCGATCGACCGAATCAATCGAAAGAGGTAGCGCGAATCATCTCGCGGGCAGCATTGAAAATCCGGCATCCGTGCAGCAGCGATCGAAACAGAGCTTCTCGCCGCCGCATAAAGCGACACCGCAAAAAAATCTCAAGTCTTGTGAAATGTAGTCCTCCAAACTCGGGAGATAGAGGTGTGACACAACAAACAATGAACGCTAACAACGCTGATATTTCAGACGAAAGCCAACGTGAGTTGGCGCTCGGTGATCTCAAACAGTCCGCCCAACATGACCTGGCCGCCGGTGTGCTCAAACAAGCCGCGCAGGATTTGCGGCGGTTCCACGGTGCAACCAGCAAAATCGAGCGGGAACTCTACCTCGATGCGTATCACTGGCTCACAGTCAATGAATGCTCTTCGCCGTTTTCATTCCTAAATGTTTGCCAATTATTGAATCTTGCACCGGAAAACATCCGCCAGGAACTGATCGGCGACCTGTCGTTAGGCCCGCTCAGTTGTTGGATGCGACGCTGCGGGCGCGCCGCCCGCCGGTTTCAGATTTCTGTTGGCCAGCTCTTTGTGAGCGAGCGCAATGCAAGCGGAGCATACTCCTATGAAAGCGTTAGCTAACCTCTGTCCTCGGTCCGATCATCGCGAACATTTCGCTGTTCCGCGTAATCCAAAGCTGGTTGGCCAATGGCAGCGCGGGATCGAGACGATATCGGGACAGGCGCAATGGAAATTGCATTTGACGTCAGCCCATTCGCCATTGCCGGCTTTCGCAACAGTCAACCACTGCAAACAGCCATGATCGCGATGTCGATCCTAGCAATGGCCATGCTTATCTGCCTGTTTGGCGGATATGTCGATTCGCCTAACGAACATTCAGCCCAGCAGGGCGGCGCGACTATCTGCCGAAACATTCGTTCACAAACCGAAGTAACGAAACCTAGAACATGATCATTAACCCGAAATGCGATGCGATTGCTGCATGGGGCTTCTCAACCTGGTTCGCATTACTTAGTCCGGTGATCGGCATCTTGCTCGGCCTTTTCGCCGCATTCCTCTCGGTTCGCTAAATGAGACAAACAGTGAAAACAAAACACCTCACAGGATCCAAGGCCACCCGATCTCAAAGAACCTCCAAACGAACACGTCGCCGGCACGATCCGCGCGAAGCGCGCCCGGAGGGCAGCCAGTTCCGCGGAACTGGCTGGATCGCCCAGCTTGTTCATCGACTTGGTTTGACTCCGGGGCATCACTCTGGTCGAACAGGCTGCCGCCGAAGGCGCTCCGGCGATCCGATGCTCGTCTTCAACATGTCGCTCTTCAATTCGGCAAAGGTTCGGGAATGCATCTTCGATTCCCTTCCGCAGCACGAGAATGTCTGGTGCTAGCTGATGAACACGACACATTCTTCAACTCCCGAGGCTGAAGTTCCCGGGTACGCAGAACTTCAGCGCGAGATGCATGATGCGCTCCGCGCGCAGCATCCGGAATGGGTCCAGCCGAATGGCGATTCTCCCATCTGCGATGCGTACGAGTCGCGGTTCGAAGAGCTGCTGAGTCTTTCGTTACAGTTCGAACGCGCACATGCGCATTATGCTCGCCAGGCATATCAAACCAAAAAAAATAGTCTTTCACAGTCGCTACTGCCGCACGAAACTTGCCGTATGAACCGAGTGCAACATCTCAAAACCAAGAAAAGATTCCTCGTCTTTGCAGACAGCGGTTTCGTGACGTATCAACCTCAAACGTAATCAACGGGAGTAACCACCTATGCCATTCGATAAATTTGTAGATATGCAAACTGTCAGTGAAGAACGGCAGAAAGCCATCCGCGGATCTTTGGAAACCATGAGCGTTGCTGACCTACGCCAGCTTGTTAAGGAGCTCTCTGACTTTGAAGGTGATCCATGGCGGGAGAATTTCGTCAGTGTTATTGAGGCGCATCCGGAGGCAAGCTTTTATCGTGCAGTCACGCAGGAAGGGGCAATCATACTTTACTGTCCTGGTGAAGATACGGGTGTCTGGTTCCTGCCCGGCAGCGGGATGGGGCCACTGCCAGAGGAGGCGAAACGCCATATGAAAGAAGCCATGGCAGCTCCTGGCAGAAAACGAACAGGACATTAGGCCGATATGGGCGAAGCAACGCAGCGCGCACACAATACGGCGCAATCCATCGAAGCTACGGGGGAACATTATCGGTCGCCTTCGGGGGCC
>DATEZD010000267.1:0-6114 GCA_035255865.1 Candidatus Udaeobacter sp.
TGGCGAGTTGGCTTCCAGGCGCGGTCGCTGCCGCTGAGCTCGAGGAGGCGCAGGTCACGCAAGTGGTGCAGGACGTCAAGGTGTTGCCGTCAAATGCCGCGGCCCGTCCCGCCGCCGTAAACGAGACGGTTCGGCAAGGCACGGCCGTGCAGACCGGCGCCCAGTCCCGGAGCGAGTTGACGTTTAAGGATAAAACGATCACGCGCCTCGGCGAGAAGTCGGTTTTTAACGTGGGACAAGGGTCGCGAACAATCGAGATGGGCAGCGGACAATTTTTGCTTTACGTGCCAAAGAAAGCCGGCGGCGCAAAAATCAAGATGGGCGCCGTAACAGCGGCAATCACAGGCACAACCGTGCTGGGAAACGTCCTTCCGAACGGAATTGTGGAATATACGGTGCTTGAAGGAGGCTCGTGCATCTATTTGCCTAGCATGGGCCAGTCTTTATACGTGCAGGCAGGTCAAATGGTTGTTTACGATCCGGTCTACGGAAGGCTGGAGAACCCGGTTGAGGTTGATCTTCAACGGCAGCTCTCTTCTCCTCTCGTCAAGGACTTTGGCCAATTGCCCAGTGCGCCGCTGATTCAGGAGGAAATTCAAAGTCGGCGTCAAGTCGCGGCCCCGAATGGCGATTTGGATCGCGCGGTCAGAGCGGCGGGAGCGGCCAGCATCGCGACCGCAACGCCGGACCAATTTATGCGAGGATTCAGTTCGCTCCTTGTTCGTTACCCTCCAAGTCAGGCTCGCACGCTTGTAGCCGGAGCGGTGATGGCCCGTCCTGATCTTGCAGACAGGATCACAGCTGCGGCGGCGGGGGTGCGGCCAGTGCGGGGCTACGGGAAAGACGCAAAAGATTTTAAAGAATATAAAGGCAAGGAAATTGTGGGTCCACCGTGTCCGACGACAAATCAATTGCCGCCGCCGTTCGTGCCGTTTACGATCATTCCACCAGTTAATTCGCCTGAAAGACCCCCGACGAACAACGGCGACTAAAAGCGGCGATATCCGGTTGTAGTCACCGGCCTACGGCTGGCTCGATCTTGGGGTGGTCCTTGCCTCCGCTAGGACGGCCCACAGGACCGTGGGTTACACAACGACAGGCCGGGATAGAGAAAATGCAGCTTCAAGGCGCGTGACCGCGTAGTAAGCACAGCTTAACCGGCGCTAACTACTCGCTTTCGACATCTGACTTGGCCTCCGTGACTGACACGGGCACAATTGCGTTGCGGCTGAAGATCCATTCGACGTTGCTCAGAGCAAGCTTGCCGCTACAGTGAGCGACTTATGCCGTACAAAGATGTTGCTCCGCCAGCAGGCGAGAAGATTACCAGAACCGACAGACTGAATGTCCCGGATCAACCGATCATTCCATTTATCCGCGGCGACGGGACCGGGCCGGATATTTGGGCGGCGAGTGTCCGTGTGTTCGATGCTGCGGTTGAAAAAGCGTACGGCGGGAAAAAGAAAATCGCGTGGTTTGAGGTCTTCGCCGGCCAGACAGCGAAAGACAAATTCGATGAATGGCTGCCGGACGACACCGTAGAAGCGTTCCGTGAGTATCTGGTCGGAATCAAGGGGCCGCTGACGACACCAGTGGGCGGCGGCATTCGGTCGCTCAACGTTGCGCTGCGGCAACTGCTGGACCTTTTCGTTTGTTTGCGGCCGGTCCAGTACTTCAAAGGCGTCCCCTCGCCCGTCAAGCATCCCGAGAAAGTGAAGATGGTGATCTTCCGGGAAAACACGGAAGACATTTACGCCGGCATCGAGTACGCCGCCGGCACGCCTGAGGCGCAAAAGATCCTCGATTTTCTGCAAAAAGAATTTCCCAAGCAGTTCGACAAAATTCGTTTCGGCACAAAACAGAAAGCAGCCGACTTTTGGAAAATGGTCGGTGCCCCGGAAAGCGACGAGGTCTGCGTGGGAATCGGGATCAAGCCGGTCAGCCGCTCGGGCAGTGTGCGGCTCATTCACAGCGCGATTTCCTACGCCATCCAGAACCAGCGCAAGAGCGTGACGCTGGTGCACAAGGGCAACATCATGAAATTTACCGAGGGCGCGTTTCGCGATTGGGGCTTTGAAATCGCAAAGAAATATTTTGGCGCGGAGGAATTCGACGGCGGTCCCTGGTGCAAAATCCCCATGGGCAAACCCGGCGCGGGAATTGTGATCAAAGACGCAATTGCCGATATCACGCTTCAGCAAGTGTTGACACGACCGGAAGATTTCGACGTGATTGCAACGCTCAATCTAAATGGCGATTACTTGAGCGATGCGCTGGCCGCTCAAGTGGGCGGCATTGGCATCGCGCCCGGGGGAAACATCAATTACATTACCGGCCACGCAGTTTTCGAAGCGACTCACGGCACCGCGCCGAAATACGCGAATCAAGACAAGGTGAATCCCGGCTCAGTGATTCTTTCAGGTGAAATGATGTTCCGTTACATGGGCTGGACCGAAGCTGCCGATCTGATCCTCAAGGGACTAAGCGGCGCGATCGCGAGCAAACGAGTCACGTATGATTTCGCGCGTTTGATGGAAGGCGCGACTGAAATCAAATGCTCGCAGTTTGGCGATAACGTCATCGCTCACATGTGAGCGAAATGCCGAAACCCGAATGTCCAATGACGAAGCAAACTCGAATGATCAAATTTGGTTTGCTGTGGAGGCAGCCGTGTCGGCTGCATTCCTTTATCTCGCAGGCGACACGCCTGCCACTACAACTCATTCGTCATTCGTGCTTCGTCATTGCCTTTCTTCTCGCTCTCGCACTCACTCACGCTTTCGCCGAAAAGCGCAACATCACCGAAAAAGATCTGTTCGATTTTGTCTGGATCGGCGACCCGCAAATTTCACCGGACGGAATGCGGGTGGCGTTTGTGCGCGTTACGGTGAACGAGAAGCGCGAAGGCTATAACACCACGATTTGGTCTGTATCCGTGGCGGGCGGTGAGGAGCCTCATCAACTGACAAAAGGCGATTACGACTCGACGCCACGGTGGTCTCCGGACGGAAAATTTTTGCTCTTCCTGCGCGCGACCGAAAAGGATGGCAAACCGGAGCCGTCTCAACTGTCGATCTTGCCGATGGCAGGCGGCGATTCATTCTCTTTCACCGATCTGCCGAAAGGCGCGAAGAATCCGGTCTGGGGGCCGGATGGGAAAACGATCGCCTTCACGAGCGACACAAATGCGGAGGACCTGGCCAAACAAGCAAAGAAAAAACGCAAGGAAGAAGAATTGAAAAAGGCGGTGAGTGAAAGTTCCCCATCCAGCACCCCCGCCGCAAAAGAAGATTCCGGCAAGCCGACGGCAACGCCTAAGAGCGAACCAGATTCGGCTGCAAAAAAAGCGGAGGCCGAAGCGGAACACGAGAGCGACATCCACGTGGTCACGCGTGCGGTTTACCGGGAAGATAATGAAGGTTATCTCGACCCGAAGCACCCGACTCATATTTGGATCGTGCCAGCGCCGCGCACGCCGGATGAAAAGGTGCAGCCCAGGCAATTAACCTCCGGCCGATTTGAAGAAGGGAACATCGTTTGGTCCAGGGACGGCACACAGATTTATTTCACATCATTGCGCGTAGACGAACCGTATTACGAACTGCCGAAGACCGAGCTGTATTCGGTTAACCCGAACGGTGGGAACGCAACGAAACTCAACTCGATCGACATGGGAATTGATTCTTTGTCGTTGAGTCCAGACGGCAAACGAATCGCGTTTATCGCCTCGACTACGCAACCGGTCAATTCCTATACCCAGCCGGATTTGTGGGTTGTCGATGTTTCGCCCAACGCGAAGCCGCGAAATCTGACCGCAACGTTCGATTTCGATGTGGGCGATGGTGTCTTTGGTGACAGCGCAGCTCCGCGGGCTGGCGGTGCGAATATTCCCTTATGGACGGCCGACGGGCGCAGCTTGATCGAGGTCTGCGGAAAAGAGGGAAAAACAATTCTTGCCTCATTCGATGTCGAGAGCGGCGCAGAAACCGATGTCACCCACGGAAACCAGGCGGTCGTCCGTTTCCGCGCCTCCGCAGATGCATCGAAAATCGTTTACACGGTGTCCACGTCGACGCGGATAAACGATCTCTTCGTCATGGATCGCGGCGGCAGCGAGCCACGCCAGTTAACCCACGTCAACGACACCCTCTTCGCAAAGCTCAATCTGACCGAGCCGGAAGAGATTCATTACAAAACCTTTGACGGCAAGCCCATTCAGGCATGGGTGCAAAAGCCGCCCAATTTCAACCCCGCGAAAAAATATCCGCTGATTCTAAACATCCACGGCGGACCGCACGCGGCTTATGGCTACATATTCGAGCACGAATTTCAGTGGATGGCCGCGAAAGGTTACGTGGTGCTCTATCCCAATCCGCGTGGCAGCACGACTTACGGGCAGGATTTTGGCAACGTCATTCAGTTTCATTATCCGGGCGATGACTATAAGGATTTGATGGCGGGAATGGATGAGGTGATTCGCCGCGGATATATCGACGATAAAAAGCTTGGCGTGACCGGCGGGAGCGGCGGAGGACTGCTGACGAATTGGGTTGTCGGGCAGACGAACCGGTTTGCCGCGGCGGTTTCTCAACGCGACATCGCGAGTTGGGATGCCTGGTGGTACTCGGCTGATTTCACTCTGTTTCAGCCATCTTGGTTCAAAGCGCCGCCTTTTGAGAACGAGCAGGATTTCAAAGCGCGCTCACCCATTACCTACATCAAGAATGTGAAAACGCCGATGATGTTCATCCTCGGTGAAGCGGATTATCGGACACCACCCGGCCCGGGTGGTGAAGAAATGTTTCGCGCGCTCAAATTCCGTAAGATTCCGACGGTGATGGTGCGATTTCCGAACGAATCGCACGAGCTTTCACGCTCTGGTCAGCCGTGGCATCGCGTCGAGCGACTCCAAAATATCGTCGGCTGGTTCGACCGTTGGCTGATGGGGATACGCAAGCCCGAATACGATGTCGCCCCGCAAGAGGAAGTCCCGGGCAAACGGGCTGCAATAGACGGACACTAATCTGAGCGACTGCTCGCGTGTACGTCGTTCGAGTAAGCACAACTAATTTCTATTTCGCGAAGCGAACAATTTCTTATCGGCAGACAATTACTCTCTGCGTCGTGGGCAAGTTGATTCCCCTCTCGGCGACTCGGAGTCGTATCCGATGTGAGTAGCCATCTTTGAGTTGCGATGGCGTTGCGAAACGAAAGGCATGTCGCCCGTTTCCATAACCTGCATCAGCGAGATCCTTTCGGAACTGATTCGCAGAACTGGTCATCAAGTACCGTTCGCCATCCCAAAATGACGAAAGGATGGCAATCTCAGTTTTGAGATTTCGTACTTCGTCATTCCTTTGTCATTCGCCTGCCAGGCCGTAGTCCCGCGACTGCGGGACGGAGGAGGGTCATTCGAACTTCGTCATTCTTGGCGCGTCATTGACCTTCGCCACTGATTGCGATTAGCTGCACCGTGGCTTCCTCGTCGCTCTGGCAGCGGTTCCAACAATATTTTTTGTACTATCGCGATCTCGATTTTTCGCTCGACATCAGCCGGATGAAATTTCCGGAGGATTTTTTCGACAAAACGCAGCCGAAAGTCGAGAAGGCGTTTGCCGCAATGCAGCAACTGGAAGCGGGGGCAATCGCGAATCCCACAGAAAAACGGATGGTAGGCCACTACTGGCTTCGAAATCCTGCGCTGGCGCCGACCGCGGAAATTCGGAAAGAAATTGAAGACACTACCAACCGCATCAAAAAATTCGCCGAAGATGTTCATGCCGGAAAAATCACGGCTGAAAAAGGAAAACGCTTCAGGCACGTGCTGCTGATTGGGATCGGCGGCTCGGCGCTGGGGCCACAATTCGTGGCAGACGCGCTCGGGTCATCGCATGATCCCATGGACATCTTTTTCTTCGATAATACCGACCCGGATGGATTCGATCGTGTTTTCGACAAGATGAATGATCGGCTCTCCGAAACGCTCGTCGTTGTGGTTTCCAAATCTGGCGGGACAAAGGAAACACGAAATGGAATGCTCGAGGCGGAAGCAGCGTTCCGCGGACTTCAATTCGCCAGGCACGCCGTCGCCGTAACGGGAATCGGCAGCGAGCT